>CALEMB010000166.1 GCA_937902805.1 uncultured Bacteroidales bacterium
TCAATCTTTTTTCTTCCGCTTGAAAATCTTTGTCCTTAGCATGAAGACCGTCAAGGCAACCCAGAAGACCACCAGAATACCCAAGGTAATCCAGGCGGAATGCAAGCTCTGAGGCGCAATGCCCATCAGCAGCAACACCGGGAAGCCCAAGACGATGGCGACCAAAGACTGCAAGACGAGGTTGTTGGCAGCAGGCGTCTCAAACTTCGGGTCGATTTCGCGCAGCAGGATCATGCCGTTGCTGGCGGTGCCCGTCAGCATGCCGAACATCGAGAAGAAGCCCTCATATTTGTAGTCGGGATACAGATGCTTGCTGATGATAAGCACATAGAAGAAGGTGGCGATAGAGCCCAAGGTGACGATGATGGCGAAAGGCAACACAAACTTGCCAAGCTCCTCAAAGTTGATGGCCGCCGTTCCCGCCACAATCATGATGTCGAAGCAGAAACCGCTGATACGGTTCAGCATATAGTTGTTGATGTACTCGCGGCTCATCAATCTGGCCTTCTTGAAACGGTTCAAGATCCATTTGAAGAAGATGGCGAACAGGGTGCCCAGCAGGAAGTTGAAGCCCCAAAGCATGGGTTTCAAGGTGTTGGTGCCGAATTTGCCCAACTCCATACCCTGAATCCAGTTGGTGAACAGATAGACGAGGAAATAGACGAACAGCACCATGCAGATTTGCACCGAAAGCTTGTCGATGGACTCGGCATCGGGAATCTCGCCCTGGCCTTCGTAATCTTCCAACTTATTTACCTGTGCGTCAGCGATTTTCTTTCTCGACAGGATGCCTTTTCTACGCAGGATATTCATATAAATGACGCCCACCACGCTGCCCACGATGAAGCCCGTGGCGGCGATGGAAAGGCCAAAGTCGGCACCAGGGAAGTCGATGCCCTGCTGACTGGCCCAACCCGTAAATATCTTGCCGAAGTTCAAGGCCTGCCCCGGTCCCTGACCGAAGCCCATGGGCAACAACAGACCTGCAGCATAGAACAATTTCTTGCCGACAAGGAAGAAAATGATGGAGACAATCAAACCGACGATACCTTGAATGACGTAGGTGGAAGCCGTCAACGCACCCGTCTCAATCACCTTCATCGTGGTGGACTTCGACTCTATCTTGTTGTTCTTCAAGGCCAAAGCCACAAAGCCCAAGCCCAGGGCGTGATAAGTCACGATTTCCATCATCGGCTTGTTGATGAGTTCACGGCAGTTAGGGATCTGCTTGAAAATCAACAGCAGCAAGCCGCCCAGCAAAGCCGAGGGCAGCAGGCTCTTGTTCAAGAAGGGGACTTTGGTTCTCAGCACATTACCCAGCAACAAAGCTGTGGCGAGAATACAAAACTGAATCAACCATTGCCAAGCCTCAGGCCGGTCAAAGGTCATTACGGAAACATCTAGAAAAGTCATAATATCATGTTTTGAAATAGTCCGCAAACGTACTAATTTTTTTCATACGAAACAAATTCTTAATTTTGCACCATGAAAAAACCGCTGCAACTGTTCCTTACCTTCTTCAAAATCGGGGCTTTCACCCTCGGTGGCGGCTATGCCATGCTGTCGATGGTGGAGAAAGCCGTCGTCGACCAGAAGAAATGGATTCCGACTGACGAGTTTTGGGACATGATTGCTGTGGTGCAGTCATTGCCGGGCGTTTTTGCTGTCAACACAGCTTTGTATGTCGGGCATCGCGTGGCTGGCACGAAAGGCGCTTTTGCCGCCATGCTGGGTGCCATCATCCCGTCCATCACCATCATCCTGCTGTTGGCCACGGTCTTCCACGAGTACCGTGAAAACCCAGTGGTAGAGCGCATCTTCAAGGGCATCCGTCCTTGTGTGGTGGCCCTCATCCTCGCCCCTTCCCTGCGTATGATCAAATCGGCCAAGGTGACTTGGAAGACTGCCATCATCCCCATCGCTGCGGCGTTTCTGATTTGGTGGTGCAAAATCTCGCCCGCTTATGTCATCCTCGCCGCCATCGCGGGGAGCCTTATTTATGCGTTGATTATTCAAAGACGCGAGACTGCGAGACGTGAGACTGCGAGATGCGAGACTGCGAGATGCGAGACTGCGAGACGTGAGACTGCGAGACGCGAGACTGCGAGACGCGAGACTGCGAGACGCGAGACTGCGAGACG
>CALEMB010000167.1 GCA_937902805.1 uncultured Bacteroidales bacterium
CGATCTAAATGTTGCATCTTCGCCGAAGCAAAGCCGAAAAGTTGTATTTTTGCAGAATTAATGCTACCCGAAAAATGGAGAATTTCGTCGTATCCGCAAGGAAATACAGGCCCATCACCTTCGACACTGTCGTGGGGCAAGGCTCCATCACCAACACCTTAAAAAACGCCATCCGCAACAACACCTTGGCGCAAGCTTTCCTGTTTTGCGGTCCACGTGGTGTGGGTAAGACCACTTGCGCCCGTATCATGGCCAAGACCATCAACTGCCTCAACCCCACCGAAAACATGGAGGCCTGTAACGAATGCGAGTCGTGCCGTGCCTTCAACAACAACGCCTCGTTCAACATTTACGAGTTGGACGCCGCTTCAAACAACTCTGTCGAAGACATCCGCAGTTTGGTGGATCAGGTGCGCATCCCGCCACAAATCGGTCAGTATAAGGTATACATCATTGACGAGGTTCACATGCTGTCGGCAGCAGCTTTCAACGCCTTCCTGAAGACTTTGGAAGAGCCGCCTGCGTATGCCAAATTCATTTTGGCCACGACAGAGAAGCACAAGATTATCCCAACCATTCTATCGCGTTGCCAAATCTTTGACTTCAAGCGCATTACAGTAGACGACATTGCTAAGCATTTGGCGTACGTTGCCCAAAGCGAAAATGTCAACGCCGAGCCGGAAGCACTCAACATCATCGCCCAAAAAGCCGACGGTGCCTTGCGCGATGCGCTCTCCATCTTCGACCAGATGGTGAGTTTTTCGGGAAAGAACATCACTTATAAGGATGTCATTGACAACCTGAACGTGTTGGATTACGACTATTATTTCCAAATCGTCGACCATGTCTTGCGCGGCGAGACGAGCGACATCCTCCTTATCTTGAACGACATCATCAGTAAGGGCTTTGAGCCACAGCATTTTGTGAGTGGCATGGGCAACCACTTGAGAAGCCTCATGGTGTGCAAGGACCCGAGCACGGTGCAACTCTTGGAAGTCAGCGAGCAGCTAAGGCAACGTTATCTGTCGCAGTCACAAGCATGCCCCATGCCTTTCCTTATCAGGGCATTGGAAATCAACAACAAATGCGACATCGACTATCGTGCCGCCAATAACAAACGTCTGCATCTGGAGATTGCTTTATTGAAGATGTGCGCCTTGTGCAGCCAGGCGTTGAATTTGCCCGCAGCACAAGCACAGCCAGTGCAAATGCCACAGAATAGGCCTGCGACTCAGCCGGTTCAAAGCGGCGTTTCGACAAGCTCAACGACCGCTCAGCCCGCTAAGGTCCCTGAGCCCAAGGTCCCTGAGC
This sequence comes from uncultured Bacteroidales bacterium, assembly GCA_937902805.1. Taxonomy (GTDB): domain Bacteria; phylum Bacteroidota; class Bacteroidia; order Bacteroidales; family F082; genus Limimorpha. Next base: position 1,312 of record CALEMB010000167.1, read on the forward strand.
CCGTCGAAGGGCCGAAACCAACACCATCAGCCCAACAGCCAAGCAATCCAACAGTTCAACCATCAACAGTTCAACAGTCTTCTCCTACTCCTACCCTTCGTCCTCGTGGCACCACCAGCAGCATCAGCATCCACAAAGCCATGCAGCAGGCGGAACAGAAGACTGAGGAAAAAGAAGAGACCTGGAACACGCCGTTCACTCAAGATCAACTGGGCGCAGCATGGAGCGACTTCGTCAATCGCTATAAGAATGTCTCGCCAAATTTCGCTGCGGCCTTGGGCAAATACACACCTAAATTAATAGGCAACTCGGAAATCCACTTCAACGTTGACAACTTGCTTTTTGAACGCGACACGGAAGGCATGAGCGCCTTGAGACACCATCTGAAACAAAGTCTGCACAACAACCAGTTCCAACTCAAGCCAGAGGTGATGGAACGACCTGCCGAAATCGATGCCTACACCGACAAGGACAAGTTCGAGAAAATGGCGGAGGAACGTCCGTTTTTGAGGACTTTACAAGCGGAGCTGAAATTGGAAGGAGACCTTTGATTAGTTTAGAGTTTAGAGTTGAGAGTTGAGAGTTGTAGAGACGCATTGCATGCGTACAAAACCTTGAAATTTTGAACCAACAATTTTAAATAACAATGAAAAAAAGAAACGTTTACGCCATGATGATCTTAAGCACATTGGCAGCAGGCTGCGCACAAAAGCCAGCCGAAACCCCAGAACCGAAAAAGGAAGTTGTCCCCGCCATTGAGTTGAGCAATATGGACACCAGCATCAACCCTGCCGATGACTTCTTCCGTTACGCCAACAACAATTGGCTGAAGAACAACCCGATACCAGAGGAATACTCCACCTACGGAGCCTTCACCGAGATCGACGAACACAACGAAATCCTCATCCAAGACATTATTAATGAGGTATCGAAAGATGCCAATGCGGCACAAGGCAGCGTCGCCCAAAAGATTCGCGACTTCTACAATGCCGGCATGGACACTGTGGCCATCAACGAGCGTGGCTACAGCGAGCTTCTGCCCTATTTTGAGATGGTCGACGCCCTCAACGACAAAGCTGATTTGGCTGAACTTCTCGGAGAGATGCACAGCAATGGTGTCGGCGGATTCTTCAATGCCGGTGGCAGCACCGACCCGAAGAATGCCGACATGGTCATCATGCACCTTTATCAAGGTGGCTTGAGCCTCACTGACCGCGACGATTACCTCGTTGACGAAACACAAGAGATGCGCGACAAGTATGTTGAACATGTCGCCAAGATGTTTGAACTTACGGGCACCGATTCCATTGAGGCCGCCAAAAAGGCCCAGAACATCCTTGCCATGGAGACGCAGCTGGCTAAAAACTCACTGAGCCGTGTGGAACGCCGCGACCCCGACCGCACCTATAACAAGAGAAGCCGCCAAGAACTTCAGGCTTCGACACCCAACTTCAACTGGGACAAGTATTTCGATGCCGCTGGCGCTCCTGCTTTCGACTCCCTCAATGTGGGCATGCCCGACTTTATCGCCGCTGTCGACAAAATCATCCTCAACACAGACCTAAACACCATCAAGGACTACCTGAAGTGGAAGATTATCACGTCAAGCGCCTCCATGCTGAGTTCTGACCTCGACGAAGAAAACTTCCGTTTCTACGGCAACTACCTCTATGGTCAGGAAGCACAACAGCCCCGTTGGCGCCGCATCCTCAGTGCCACCTCTGGTTGCCTCGGCGAAGCTGTCGGCCAGCTCTATGTCGAGAAACATTTCCCCGCCGAAGCCAAGGAGCGCATGCTGAACCTCGTCGGTAACCTGCGCACGGCTCTTGGCGAACGCATCAAGAACCTCGACTGGATGAGCGACGAAACCAAGGCTAAGGCCCTGCACAAACTGGACTGCTTCAATGTGAAGATCGGCTATCCCGACAAGTGGAAAGACTACAGCAAGTACGAGGTCACACCCGAGTCCTACTTCGAGAATGTACATCGCGCCATCCGTTTCGAAAACGAAATTGACATGGCCAAGATCGGCAAGCCTGTCGACAAGGAAGAATGGTTCATGACACCTCAGACCGTCAACGCTTACTACAGCCCCGAGATGAACGAAATCGTGTTCCCTGCCGCCATCCTTCAGCCCCCGTTCTTCAACATGGACGCTGATGATGCCGTCAACTACGGTGGCATTGGCGTGGTGATCGGCCATGAGATGACCCACGGCTTCGATGACCAAGGCTGCAAGTACGACGAAAAGGGTAACCTCAACAATTGGTGGACTGAAGAAGATGCCACCAAGTTCAACGAGCGCACCGCACAACTCGTCAAGCTGTTCAATGAGTCCCAGGTGAGAGGTTACCAGATCAATGGAGAACTCACCCTTGGTGAAAACATCGCAGACCTTGGCGGCCTCAATATCTCATGGGATGCCTACCAAATGACCGATGAAGCCAAGGCCAACCAAAGCATCGACGGCTTCACTCCTGCCCAGCGCTTCTTTATCAGTTACGGCACCATCTGGCGCAACAACTCGAGAGACAAATATATCGAGCGCCAAGTGAAGACCGACGTTCACTCACCCGCTGAAGCCCGCGTCAACCGCACACTGGGTTCGATGCCGCACTTCTACGAGGCCTTCGA
>CALEMB010000168.1 GCA_937902805.1 uncultured Bacteroidales bacterium
GAGGATCTTCTCCCATCGTTCCGATGTTAATCCCGTAGTTGCCGCCTGCTTGGCCGCCGTTGCCGCCGAACATTCCGACGCCAATGTTGTAGCCGCTGCCTGAGCCTCCTCCCGCGGTTTCCCTGCCAAATAATGACACGAAGGATCCGGCATGGCTACCGCCGTCGCCTTGTCCTGTCGAGACACTGTAGCCATTTCCCGATCCGTCCCTGCCTAATAAACTCTTACCAGACCATGCCTGAGTGCCCGACCCGCCATTATCTTGAGCGGACACCCATTGGGGCAGCATCGTCATGGCTGCAAGCCCAAGGCAAAGCACGATGACTTTTCGTTTGTTGTAGTTTCTGAACATTTGTTTTTAGGATTTAAAATTAAAGATTTAAAGATTTGAAATTTGATTTAAAGATTCAAAATTTAATAACGTTTTTCAAGATTATTCGGCCTTCAACTCGGCCATACCTCTTGCTTAAAGACGTGCAAAAGTAGTACATTTTCTTATATGAAAAGCGCCTCAAAAACCCCAAAACAGAGGTTTTGCAAATCCCGATAAAAGTTTTGCGGATTCCGCAAAAATTGCAGATTTTGCAACTAACCGTTTTATTTTTTTTTGCAGATTTTGAAACTGTTTTGCAAATTCTGCAAATCCGTTTTTGCGGAATCTAAAAGTCATTGGGGCAGCTCCCTACTGCCCCTGACCGCGCATCCAGGCCGTCACGGTCTGTCCCATGCGTTGCTTGAAGGCGGTGCTGAAGGTGCTGTAGCTCCTGAAGCCGCTCTCGCTGGCCAGTTGTTGCGCGGTGAAGGAACGTTGGTTGGCAACGGCTTCATTATAGAGATTGACAAAATGGCGGATGCGCAGCCCGTTGATGTAGGCGTTGTAGGTCAGACCCTGCTGGGTGAAATACTGGCTCAGATAGTAGTGGTTGGTGCCGATGGCCTGCGAGAGTTGGGAAAGGGAGAGGTCGTGCTGCAAATACAGCTGGGTTCCCTCGCAATGCAGCTCAAGCAGTTGCCCGATGCCGGAGGGAGCGTCTGACGGTGACGCATCATCATCTTCCTGTTCCGCAGGGGCTTCTTCCGTGGCTTCTACTGGCGTGCCATCCAATTGTTGCAGCGTTTCCACACGCCACAGCAGGAAACCGAAAAACGGGATTTCGATGGCTTGCACGATAAAGCTGATGACCATGTAGCGGGTGTCCCACATATAGAAGAGGATGAGCAGCAGCGAGACGACGACGATGAGCATATAGCTCTGCCTGACCTCCTTATGCTCCAAGTCGGCGTAGTTGTCGCGCAGCCACTGCCTGTATTGCCTGACAGCGAACACCATATATATGATAAAGAGCACGTAGAACAACAAGATGCAGGCGATGGCGATGTCATAGAAACGACGATCGGGGAAGACAAGGTTCAGCGCCAGGAGCACCGCGTATGGTAAAATCGCCACGACGACGGGCCAGACAGGTCGCTTGCGGTCTTGGAGCATGGCAAACAGCATGCCGGCGATAGTGGTGAGCAGCCCCACGCAGTCGAGCAACGAAACCACCATGCCGTCCACAGAGTTGATGTCGTTAGAACGGAAGTATAGAAGGAGCCACCAAAAATGGCCCAAACACGTCACGGCAAAGAATGCCACTGCCCAGCGGCGCATGGCCAGCGGCGGCGTCACGTCGGGCGCAAAGGCGTTGCCCCTGCGCAGCAGCAGATAGACGAAGGCGATGAGGGCAGCCATGGCCGCTCCGCCATAGAGCATGATATAAAGCAGTTGGCCTGAAGGTATGTCTTGGATGAACATTGGTTTGCGGTTTTGTACCTTTTCAAAGGTGCAAAGATACAAAATTCATGGGGCAATACGTGGCCTAATTCAATGAAAAAACGTGTTTTTCCAAAAAAATCAGAACTCCGAAGTGAAATGGAACTCGATGTCGGGGTATTTCTCCATGGCCATCTGGAGGGCGTAGGGCGACTCGGCAAGGAGATTTACCCACTCCCCCGAATTTTTGCTTGATTTATTGATATTCAATATATTGGAAAGGTTTTTCATTCCGTTTCCTCTATTTTGTGGCTGCAAAATTACGAAAAAAAAATCGAAATGAAAAACAGGAAATTTGGCAATAAAGCAACCTATTTCGCAAAGAAATCGTAATTTTGCAAAAAATAATCCAATGGAAGTCATCAGATACATAAATTGTTGCATCGTCGAGTTTGGGCAAAGGTTGGGGTTGGAGCCTAAATGGGCTTGCCGTTATCTTTATCTTCACGGCGGACTGGAACTGCTTGACAAAAACTATCAAGCCGAACACCTGTTGCCTTTGGACGACACCATCGACGACTTGATTTCTTATTGCAAACGCCACGGAGGAACTTTGGAATGATACTTTTTCATGGCACCAACATAGCGTTTGACAGCATAGATTTGTCAAAATGCAGGCCGAACAAGGACTTTGGTCGAGGTTTCTATTTGACCTCCATCGAGAGCCAAGCCATTGAAATGGCCCAGCGCAGGTGCAACTTCAACGAAGGAGGTTCGCCCATCGTCCAAAAATATGAATGGGATGAAAACACCAACGATTTGCAAGCGTTGCTTTTTGAAGGCATTTCTGTGGAATGGGCGGAGTTTATCGTGAAAAACCGAGACAGAAAGCAACAAGAATCCCATAGTTACGACCTAGTCATAGGGCCGATTGCCGATGATGGCGTTGTGTATCAAATCAACCGTTATCTTCAACACATCATCACCTTAAAGCAACTGGTCAAAGAAATGAAATACAAAAAGTTGAACAACCAATATTGTTTTTGCACCGAAAAGGCAATACAGCATTTGAAGAGATTATGAACGAGAATGAGTTTCAGTTTGTGATGGACTGCGATGTGGAGTCGTTGGTGTCGTTCTTGCAAGATGATTACCAATTGCCCTTGTCCGAGGCTTTTGAGAAAGTGTATAGCTCCAAGACTTTTGAGAAACTGAAAGACCGAAAAACAGGTTTGTATTTGCAAAGTCCGGCCTACATTTACACCTTTTTGATGGAAGAAATACGCGGACAACACAAAAATGACTAACTTTGCATGTTTTTTTACAACTAAAATTGAACGTAATTAATTAGAAATCATAAATTTACAAAGATGGAAAAGATTAAAGTAGGTATCAATGGTTTCGGCCGCATTGGCCGCAACGTGTTCCGCATCATCTGCGAACGTCCGAATCTCGAAATCGTGGGCGTCAACGACCTGACGAGCACCAAGGTGCTGGCCCACCTGTTGAAATACGACTCCACCCAGGGCAAGTTCCCTGGCACCGTGGAATATGACGAGACCGCACTCATCGTCAACGGCCAGCGCATCCCCGTCACGGCTGAACGTTCCCCCTTGAACATCAAGTGGGGCAAGACCCCCGACGTGGTGGTTGAGTCCACCGGCGTGTTCCGCTCGAAGGAAAGCAGCAAGGGCGGCTATGGCGACCACCTGAAGAACGGCGCCAAGAAGGTCATCCTCTCGGCTCCCTCGAAGGACGCCATCGACGCCACCGTCGTGGTCGGCGTGAACAACAACGACCTCACCGATGATGTGGAATGCGTCAGCAACGCCTCCTGCACCACCAACTGCCTGGCCCCCGTCGCCAAGGTGTTGAACGACCGTTTCGGCATCGAGCAGGGCTACATCACCACCATCCACAGCTACACCAACGACCAAGTCATCCTCGACGGCCCTCACAGCGACCTGCGCCGTGCCCGTAGCGCCGCCATGTCGCAAATCCCGACCACCACTGGCGCCGCCAAGGCAGTGGGTATCGTCATCCCCGAACTGAATGGCAAGCTCGACGGCATCGCCGTACGCGTTCCTACGCCGACCGGTTCACTCGTCGACCTCGTCTGCACGCTGAAGACCGAAGCCACGAAGGAAGAGATCAACGCCGCCATGAAGGAAGCCGCCGAAGGCCCGATGAAGGGTGTGCTCGAATACACTGAAGACCCGATCGTCAGCTGCGACGTCATCCACAACCCGCACAGCAGCATCTTCGATGCCCAAAGCACCATGGTGATGGGCAAGATGGTGAAGATCATGTCGTGGTACGACAACGAATGGGGTTATTCCAACCGCATGGTCGACCTGATTGAAATGATGAAATATTAAACGATATATTTATCGGAATCCATTGGTAGAGACGGTGTGCACAATCCTTTTGGTAGAGACGGTGTGCACAATCCTTTTGGTAGAGACGGTGTGCACAATCCTTTTGGTAGAGACGGTGTGCACACCGTCTCTACTGGTTTATTACGGCGTATAGAATTCATCGTCCACCCAATTCGCCACATTGTTTTCGATATAGGTTGCGACGCGATTCATTTCAGGAATATCACGGACAATGTGGTCATAGAAACGGGTTTGCCATGCAAAATCGAGGGCGTTTTGGTTGGTATAATGAGTTATTGCGCGTTTCAAACCTCCGACGACTACAGATAACGGGCCTTTTCTATGCGAGATTTCTTGCATGGTTTCATTTACGGTATCAGACAACCATCGACAGGATGTTTCCGTTGTAGAGACGGTGTGCACACCGTCTCTACCTGCCGAAATGATGACAATTGCATGCAAATGATTTGGCATTATCGTCCACAAAGGGATTTCCGCATAAGGATAATGCGACGAAACATTTTTGAATTGTTCATCAGCATATATCCCAATTTCAGACAAAACCATTTCCCCGTCTACAATCTCTCCGAAAAAATGTTCTCGGTCTTTGGTGCAGATGGTGATGAAATAAGATCCTCCATCATAATCATGCCACGATGCCCGGGCAGATTCTATTCGATATTTGTTTTGGAATCTGTCGTCTGTCATTTTTTATTGTGTTGGTTCGTAGAGACGGTGTGCACACCGTCTCTACCATGTTTTATCGGACAATGGTAATTGACCCCTGCAACCGCAGATGTTCCTCGCCCGTTTTGCCTATATAGTCGATTTCAGTAACATAGAAATACGTCCCTGGCGGGCAATCCAAATTCGTCAGTTTGTTCTTGCCGTTCCATTGGATGAGCGGGTCGTCGCTGTCCCAAAGGATGTTGCCCCAACGGTTGAAGATGACCGTCTTGGCCCCGACAATCAAATCCAAGCCCGTCACTTTCGGCTCAAAGACATCGTTGATGCCATCGCCGTTGGGCGTGAAGACGTTGGGCAACACGTATGAGAATTCCTCTTCCAGGTCTTCGTGTCCGATGCGGACCGCCTTGATGGCGGAATAGTTGACCAAAGGCCGCATGATGCCCTCAAGGGTGTAATGCCCAAAGGTACGGACATAATAACGATAGGTCGCGTCGCTTTCCACATCGGTGTCGGTGAAGGCGAGATGGGTCACCGAGGCGATTCTTACGAAATGATTCTCCACCTCCTTGAAGACCTGGGTGCTGTCAATGAGCCACGGTACAGTTTCCGTCCACGATAAGCGTGCCTCGTCGTTGGTTCCGTTGGTCGTTAGCATCACCGCCGAGGCCGTCGCGCTCTCCCCCATCAGCTGCTGGCGGGCATCACGCATCTGCACCTTATACGACAAGGCACTCACCTCGGCCAAGTCAAGGTTGATGTCGAGGAAGGTCGTGTCGGCACCTTCGTAAACGACTGTGGTCGCCCCATCGAGGATGCGGGTCAAGGTGTAGTTGAATGGCGCAACATATTGTTCGTCAATTTCTTTCGGGTTGGCCCAGCAGGTGAAGACATGACCCGAAATAAGGTCGATGCTGTCGTTGCTGACATGAGTCATCAGCGGGCTGTCGTTTTTCAGCTCCACGCAGGCCGCATCGCTGACGATACTCAAGGCACCGTCGGGGAACTGGGCAAGGATACGGTATTCGTAGGCCATGCCTTGCGAGAGGTTGGCATCGGTATAACTGGTCGCTGAAGTCTCATTCAATGTGGCGATGAGTTGGTAGCCGTCGCGTATGCCGGTTTCACAAAAATCGGGTTCGTAGCCGTCGCAGCCCGCCTTGCGGTAGATGAGCAACGCCACCGCATTGGGGCAAGAATACGGCAGCCACGACAAGGTCGCATCATGGCCCTGCATGTCGGCGGCAAAGCCCTGCACCTTGGGGGCCATCACAATGATGCTTATCGTCTTGATATTGGTCAGGCTGACAGGCTCGTCATCATCCTTGGCGTGGACTACCACCTGATAAGGTGTGTTGCGGATATGGAAATAGTTGGTGTTCCAAAGGAACTCCATCTGAGGCTGCAAGCCGAAAGCCGATTCGGGCGTCAGTGAAGCCGGACTCACCGCCACCTCAAGAGGCGCTCCAGAAGCCGTCAAAGTGACATTGTCGCCATTGGGGTCGGAGGCTGAGATGACGAAGTCGAGTTGCTCGCCCGCTACGAGGCAGTACTGGTCGTCGCAATAGATTTGCGGCAGGTCGTTGTCGCAATACGAAATCAGGATTTGCATATCGCGCACCACGGAGCCTATCTTCACGCCATGCCGCCACTCCTCCACCATGATAGCCACGTTGTATTCACCTTGCACGACAGGATTCTGCCAGCGCAACTCACCCGTAAGCGGATCGATGTCAAAGGATTGCGATGCTTGCGGCAAAGAATAGCCCTCTATATCATAGCCATCCAAGCCCTTGCAGGTGACCAGTCTATAACTCAAGCTGTCGCCATCGGGGTCATAGGCAGAGGGGTTGTGCAGATAGAGTTTGCCCACACAGCCCCTGTCCAAGGGTGGGTTCAACAGCTGCACAGAGTTGTTGTAGCCCAAAAACGGGTTGATGACCAGCTCCGTCTCGATGTGCATGGGCACCATCACCGAGTTGGGCACGTTGACGACGCCATAGTTTCTGTTGGCGTCCTCCATACTGATGGTGTAAGTACCCGTGGTAGCATAATTGTGAATGGCCCTGTAGGTATTCAAGACGCATTCGTCGCCCATATTGTGCCATTCGGTTCGCGGGACATACTCTCCGGAGCCATCACCCCAGTTGATGAACAGGGAATCGCGTTGCATCCAAGCCGCGTTAGGCACATTGTATGTGGTCAGCGTAAACTCATAGGCATTGCCGCCGCGCCAGGTATAGGTGATTTCGGCGGCACGCTGGTGCGTCGCCTTTGCAGAGAAGGCAAGGCAGAACAGGAATCCCAATATGAGCAGCAGCTTACGCTTCATTGCACTACCATTTGAAACTGCAAATGTAGTGTTTTTTGAGAAAACGGCGATGATTTCCAAAAAATGGATTATTTTTGGCTATTTGGATGCATTTTTATGGTCAGATAGCCAAAAATAATATCAAAACAAATCATCTAAAGTGATTTCTTGTCGAACATAATTAATTGAATATTTGTTCTTTACAAGTCCATTAGAAGTCACCATTGCAAAAAACAAAGTCTTACGCTTGAAGTAATTTTGCACCTCGTTCAATCGTGTTTCAATCTTATCCCATTCCGCCTTTGTGATGAGGTAAGGCCGTTCCGAAAATTTCATCTCGCACACCGTAACAGCTCGGTCGGCACGATCGATAACCATATCGACTTGCGCTTGCCCTGAATAATAAGAGCAGGTTTTGGTAAGGATGCCGGAGATGCCTAATTTCTGCTTAATCTGTTGCAAATGAGCAAAACACAATCTTTCAAAAGCCAAACCTCGCCATGTCGTACAAGTGCTCGTCGTCAACAAATGCATCCATGTCTCATGGTCGGAATAGGCACCGTTTTTCAGGAATTGGAAATAAAACAAGGTGAAGCTGTCCGAAAGTTGATAAAGATAAGGCACTTCCCCTATGGTCTTGTATTTTCGGATGAAACCGCATTGTTCAAGGGCGATGAGTTTCCGTGTCAAACCGCCGCCATTGCTCAGCTTGGAGCCTTTGGCGATTTCGTCACGAGTATAGCCCGATTTCTTCTTCGACAAGGTCTCCACAATGCGGACATAATCCTCTGATTTCGAGAAAAGTGAATTATAAAGGTTATCGAACTCGTCCGTCAAAAGCGCCGATTCCGCAAAGAAAAGCCTGTCCACATTTTGAGCCAAACTTCGGCTCTTGTCAAGCAGATGCAGGTAATAAGGTATGCCTCCGAGAATCATATAGCACTCCGCAACACTCATATTATCCCACTTAAACTTTTGACTTTCGAGATATTCTTTGGCTTCCGACAAGGTGAACGGCAACAGTTTCATCTTGCACGTCAAGCGGTTATGCAAACCACCACGATTATTGATGACCTTGTTGACCATCCAAGAGGCTGCCGAGCCACACACCACAAGCACAATGTCGTTGCGCGCCGATGCCCATTCGTTCCAAAACAGTTCCAAGGCCTTCAAAAATTCCGATTTCTGAGTATCCATCCACGGCAACTCATCCAAAAAAATAACTTTCCGTTTCTTCTTCGACTTCCCGACCAAAGCCTCAAGCCGTTCAAAAGCCTCAAACCAATTGTCGGGCATGGCCTGCTCGTCAGGCGAGCCATAACGAATCAGCCTATTATGGAAATGGGCCAACTGCTCTTTCCGGTTGCCACGCGCCACCCCAGTGGCATAATACACAAAATTATCCTGGAAGAACTCCCTAATGAGAAAGGTCTTCCCTACCCTGCGGCGGCCATAGACCACTACAAACTCAGAACTCGCTGAATCATAGATTCTTTGTAGTTCTTTGATTTCTTCTTTTCTGCCTACTATTTGCATTGCTTCAGAATTATTTCTGGCTGCAAAGGTAGTATTTTTCCATTATATAGCCAAAAATGATTATTATTTTTGGCTATTTGGATGCATTTTTATGGGTTGATAGCCAAAAATAAGGGCGCACCCGATGGGGGTACGCCCTTATTCTTTTTTCAATCTTCCCAGAGCAATCACTTGTTCTTCAGCAAGTCACGAATCTCGGCGAGGAGTTCCTCTTGGGTCGGGCCGGCGGGAGCGGCAGGGGCTTCCGGCTCAGGCTCAGGCTGTCTCTTCATCTTGTTGATGCCCTTGATGACCAAGAAGATGGAGAAGGCGATGATGATGAAGTCGAAGACGACTTGCAGGAAGTTACCCCAAGTCAGGCACAGCTCGGGCTTCACCACGGTCTCGCCATCCATGACGGCTTCGCGAAGGACCCATTTCCAGTCGGTGAAGTTGAGGCCACCCGTGAGAGCGCCGATGAGCGGCATGATGATGTCAGCCACCAACGAGGAAACGATTTTTCCGAATGCGCCACCGATGACCACACCGACAGCCATGTCCATGACGTTGCCCTTCATGGCAAACTCCTTGAATTCTTGCATAAATTTACCCATAGCGATGATGTTTAATTGTTGAATTGTTTAACTGTTGAACTGTTTTTCAACGCAAAGGTAAGGATAAAACAAATTGATGCAAGAAAAAAGTTGAATTAATATAGCAAAGTCCTCTGGTTTGGTTCGAATACTATCGATACATAGCGACTTCTTTGACGCGATTGAACGGATATGCTTCGTTTTCTGGCGCGACTGCCGCTTGCGTTAGTTCGCATCACGGCCAAGGCGTAAAGCTTTTACTATTATTTTCAACATGAAGGCAAAGACTATGGAAAGGACTATCAGGAGACAGAAGTTCCCGACATGAGTGCAGGGCCATTGTGTGACGCTGAAAAACGGACCAGCACAAAGCGTGTGGTGCACAAGATAGATCTCAAAACTGATGCCACACAGGAACGGAATCACCTTGTTGCTTTTATCAGGTACATACCTCAACAACAACGCTAACAAAGAAAGTCCACATAAGCCTGTAAAGACGAAGTGCAATGAACGCGAGCGGACAAACAACCCGTTAAACTCCAACACAAAACATGCAATGTTGATTACCACAATGGCTATTGCCATCCAAAGTTTCATGGTTTTCGATTTCTTTAGGAACCAATCGCTTCGCAGGAACACGAAAGCGTATAAGCCCAAAGTGAGAAAAGCTCCGCTGGGTATGCCCAACCGCTCACCAACAATCACCAGCAGCGTAGATACGCCAAGAAGAGCCCATGGTACAATCTGATTGCCTGCGTTCAACCTCTTCAGCAGCATAATCTCGACATAACAAGCCGCCAATACCGTCAGGAACCACAGATGCTCGTTTCCCGGAAGTTCGCCCAAATAGCCAAGAAACACAAAATTCAGTCCGACATCAATCCATGAAAATTCCACCCCAAAGACAAGGTAAAGTGCTACGATGATGATGAGAAACGGCCAAACCGATGCACCAATCTTGGCAACCCGCCTCGCTGCAAAGCGCTTGTAATCCATCGCTTGTCCCCCAATAGGATACTTAAGTCCATATAGTAGAGCCGAAACCAGGAAAAACATCATATTGCCTATACCAGCGAAATATCTACCCACGCCGCTGTTCAAGTCGCTGAACAGGAAGTAATGGCATAGCAATATCACAAAGACAGCTATAACCCTCACATGGTCCAATGCAGCGATTTCTCTTTTCAAATACTCAGGCTTTGTAGTCGTATGGCAACTGGTTTCTGTCTGCAAAGATAGAACAATTTATCAAAACAGATAGGATTTCTGGACTGCTTCGTTCCTCGCAGTGACCCGAAGCAGCAAGGCTATTAAAACTCCGAAGTGAAATGGAACTCGATATCAGGATACTTCTCCATCGCGATTTGCAGGGCGTAGGGCGACTCGGCCAAGAAGACGTCGCGACCTTCTTTGTCCTCTGCCAGATTCAAAGCCTTGCGCATCTTGAAATCAGCCAGCTGGGCCTCGTTGTCGCTGGTAATCCAAGCGGTCTTGTAGAGCGAAATCGGCTCATAGCGGCAGGAGGCGTTATACTCGTGCAACAGGCGGTATTGGATGACCTCAAACTGAAGCTCGCCCACCGTGCCGATAATCTTGCGACCCGTCATCTTGCCTGTGAAGAGCTGCGCCACACCTTCGTCCGTCAGCTGCTCCAAGCCCTTGGCCAGCTGCTTCGACTTCATCGGGTCGGCATTCTCCACATAGCGGAACTGCTCGGGCGAGAAGCTCGGAATGCCCTTGTAGTTCAAGATTTCGCCCTCGGTCAGGGTGTCGCCAATCTTGAAATTGCCGGCATCGTAAAGACCCACGATGTCGCCAGGATAGGCCTCGTCGAGGACCGACTTTTTCTGTGCCATAAAAGCCGTCGGGTTGGAGAACTTCAGCTCGCGGCGTTGACGCACGTGGAAGTAGTTCTTGTTGCGTTCGAAACGACCCGACACCACACGCACAAAGGCGATGCGGTCGCGGTGGTTGGGATCCATGTTGGCGTGAATCTTGAAGACGAAACCGGTGAACTTCTCCTCCGTCGGCTCGATGCGACGTTCCACCGTGTCGCGACCAATAGGCGTAGGGGCAATCTGGATGAAACAATCCAGCAGTTCCTTCACACCGAAGTTGTTCAAGGCCGAGCCGAAGAACACAGGACAGATGTCGCCGTTCAGATAGGCCTCGCGGGAAAAGTCGTCGTAAACGCCTTGCACCAGCTCCGTCTCGTTGCGCAAGGTCTCTGCATCCTCGCCAATCATCTTGTCCAGCTCGGGATTGTTGAGGTCGTCGAAAGCGATCCCTTCGGTGATATGCTGCTTGTCGGAGTTGAAAAGGTAAAGGCTCTTGTCGTAGATGCTATACACACCCTTGAACTTCGGTCCCATGTTGATGGGCCAGCTCAACGGCGTAAGGCGAAGGCTGAGCTTCTCCTCAATTTCGTCCAACAGCTCGAAGACATCCTTACCGGGACGGTCCATCTTGTTGATAAACACGATGATGGGCGTATTCCTCATACGGCACACCTCAACCAGCTTCTCCGTCTGCGACTCAACGCCCTTGGCGGCATCGATGACCACGATGACGCTGTCTACAGCCGTCAAGGTACGGAAAGTGTCTTCAGCGAAGTCCTTGTGACCAGGCGTATCCAAGATGTTGATTTTGATGTCTTTATAATCAAAACCCATCACAGAGGTGGCCACCGAGATGCCACGTTGCCGCTCGATTTCCATCCAGTCGGAAGTGGCAGTCTTGCGGATTTTGTTCGACTTCACGGCACCGGCCACCTGAATGGCGCCACCGTAAAGCAACAATTTTTCGGTCAAAGTGGTCTTACCTGCGTCGGGGTGGCTGACGATGGCGAAGGTCCTGCGCCTGTTGATTTCATCTATGAACGACATAACTCTTTCGTTTTCAACAATGTGTTTATAAAACAAGAGCGCAGGTCTTTTGGACTTGCGCTCTTGCGGTCCGGACGAGACTCGAACTCGCGACCTCCTGCGTGACAGGCAGGCATTCTAACCAAGCTGAACTACCGGACCAACCAGAAAAAGAACTCTATTGCTTTGCTTTGCGGGTGCAAAAGTACAACCTTTTTTGAAACTGGCAATATTTTTTCTCACTTTTTTTGAAATATTTTTGAAGACATTCTGTATCACATTGAAAAACAATCGTTTATTTTCGCATGACATCAAAACAAAAGATTATCCGACCGCATACATGACGAAAAAACCAAAAAAAACAGTATCTTTGTACCACCAAGCATCAAACCATAATGGATATTGTCGAAGTGAAATCCAGAAGGGATTACCGGACTTTCATCGCCTTTCCCAAGCAATTGTACAAGGATTGCCCGCATTACGTACCTCCCTTGGACCATTCGGAGCTAAAGGCCATGACCGAGCACCCTGCCTTGGCGTTCTGTGAAGCCCGATATTGGCTTGCTTATCGCGACGGCAAGGTGGTTGGTCGCATTGGCGCTGTTATCAACCGGAAGAGTAACGAACTGAAAAGCCAAAAACGGATCCGCTTTAGCTGGTTCGACCTCATCGACGACCTCGAAGTCGCGAAAGCCTTGGTGCGTGTGGTGGAAGAATGGGGCGCGCAAGAAGGCCTTACGGAAATCTGCGGCCCTTCGAGGTTCTCCAACATGGAAAAACAAGCCATGCTGGTAGAGGGATTCGACGTAACCCCGTCTATTTGCGCCGACTACAATTATCCATATTACCCCCAACTTCTGGAACAACTCGGGTTTGAAAAGGAAGTCGACTATGTCCAGTTCAAGATGAAAGTGGAAGCCTTTCCGCCTCGTTTTGCCGAGCTTGCAGAGCGGGTTTCGCAACGTTACCACGTCAAGTTGCGCACGTTCAGCAACAAGAGCCAGATTCGCAAGTCGGGCAAGGAGTTTTTTGCCGTGCTCAACGAAAGCTACACCAACATCTTCAACTTCATCCCGCTCACCGAAGCCGAAATCGACTGGGCCATCAAAGATTTCTTCCAATTGGCCGACCCTTCCCTTTCGGCCATGTTGGAAAACGAGAAGGGCCAGCTTGTCGGCTTTGCCTTCTGCCTGCCCTCGTTGAGTGAGGCCTTCCGGAAAGCCAACGGGAAAATCTTGCCTTTGGGTTGGTATCACATCCTGAAGGCATTGCGGAAAAACGACAAGGTCGACATGTACCTCACTGGGGTGCTGCCAAAATACAAAAACAGCGGCATCCACCTCATCTACCACAAGCAGCTTCAGGACACCTTTATTGAAAAAGGCTACCGAGACGCCATTGCCTCGCAACAGCTCGAGGACAACAAAGCCATTAACATTTGGCAACGCTACGACAGCGAAATGCTGTGCCGCAGACGGTGTTACAAAAAGAATATTAAGCCATGAAACAACAGCACTCCGACCGTTACGCCCTCGTCACGGGTGCCAGCCGAGGCTTAGGCAGGGCCATCGCCATCGAGTTGGCCAAGCAAGGATACCCCACGATTCTGGTAAGCCGCTCCGCCAAGGTGTATGAGGTCTGCGAGGAAATCACCTCTCAATACGGCATCCCATCCGTTGGCTTCATAGCCGACCTCACCGACGCTGCTGCTATCGCCAGCCTGGCCGAACAGGTCAACGCAACCTATCAGGTTTTCATGCTTGTCAACAACGCTGGTACGGGTGGCACCCGCCGATTTGTTGAAACCTCGACGCAATACCTCGAAAACATCCTCGACCTGAACATAAAAGGAACGGCATTGCTCACCCACGCCCTGTTGCCCAACCTGCTGCGGCAGCCTCAAGCCTATGTGCTTAACATCGGCAGCATGGCCGCGCACACCCCAACAGGTTTCAAAACGGTTTATCCCGCCTCTAAGGCCTTTGTCCACCACTTTTCGCTCGGGCTTCGCGAGGAGCTAAAAGGCACGCCTGTGTCGGTCAGCGTGTGCTCGCCTGGCGCTATGGCCACCAACGACGAGGTGACCGCCCGCATCGAACGGCAGGGGGGCTTTGGACGCTTTACCCTAAAATCAGTGGAAAGCATCGCCCGAAAATGCGTGCGACAGACACTGCGAGGGAAGCCCCATATCGTCATCAACCCCATCAGCTACGCCTTGTCGAAGATGGTGCCCAATGCCATCAAGACACCCATCCTAACGCGTATTGTAAAAAGGGAATTATAAGACTTTATCTCAGGTCGGCCTCAAACGCGCCCTCACGCAAGCTATAGCAAGGCACATCAAGGGCCTCAGCTTGGGTCATCCACTTCTCAGCCAAATAGCGCGGCACCGAGCCGTCAATGAGGAGCAACTGGGCATCATAGCCATTCACAATAGCTTGGACATCGGGTTTCTGCTTCCCACGCACCAAGAGATAATCCACGGGCAGACGATAGGAAAGGCTATCGCCCACGCGGCAATCGTCATCCCAAAGGGCCATAAGCTTTCCATTAAAGGAAACCAGATTCGACTTCTTGCGAAGGCTTCCATTATCAAAGTCCTCATCAAAACCGATGGTTTGCGGATGCATCGCAAGATGCCGTTGCGCCCATGCTCCTTTCAAGCTATAGTCGATGGTGCCTTCATCCGCCATCAATGCAGAATCCGCCAAAAGGACGTGCTCCCCTCCCCTGACGAAATCGACAGCCGTGTGGTTGCGAAGGCTATACACCATCAACCCATTTTGTTGGTCAGAATGATACAAGCGCATCGTCACCGAAACCATCATCAAAAGCAAAGCCGAAAGCAATGGGAAAAGCAAACGCCGTTTTTGCATGGCGACCATCATCAGGAGCAGCAGCAAAGCCGCTAAAAGCATGGCAAACTCAAATTCATTGATATACAAACCTTTGATAATCGACAGAGGCAAACTCTCGATTTTCGCCACCACCCAGTTCATCCCATACACTGCGCCCCAAACCAGATAACCAACCCACACAGCAATACAAGGTATCCACGACACCAACAGCAGCACCATGCCGCTGATGACCACAACGAAAGAAATCGGCGTCATGAGCAAGTTGCTGAGGGCAAAATACGTCGAGAATTGGTTGAAATAAAACAAGGTGAAAGGTATCGTCGCGACCTGTGCCGTAAGAACCACCACAGTAATCTCCCATAACTTATCCAGCAGCTTATTCTTGAAATACAAGCAATTATATAACGGCTTATGGAGCACCACAATGCCGACCACCGATGCATACGACAGCTGGAAACCGATTTCAAACAGGTTGTAGGGATGGACACAAAGCAGAATGAATGCCGATGCGGCTATGGTGTTGATGATGAAACCTTGACGACAAATCATCTCACCGATGATGACGAAGGAAATCATCAACGAGGCACGCAGGATGGAAGGCGTGAGGCCCGTGATGAGGGCATAAAACCATATCAAAACGAGCAAAAGCACCTGCTTCAAGGTCTGTTGCCACTTCTTGCGGTTGAGTAAGCCCAAAAGGAACGACGCCAACAAATAGATGATGCCGACATGCATGCCCGACACGCAGAGGATGTGCATGGAACCCGCCGCCACATAGTTCTTGCGCACCTCGTCAGCGAGGTTATCGTCATAGCCAAGCAAAATGGCTGCCGCAACACCAAACTCATTGTCGTTCAGTCCACTGCTTTGCAACGAAGCCAGCAAGATATCACGAAAGCAATAGGCGAAAGCATACAGCGGATTGGCGTTGTTCACTTGCAAATCCATCCAGTCCTCATCTTTGAGATAAACCTGTCCCGTGATACCTTTGCGGCCCAGATAGGCACGATAGTCGAATTCTCCCGGATTTAAAGGCGGTGTCACCTCGCGGATGGACGCAGGAATGGCAATCAAGTCGCCATAACGCAGGGCAAAGGCAGAATCAGTCTTGGCAAAATACGCCATCACCTTACCTGTGACAGGGCGCGACGGTAAACTATCGCCAAACTGGTACTCCAGTTGCAAAACCGTGCGGAAGCTCTTCTCGCGCTCGGTAGGAGGGTCGTAAACACGCGCCACATAATAGCTGGCATCGGCCTCAAAGTTCCTATAGTAATCCTTTTGCATCTCAGCCTCGTGGACCCGTGCCAGGGTATAGCCCGTCAAAACCAAATAAAGCGCCATAACGGAGCCAAAAAGCCATTGGTAACGATAACTTTTTAATGAAAAGGCGGTGATAAGGCAAACAGCAAAAAGCGCTAAGGCAATGATAATGGTCGTCAGAGGCGACAAGTGAAAAGCAGGCAGACAAACATAACACCAAACACCCAAGGCGAAAGGAATCAGCATCCTGACGAAGGGGTATTTGGCGTACTCTGTCATCTATCTTTCATTCATTTTTTCCCTTTTGCCGCCACCTCCCAAATGACCGATGCAGCTTTTTCCGAAGCGCCAGCGTTGCCGAGACGGTCCTTCAGCTCGTCGTAGTCCTCAAGCAGCTGACGTTGGCGCTTGCCATTGTGCAGCAACGTTTCCAACTCTTGGACGACATTGTCTTCGTTCAAGTCGCCCTGAATCAACTCCTTGACGACTTCCTTATCCATCACAAGGTTGACCAAAGAGATGAACCTCACCTTGATCATCCACTTGGCGAGCTGATAAGAGACGCTCGTTGCCTTGTAGCACACCACTTCGGGAACGCTGAACAAGGCCGCTTCAAGGGTAGCCGTACCCGAAGTCACGAGGGCAGCACTGGAGTTTTGCAACAACTCGTAAGTCTGGTTCTCCACCAAGAAAACGTCGGCATTGCCAATGACATTCTTATACAAATCCTTGTCGATGGACGACACTCCCGCCACAACGAACTGATAATCGGGGAAACGAGGCACCACCTTTAGCATCACAGGCAAGATACGTTTGATTTCCTGCTTGCGGCTGCCCGGCAACAAGGCGATGATTTCACGTTTCTCACCGAGGCTGTTGCGACGCAAAAAGATAGAACGATTGGCTGTGCCGAATTTGGCCAACTCGTCAAGCAAGGGATTGCCGACATAGGTCGCATCCACACCATAACGTCTGTAGAAATCCTCCTCGAAAGGCAGAATGACCAGCATCTTATCCACCGACCTCTGGACTTTGCGCACACGGCGGCGTTTCCAAGCCCACACCTGAGGCGAGATGTAATACACCACCTTGAGACCTTGCTTGTGGGCAAAATCGGCGATGCGGAAGTTGAAGCCAGGATAATCCACTAAGATAACGACATCAGGCTGATAGTCAAGGATATCTTTCTTGCATTGGGCGATATTAGCCAACACCTTGCGCAGGTTGACCGCCACCTCCACGAAGCCCATGTAAGCCATCGAGCGGTAATGTTTGAGCAGCTCGACACCTTCGGCCTTCATCAGGTCACCGCCACAGCCACGAAACTCCGCCCTCTTGTCCTTCTTCTTGAGTTCAGCGACAAGATTAGAGGCGTGCAAATCGCCTGAGGCCTCACCTGCTATGATATAGTATTTCATTGGTTTACAAATTATCAAACAAGAAAGAATACCAACAACATTCCTACGACTGTTACGGCTAGTATGCCCTTACCCATCTTTTCGAGATTCCACTTCACCATCATCATCCTAAACAGAACAACGCCAGGGATGAAAGCCAAAAGATAGGGCGCACGGACGGAAAAATGACCGAGGCTCTCCCAAGAGATGAGGCTAAGCAACAGGAAAAACAGCCCGAAGCTGGCAGCACCCACCAACAGTCCAAGCCAAAAGTTATCTTTGATTTTCATGATTCTTATTATTTGACATGGGACACGGGACTGCGGGACACGGGACTTTCCACAGTCTCGCGTCTCGTGTCTCGAAGTCTCGCGTCTATATTTATATTTTCATACGTTTTCATTGGCCCTATTTGCGAATGCGCCGTCCAATCGAAGCAGGTGGGCACCACGGAAGCGTAGTTGTTTTTCAAAGCCCACAAATCCGTGTCGGGCGCAATGTCATCGCTCACAAACTCGCCATCCAGATTGTAATACTTCTCTCCGTTCTCGTCATAACAATCCTCGAAATATTCCACCCAGCGGCACGCCGCCTGACGGCATACCTTGATGCCTTTCATGGGTTCTTCGCCGCGTTTCGGGAAGTTCACATTGAGGCAAATGCCCTTGGGCAGCCCCTCTTTCAGCACTTTCTTCGTGATTTCGAGGATGGCTGTGTCGAGATGGTCGAAGTCGGCATCGGGGTCGAGGCTGAAAAGGCTGTAGCCAATGGCCGTAAGGCCGTTCATGCAGGCCTCAATGACCGCAGCGATAGTACCCGAATAGACCACCGTCGTGGCGGCGTTCATCCCGTGATTGATGCCCGAGACCACCAAGTCAGGCGGCTCAGACATCAGTTTTTGATAACCCAGCTTCACACAGTCGACCGGTGTGCCGTTGCAGCGGTATTCCTTGAAACCGTCTTCCTCATGCACGAGGCGGACATACAACCTGTCGCGGATGGAACAGGAATGGCTCTTTGCCGACATCACCTCATCCGTGGAGACAAGCACCACGTCGCCGAGGGTACGCATCAATCCGACCAGCTTCCGCAGTCCTTTGGCTGCATAGCCGTCATCGTTGGTAATCAATATTATAGGGCGCTTTTCGCTCATCATTATGCTAATAATTTGCAAAGATAGAAAAAAGCAATAATGGAATTGCCCTTCGGGCAAGAAATCCTTCAAAAATCTAATCGAAAAATCTTGTAAAAGAAAAATAATAGATTTTGATAGATTTAACTACGTTGAAAGCAAAGCTTTTCTTGCGAAGCAATCCCAAATTAGAACCCCTTCAAGCATTGGTAAAGCTTTCGTGTAGGCAGACCCATCACATTATAGAACGAACCTTCGAGTCCGCTGATGCCCACATAGCCAATCCATTCCTGGATACCGTAGGCACCCGCCTTGTCGTATGGTTTGCAATGCTCGATGTAATAATTGATTTCCTCGTCATCAAGTTCGGCAAAAGTCACATTGGAGCGCACCGCAAACGACTCGGTTTTCTTTGCCGAGCGCACCGTGACACCCGTCACCACATGATGCGTCTTGCCCGAGAGCAACCGTAGCATTCTTTCAGCATCTTCCTTATCTTTTGGCTTGCCCAAAATCTCGCCTTCGCAAATCACTACAGTGTCGGAGGTAATCAACAGATAATCAGCAGGAAGTTCTTCATCCCTGAACGCCAGAGACTTTTGCAGACTCAAGTATTTCGGAACCTCGTCCAGAGGCAGATCTGTTGGATAGTTTTCGGGCGTTTCCTTAGTCAAAATCTCGAAGTCCACGCCCATGCCGCGCAGCAGTTCCTGCCGACGCGGGGATTTGGAGGCTAGGATGATATGGTATTTTTTGAGGTTGGAGAGCATATATAATAAGGTATGATTTCAACCCACAAACTCCGCAAACCTTTCAACCTGACCCTTCAGTTGGGCAACCTGCTCCTCTGTAAGGTTAAACTCTCCTTTGGTCCAGGCTTCCACGCCAAGGGCAATGCCTGTCTGGCCATCGGCGGCAAGGACTTCCTTCCGAACGCGACTTACCTCCGCGGGAGTAGCTGCCTCCAAATCCTGGTTCATCAACGGGACATCCTCAAAAGCGAGGTAGTTGATCTTGTAGCGATTGGACAGCATCTTTTCAGCCATAGCTGCCAACTGGCGGTTGAACGATTGCTTACGCAGCGAACCAACGATAAAAAGAATGTTTTTCATATTCAAACCATTTTGAAATTTGTTTGCGCAAAGATAGGGATTTTTTCGGACAAATCCTTGCTGTTTCAGAGAATTTTGACTATCTTTGCAACTTGATACCGATACCCTGTCGGTTTATCTTCACCAAACAAACAAGCCGTAAATTAGGTTTTCAGCGAACGCCACAAACATTCACGCCCTCCGCCGTAAATATTCATAGCGGAGGCCACAAATATTTTCGCCGCCCGCCAAAAACTCACGCAGTTGCTTACAACTCCCTGTTTGATAGCTTACAACTCCCTGTTTAGTTGCTTTCAGCTCCCTGTCTAGTTAGTTCTTGTTACTTTATGAATTCTAATTGGCTTTGAACTAAAACGCCGCTGCAATCTTTCTGATAGACTTCAACCGATTCAAAAATGCCGAATTTCTTCGTGCGGTAATCACATCATAGCGAGTCTGCAATGAAAGCAATGGCTCGGCATCAATGTCTAATGCGGCACTGATAAGCAAAGCCAACTCCGTGTTCAATGAGCGCTTGCCATTAAGCACCTCGTTCAGTTGGGTATAGGAAACACCAATCTGTGCAGCCAACGCCCTTTGCGAAATGCCGCGATATTCTATCTCGTCCTTGATAACTTCGCCAGGATGGGTTGGCTCAAAAGGTTCCATTTTATTTGCTTCCATTGTTTTCAGCTTTCCTTTAATCTCGTCATCACTATCTCATACACTTTCTCCATTGGGATACACTTTGAAGGGTCTGCTTCCATCTCAGCAGCACGGCATTTCAATTCTCCCAACCATTCTTCAACAGACATCTCCATACAATTTGTTTTTGTAATATGTCAAAAAGAAATATCTTTGCATCCGTAAACACAGCATAATGCTATTAAAACAAAACCCACCAGTTTGACATTCGTCAGGGACAGGTGGGAATCAACGATGCAAAAGTACAACTTATTTTCCTAATCGCAAGTGTTTTACGAAAAAAAACTAAAAAAATGAAATATACCGACTTTGAATATGTTTTGTCACCAGAACGAATGGGGCGTTACCTACAAGCTTGTGGAGGTGATAGCCGAAAAGCCATGACACTGTATCGTTACAATCTCCAACTTTCGCAGGAGATGTTTACGGTTATCAGTTGCTTTGAAGTCGCTTTACGAAATGCCATTGACCGTCACATGCGACCTCGGTTTGGAAATGATTGGCTCAGAGACTCCATTCTCCCCAATGGCATATTTCAAACCAATGCCAATTTTATCGGTACGACAAGAATTATAGACAAGGCCTATCAAAAACTTGTACAAGACCACTCCTATACCCATACGCAACTCCTCACCGCGATGGAATTTGGTGTTTGGAAATACATGTTCTCCACTTTGCAATATCGTGCCACGGGGCAATCTCTTTTGCAAGTATTCCCAAACAAACTGCGTTCCACCCCTCAAATGCAAATCAACCAAGCTTATATTTACAATGAATTAGACAAGGTCAATAAACTGCGTAACAGAATCGCCCATCATGAAACAATATGTTTTGTGCCGCCAACCATAGCCCCCGACACTTCATACATTATCAATGAATATCAAAAGATTCAAACCCTTTTTATGTGGATGGGCATTGACTCCCGTTCCTTACTTTACGGTCTTGACCATGTTCAACAAGTGTGCTCCAAAATAAACCGCCTATAAATAGGCATAAAAAAACGAATAGCGGAGATGATTGGGCTCCGCTATTCAATATTCACTTTTATGTTTGTCGTTTTGCTTGAGAGATTCCGCATCAAGTGCGGAATGACGCATTCAGCGCGGAATCTCCTTTTTGTAATCACAGCAATTTCTTCTTCAACGTCTCAATCATGTCGACCGTCATCTTGTCGAGGTCGTACTTGGGATTCCAGCCCCACTCTTTGCGGGCGCAGCTGTCGTCCATCTTGTTCGGCCAGCTGTCGGCAATGGCCTGACGGATCGGGTCGAACTTGTACTCCATCTCGAAGTTCGGATAATACTTCTTGATGGCGTTGTAGATGATCTCCGGGTCGAAGCTCATGGCCGTCACGTTGAATGAGTTGCGGTGCACCAGCTTGGTCGGGTCGGCTTCCATGATGTCGACCATGGCATCTAAAGCGTCGGGCATGTACATCATATCCATATAGGTACCTTTGCTGATGGGGCAGATGAACTTCTCGCCCTTCACGGCGGCGTAGTAGATTTCCACGGCATAGTCCGTAGTACCGCCACCAGGCAAAGTCAGGTTGGAAATCAAGCCCGGGAAACGGACGCTACGGGTGTCCACGCCAAAGCGGGTGAAGTAATAGTCACTCAGCAACTCACCCGTGACCTTTGTCACACCGTAGATGGTGTTCGGGCGCTGGATGGTATCCTGAGGCGTATTGTCGTGAGGCGTGCTGGCACCGAAAGCACCAATGGATGAAGGCGTGAAAACGGCGCAGTTGAAGATGCGGGCCGTCTCAAGGCAGTTCACCAACGAGCCAATGCCGACGTTCCAACCCAACATAGGGTTCTTCTCGGCCGTGGCCGAAAGGATGGCAGCGAGGTTATAAATCGTGTCAATGTTGTAGCGCTTCACCACCTCGACGATCTGCATAATCTGCGTCGAGTCGATTCTTTCAAAAGGACCGTTCTCGACAATCTCACCAGTCAAAGGGCGAAGATCCGAGG
Organism: uncultured Bacteroidales bacterium; assembly: GCA_937902805.1. Classification (GTDB taxonomy): domain Bacteria; phylum Bacteroidota; class Bacteroidia; order Bacteroidales; family F082; genus Limimorpha. The sequence continues at coordinate 22,524 of CALEMB010000168.1, forward strand.
CCACCACGTTTTCGTTTCCGTAGGTAGCACGGAGCTTCTTCACCAATTCTGTTCCGATCTGTCCGCCGGAACCAACGATTAATATTTTCTTCATTTGGCAGTTCTTTATTTAATTCGGAATGCGGAATGTGGAATGCTGAATATCGCAATGCGACGCTGTGCTTTGCCCCATTCAGCATTCCGCATTCCTAATTCCGCATTTATTTCAAAATTCCCAATTCCTTACCAATCTTCACGAAGGCGGCGATGCACTTGTCGAGGTGCTCACGCTCGTGGGCGGCGCTCACTTGCACACGGATACGGGCCTGTCCCTTCGGCACCACAGGATAGTAGAATCCCGTGACGAAGATGCCTTCTTCCTGCAACTTGGCAGCGAACTTCTGCGACAGCGGGGCGTCGTAGAGCATCACAGCGCAGATGGCGGATTGTGAAGGCTTGCAATCGAAGCCAGCCTCGGTCATCTTCTTGATGAAGTAAGCGGTATTCTCATGCAGCTTATCTTGCAGCGTGTTGGTCTCGCTCATCATCTCGAACATACGGATGCCAGCAGCCACAAGGCCCGGAGCCATCGAGTTGGAGAACAGATACGGACGGCTACGTTGACGCAGCATATCGATGATTTCCTTACGACCCGTGGTGAAGCCACCCATAGCGCCACCAAAGGCCTTGCCGAGGGTACCGGTCAGGATTTCAATCTTGCCACGCAGGTTGTAGTGCTCGGTGACACCACGACCCGTACGGCCAACCACACCAGCGGAGTGGCTCTCATCGACCATCACCATGGCGTTGTATTTCTGTGCCAGTTCATAAATCTTATCAAGCGGGCAGACATTGCCGTCCATGGAGAACACACCGTCGGTGACGATGAGGCGGAAGCGGCAGTTCTGAGCATCCTGGAGTTGCTTCTCGAGGTCGGCCATATCGGCATTGGCATAGCGGAAACGCTGGGCCTTGCAGAGGCGCACACCGTCGATGATGGAAGCGTGGTTCAAAGCATCGGAGATGATGGCATCGTCAGGACCGAGCAGCGGCTCAAACACACCACCATTGGCATCGAAGCAGGCAGCGTAGAGGATAGTGTCTTCCGTACCGAAGAACTCGGCAATCTTGGCTTCCAGCTTCTTGTGGAGGTCTTGGCAACCGCAGATGAAGCGGACCGAAGCCATACCGTAGCCACGGGCATCCATGCCGTCCTTAGCGGCTTGGATCAGCTCGGGGTTGTCGGCAAGGCCGAGGTAGTTGTTTGCGCAGAAGTTGAGGCACACCTTGCCGCCAACCATGATTTCAGCGCCCTGGGCGCTCTCGATGATACGTTCACGTTTATAAAGGCCATCGGCTTCAATCTGAGCCAATTCCTTCTTCAGATACTCTTGAAAATTTGCGTACATTTTATTTAAGTTTGAAGTTGTCAGTTGTTCAGTTGTCAGTTAAGCGGTCTGGTAGTCTGAAATTGCGCAACTGGCAACTGCAAACTTCAAACTGCCAACTGATTTTGCTGCAAAGGTACAAAAAGGATAAATAAGGTGTACACGTTTTGCTGTAATTTTTGCATTGGTACGGATTTACGATTGAATCGTAAATCCGTACCAACAAATTATAAATCATTTATGGTCAAAACGTTAAATTCAGTCATTTTCATTTTTTTTTCGCCACCATACACGATATTGCAATGTTCGGCATCGGCTGATGACAATCCAGCCCAATATTTCAAAGAATGGGCGTAATCCACCGAATAGGTCTTCCCCGACTTGATTTCGTAGGCAAACTGCTTTCCTTCAATGCTTTCCAACAAATCGACTTCGTTTCCCTTATTGTCGCGCCAAAACGACAATTGTGGCGTCTCGCCTTTATTGAACGCCTTCTTCAGGAACAAATTGATGACATAATTCTCAAACAAACCTCCTTTAAGATAATGGGATTCAAACTGCTTCGCATCCTTTATCTCCAACAGCGAGCAAGCCAAGCCTGTATCGTAGAAATACAATTTCGGCGACTTAATCAACCGTTTCGAAAAGTTGTTGAAATCCGGACGCAGCAAATGCACGATGTAACTCGTTTCGAGCAACGAAAGCCACGACTGCGCCGTAGAGACGGCAATACCGCAATCGTTAGCCAACGAGGAATAATTCAGCAATTGCCCGATGCGCCCCGCGCACAATTTGATGAATTTCACGAACAAGCCCAAATCTCCTACATTCTTCAACTGCCTGACATCACGCTCCACGTATGTCTTGATATAATAAGGATAATACTCCGTGGGCGGAATACCTTTGTCGAACAGACGCGGATAAGAACCCATAAACATTTCATCCTCAACTGTTTGAGGAAGCATATTAACGGTTTTCAGTTCCTCACGGGAAAACGGCAACAGTTCCAGAATGGCCACACGCCCCGCTAAAGACTGCGAAATCTGCTGCATCAACTGGAAATTCTGCGATCCAGAAAGGATATACATCCCTTCCTTGTTGACCAAATCGATATGGGTTTGCAAATAGGAAAACAAATTCGGGGCATATTGCGCCTCATCGATGATGGTCTTGTCTGGATAGGTACCCAAGAAACCTCGTGGGTCATCCAAAGCAAAAGCTCTGTTGTCCAAATCCTCCAACGAAACATATTGGTATTCAGCAAATTTCTCACGCAACAAAGTGGACTTTCCCGACTGTCTCGGCCCTGTCAGCAACACAACAGGATAAAGTGTTGTCATCCGACGTAATTTTGCGGTAATCGTTCTTTCTATCATCTCAAATTCAATTGATTCCGCAAAGATAGTACAAATTTTCGATTCAATCGTAAATCTGTACGGAAATAATTATCGTTTCACAAATTTCCGAACGTCCCAAGCGCCTTCCTGCTCCATCTGCATGAAATAAACGCCTGACGGCCATTGCGAGACATCTAAACGAAACTCCGAACTTGCAACTGAACCTGCGAACATTGTCCGCCCCATCACATCAACGACATTCATATTCAAAGGTTTTGATGACACGGCCTCGCCAACATGGATGGTCAGCAAGTCAGTGGCAGGATTGGGATAGACCTGAACCAACATTTCGTCACTATCGGGCACCGAAGTCACAAAACTCAGGTGATTGAATAAAAAGTCACGTGTGATGTCGAAGCAAACGTTGAATTTTTCCTCGTTCAACAGGCCAATCGTATTGATGTAGAAAGCATGTCCTTCGCCCTCAAACGGATGGAATTCATAATCGGCAATACCGATTTCATCAAGGTAATTGGCGATGGTATGAGAGCCGTACATATAAGGCATTACACCGGGGAGCATTCCGTTGAAACAATAGCCCGAGTCGTAGGGCACCGTGGTGTCGTCAGTGCCGTGAATCATGCACAGTGGCACATATTCCTCCACACTAATGACAGTGGGCACATTCACTCCTCCCCAATGCGGGATAGCACCCGCCACAGCAGGCGAAAAGCCTGCATATTCATCGTAGCCCGAGCTATGCAACGAGCCCAGGTCAGGGCTTTCAAACGTTTCAGCAGGACGATCACTCTCGTCTATGAAAATCTCGCACAAAATGGCAATGGATCCTGCCGAGTCGCCAAGAAGGAAAACTTGCTTGGTGTCAATGCGATAGTCGTCGCTGTGGGCCTTGAAGAACCTGATGGCAGAGCTGACATCCTGTGCGGCCATGTAAGCCTCACGAATCAGCGATTTGGCACTGAGGTTCCAAAACGAAAGCAATCGGTAGTCGATGGAGGCCGCAGCATAGCCATGTTTCGCTAATCGTGTGCAATACTCTACCATATCAGCATAATCACGGCTGCCGGCGACAAAAGCACCGCCGAAAACCGTAATCACCAGCGGGCGCGCCGAAAGCGTGTCACCCACAGGTTCATAAAAATCGAGATACAGGGTTGTAGGCGACGTTGCCCCTTCCTTGATAGCACTGCTGAAAGGGATGCCCGTTTCAATGTTTACCTCATCGAAAACAGGTTCGGCATAGCGTTGCCCCGTCTGCGCCATAGTAACATTCGCGAACAAGCCAAACAACAGGCCGATTATGGCTAAAAATCTGGTTGTTTTCATTCTATTCATTTGCTTGATGTTTTGGATTTTCTGCAAAAGTAGGAAAAAACCAGAAACCCAAACTGTTTTTTAGAACGTCCGTTTTTGAGGGTACAAATTTTCGATTTGATCATAAATCTGTACAAAAACTACTGAAAAACAATCCTCAAAGAATATCAAGAAGTAATGGATAAGTATATTCCTGTTATTGATGAAATGACAA
>CALEMB010000169.1 GCA_937902805.1 uncultured Bacteroidales bacterium
TGCAAAACACCACCATTCCCATGATCATCGCCATTCTCACTAACGTGGTGAACATTATACTGAGCATTATTTTTGTTAATGTTATGGGCATGGGTGTTTCGGGCGTGGCCTTGGGCACAGTCATCGCGCAATACTGCGGCTTGTTGACTGCCATCATCTTCCTCTTCGCCAAGTTCCGTTATCATCTCATCCCCATCAGGCGGGTAATTTTACTGCAGCGAGACAAGTTGAAGCGTTTCTTCTCGGTGAATGCCGACTTCATGATTCGTAGCATCCTCCTTGTGTTGAGTATCGCCTATTTCAACAACCAGTCGGCCAAACTCGGTGACGACATGCTGGCGGTCAACATGATCCTGATGCAGTTCTTTTACATCTTCTCCTACTTCACCGATGGCTTCGCCTACGCGGGCGAGGCTTTGGTAGGACGTTTCACGGGTGCCCATGACAACAAACAACTGCGCCTAACCGTGAAGTTGCTGCTGATCTGGGGCTTCGTCATAGCTTTGCCATTCACCGTTTTATACGCTCTTTTCCCCGACTGGTTTATCGGCCTCATCTCCGACAAACCCGAAATCGTGACACAGGCCCAGCCCTATCATATCTACATGATTCTCATCCCGCTCATCACCTTCGCCGCTTTCCTCTGGGACGGCATCTATATTGGTGCGACGGCGGCGCGCGCCATCCGCAACACTATGCTCATTTCGGCCATCGGTGTATTCTTGCCCGCTTCGCTCGTCTTGATGCCTTCTTTTGGCAACCACGGTCTATGGGTGGCTTTCTTGATGTTCATGGTGGCTAGAGGGTTGTCCATGACCTTGATGGCGAAAAAGGCGGTGTTTGGGACAAAATAATTACGTATATTTGCCCAAAATTTAACCTATGGAAGAAATCCTCCAATTCCTCGACGACGTTCTCCACAACAACAACCGCCCTTGGTTCCAGGAACATAAAAAACAATACCAAACAGCGCAGACCAATTTCAATGCCTTGGCCGAACAAATCATAGCTGGTGTGCAGAAGTTCGATGACAACTGCAAGGGCCTGACCTTGAAAGACTGCACCTATCGCTTCTACCGCGACACACGTTTCTCGCCCGACAAGCGGCCTTACAAGACCCATTTTGGCGTGTTTGTTTGTCCCGAAGGCAAGAAGTCGATGTTGGCTGGCTATTACTTCCATCTGGAGGCCAAGGAATCTGAATATCTTGGCCACAATATGCTCTGCACGGGAATGTACATGCCCGACACAGCCATGCTGAAAACCATCCGCAACGAAATCCTCTTCAACGGCGAGCCTTTGGTGGAAAGCATCAATAAGGTCGACACTTTCGATTTGGACACCAGCAACGCCATGAAACGTGTGCCCAACGGCTATCCCAAGGACCATCCATACGCCGAGCTTTTCAAGCAACGCGACTGGCTCATGGTGCAAGACCTCCCCGAGATGCGCCTCTCCGACCCGCACCTCGTTGACTGGGTGGTGTCAGAGTTTGAAAAGACCAAGGATTTCTGCCAATGGCTGAATCGGACGGTAAAAGGGGAATGACATCCAAAACCATTTTCATCATGAAACAAACAATGTTGGCAGCGGCGCTCCTGCTTGGTTTGGGCTGGATGTTGGCTTCATGCGACAACAACCCGTCTGTAAGTGAGCCCCTAACACCTGTCATCATTGAAGAGGCCGAACCTCCGATGGAAGAAGAAACCGTCGACACCCTTATTAGAACCTACGACGAAGCCGAAGACACGGTGATGTTTCAGACATACGTGTTCTTTTCCCAACCCATTCCGAAAGACGTGGAACTGCGAATGCGTGGCCGCTCACTGACCGATACCACTAAGATTACCTTCGACCAGCTGCGTTATCTCACGCTTCCTTACTACGACTATGACGGCAACATTCAAAGCGGCGAAATGGTGTGCAACAAGGCCATCGCCCACGATCTGCTTTGTGTCTTCAGGGATTTGTTTTCGCAAGCCTATCCCATTTATAGCATCCGTTTGGTGGACGACTTCGATGCCGATGACGAGGCCTCGATGCAGGCCAACAACACCTCATGTTTCAACTACCGTAACAAGTCCGGTGTCAACATGCTATCGCAACACGCCTACGGCATGGCTGTTGACATCAACCCGCTGCAAAACCCCTGCGTGAGAGGCTCGCGTTTCCGACCCTCAACGGCAGCCGAGTTTGTGGACCGTAGTAAGGATTTCGAGCATAAAATCGACGAAAACGACTACTGCGTGAAAGTCTTCACCACCTATGGTTTCAGATGGGGAGGCCGCTGGAGCAACACGAAGGACTATCAGCATTTTGAGAAATAATCCACTTCATCCTTCCCAACTCAAATCATCCAACTTTTACCACCTTTCAAAAATATACCACCTTATTTTATGGTAGAAAAGATGTGGACCTGCCATTGTTTTGGGGTCCCTTCTTTGGAAATGTATTGGTAAACCATATCGACCTACATATTCAAGGTCTTCACCAAATCCTTTCCCTTCTTTCCAACCTCTGCCTCGCCTAATTCCTTCCTCCTTTTCCCATCCATTCCATCCATTTCCATCCTAAATTATTCATTTTGGATACAGTTTTCGTATCCGTTTTGGATGATTAAAATATTTATAATCAATTAATTATGAGTACGATTTGAAAAAATTTGTATTTTTGCAACAATAAAAACCAATGTTTGTATAAGTATCCCTCGACAGCGACTTGATTTTGAGAATCTCCAACGTGATGAATTTCAATTTTTTCCGATATTACACAGCGGAATTTCTGGAAAACCTTCGGAAACGGACGGGGGAGGAAAACCTATAGATTTTCGTCTAAATCCATACGTTTTTATACACATTTGGAGAAAAACTAATAAACCAATTCTTCTCATAAAAGTGCTTGTTGCCAGCAAGCGTATCACTTTGAAACCACCTTATTCATCGCATACAACGGCACGATGTCCACATGACGAATTTCTCCATCAACTTGAGGGTCGGCATAGTCGAAAGTACCGAAGTTTTCGAGAGAGCAGCGAACAGCCTGATGCAATTGTTTCTCCCGCATGAATGTCCAAAGACTTTTCATCCCGCCTTGCATGCTTGCCTTCACTTCAATAGGCAACACCGCCATATCCTTGATTTGCAGATAATCCACTTCTGCCGTACTGTTTCCTGTCTTTTCCCAGTAAAACAGTTTTTGTTTTTGGATAGGGTTTTTGTGACGTACCATTTCCAGTCCGGCCACCATCTCTGTAATCGCGCCTTTGTTGACAAGGTCATGGGGCGCACCTACCATGATAAGCTCCATCAGTTGACGTGATTCAGCCTGATCGAGTTGCAGAGCGGAGAGCAGTAAGCCTGGATCAAGGAAGAGGTATTTGGCCCGATTCAATTTGGCTTCAGCATCCAAAGGAATGCCGTTGCCGGCAGTTGAAACCACTGGGGTCAAGATTCCAGCTTGAGTCAATTGACGCAATGCCGCCCTGATGTTTATGCTCCTCACATCCCGAGCAATTTCCGTGAATGAGATGGGCTTGCCAATTTGATGGCAAACGCCACGCATGACAACACGCAACAGGTCGGGATTCGCATTCTTCTTGTATTTGTTGAAGTCGTCCTCATAAGTGAGTATGATGTCGTTGTGCACTTTCTGACAGCGCAGGAAATCCTTAGTATCAATCCATGCAGCCACGGCTTCGGGCATACCACCCACCATAAGATAGATGCGGAACATTTCGACCAGTTTATTGTGGAAAGGAAGGTCAAGTGGATGCTGACTATCGGCCATGTCGCGCATCGCGGCAAGACCGTGATTGCCCGTGGCATCAAGGAACTCATCGAAAGTCATGGGGTACATAAACAGGGAATGAATCCTGCCGACACCAAAAGTGGGCAGGTTTTCAAGGGCAAACTCAAGCAACGAACCTGCTGCTATGACATGCAAATCGGGATAGTCTTCCTTGAAAAACCTCAAGGCCATAATGGCCTCCGGACATTCCTGAATCTCATCCAAAAACAACAGGGTCTTGCCTGGTTCAATGGGAATATTGATGTAATTGGCGATTTTGCTGGCAATCAATTTCACATCAAGGTCACCCATAAAGAAAGTCTTGGCCTCTTTTTGACGCTCAAAGTTGATTTCGGCAAAGTATTTGAATTGTTTCCCTAAATGTCTGGCAGCCGATGATTTTCCCACCTGACGCGCCCCACGCAAAAGAAGTGGCTTGTGTGTGGAATCGTCCTTCCACTCAAGGAGGTAATTATCGATAATTCTGGTGATGTATTCTTTCATAAGATAAGACATTGATTCTGTGATGCAAAAATACAAATTTTGTCGAAATACAAGAAATAATTTACTAAATTTTTGTCAAAATCCAAGAAATAATTTGTCTTATTTTTGTCGAAATCCAAGAAAAATATTGTTTAGCAACAACATGGGAGGCAATTGTATAAAAAGGACAAGTGAGGAAAACACATAAAAAAGTAGAGACGGTGTCACACCGTCTCTACAAACCATTTGCTATTTCTTAAAGATTTACGCCAGCTCAAACTGCTCCAAGAACTTCAAATCATTCTCGAAGAACAGGCGCAGGTCGTTGATACCGTATTTCAGCATGGCAATGCGTTCCACACCCATACCGAAGGCGAAGCCGGTGTATTTCTCCGGATCGATGCCGCTGGCGATGAGGATGTTGGGGTCGCACATGCCACAACCCAAAATCTCAACCCAGCCCGTGTGTTTGCAGATGTTGCAGCCCTTACCGCCACAAATGTTGCACGAGATGTCCATCTCCGCTGAGGTCTCGGTGAAGGGGAAGTATGAGGGGCGGAAACGCACCTTTGTGCCTTCACCAAAGAACTCCTGCACGAAGTGGTACAGTGTCTGTTTCAAATCAGCAAAGGACACGTTCTCGTCGATATACAAGCCTTCGATCTGGTGGAAGATGCAGTGGGCACGGGCCGAGATAGCCTCATTACGGAACACGCGGCCAGGGGCGATAATACGGATGGGCGGCTGATGGGTCTCCATCACGCGGACCTGCACGCTCGACGTGTGGGTGCGCAACAGCACATCCGAAGCCTTGTTGACATTGGGCTCCTTGCTGATGAAGAAGGTGTCCTGCATGTCGCGGGCGGGATGGTCGAGCGGGAAGTTCAAGGCCGAGAACACGTGGTAGTCGTCCTCGATTTCGGGACCTTCAGCAATGGTGAAGCCGAGGTGCGAGAAAATCTCGTTGATGTCGCGGCGCACGATGGACAGCGGGTGACGGGCACCCTTCATGTCGGCAGCGGGCATGCTCATGTCGAAGCCGGCGTCGTTGCTGTGCTGGCTCTCAAACTTCTGAAGTTGTTCCTCCACCTTGTCTTGCACGGTGTTCTTCAACTCATTGAGCCTCATGCCCATCTCCTTGCGGAGCTCGGGAGCCACGTTCTTGAAGTCGGAAAACAAAGCGGGAATGATACCCTTCTTGCTCAGATAGGTGATGCGGAAATTCTCCAAGGCATCCTTGCTGTCGGCCTGGAAGTCGCGCACCTGAGATAATATTTCTTCAATTCTTTCTTTCATGGAAACAATGGTTATTGGCAGCAGCTTTTTGTTTTCGTTTCGCCTTTTTTCTCACAGGCTTTTCCACAGCAAGCCTTCTCGACGGTGACAGAGAGGATGGTGACAGCCTCTACCGGGACATCGCCAGGGCCTGTCTTCACGACGGCAATCTTATCGACAATATCCAAGCCTTCCGTCACTTCACCAAACACGGTGTAGTCGCCATCGAGATGAGGCGTGCCACCCACGGTCTGGTAAGCTTGGCGCTGACGGGCGCTGAACACCTTACCCATGCGGCTTTCAAACATATCCAGAGTTTTTTCGTCATACACCTTGCCTTGAACGATGTAGAACTGCGAGCCACTGGAAGCTTTCTGGGGGTTCACTTGGTCAGGCTGACGTGCTGCGGCAAGAGCGCCTTTCTTGTGGAAATGGTTGTCCTTGATTTCGGCAGGGACTCTATAGCCCGGGTCGAGGCGACCGTCTTTGTTTTGTCCACCTTGAATCATGAAGTCCTTGATGACGCGGTGGAAGGGTGAGCCGTTGTACCAGCCTTCGTTCGCCAACTTGATGAAGTTGTCGCGGTGCTGCGGCGTGTCGTTATAAAGCTTGGCTTTTATGGTCCCCATGCTGGTCTTGATGACAACAATGGTTTCCTTTTCTTCTTGTTTCTGTGCTTGGCAGGTCAATCCGACCAACACCAAAGCGGCTAAAATCAGTTTTTTCATATTCCTTTGTATTTTATGATTTCAAGATTTCAAGATTTCAAATGTCAAAACATCAACTAAAAACTCCTAACTACTCACTCCTAACTACTCACTAACAATCGAATACGTCACTGCAATGCGCATCTTCTTTTCTTCCATTGATTGCGGACCGTTGATGATGATACGTTGGGCGTTATAGCCAGCGCCGTTGATACCAAAACTTAGGCCGTGGTTTTCGCTCTTCCCTGTAATAATGCCCTGCATGTATTCGGAAATGCGGAAAATGACCGCTTGTTCTGTCGAGTTATAAGAGCCTCCGAAATAACTGGTGCCTTCGTAATAATCAGGCAAGAGATAAGTGGTACTATCAGCATTGAAGCCCAGCAGAATGAAGTTGGAAGGCAAGCGGAACAACGAATCTGTCAATATATCGGATGCAGGCAAAATCAGCTTGGCTTCGTTGATGACGATGTAGCTGCCGTCCAGCGTGTCGGCCCAATGCTCAATGTTGGGCATCAGAATGTGTGTCCTCACACCACCCATGGTCTGGAGATACACCGTTTGCTGACCCAATTCCGCATGGCCGTTGATTAGCTGTTCGACGAACTCGGGGCTACCTTGCGTATAATCATGGTTGATATGGTTGAAATACACATCCGACGAGGTCACATAATAGTCGTAACGCATCGCTTTTTCTGGCGTGGCGGCATTGTGATAGTAGAGCTGCATCAACGTGTATGTGTTGTCTGTCAGAGTAATCGAGGTGATGGCACCCGGTTGGCTGACAGGGTCGCAAGTCACATAAAGGCCCTTAAAGGCGTTCTTGAAATAGTCGGGTTGGGTGTAAGTCGTCGAATCGAGGTTCATCAGATACTCACCCAAGGCAGTGCTAAGCGGGATACGGATAATGGCATGCTCAACAGTGTCGGTGCCGACAAGGTGCTTCGCAGTTTTGGGACGAGGCCTGAATTGATATCCATTGGCGTGGTCGATGGGGTTGAAATCGACAGTGGAATGGTTGTAATAAGAAGAACTGCCCGACAAGGTATCCATCAGCTCGTACACATGCACGGTTTGCAGGACGTTAGTGTCGCCATAATAGTTGTTGATGCTCAGCTGCAGCACCAGCGAATCCAAAATGGGCGCTGTGCCGAAGCTCTGTCCAGCCAATGACAGGCGGAGCTGTGTGTAGAAGCCCGCCTCCGAGTTGCCAAAGACAGGGTCTTTCATACTGCCCAGCAGCGCATAGCTGACATTCTTCGTACTGACGGAATCAAAATAGGAATGGCACACGATTTCAACCGTGTCGGTATGGAAAACGCCGATGTAGTCGCTGTCGGAAATAAGGTTGTCACCGATGGTCTCAGGCGACTTCCTGCAAGCCGCAAAAGCCAACAGCAACATGCCAATCATTAACGCCAAGCAGTTTCGAGCGATTGAATGATATGTTTTCATTATGTTCGGAAATTATCGTTTGATGTTATTCGTGGTGAGATAACCCAAAAACGCCGTTTTTATTGTTTTTCAAGGATGGTATCGTAGAAATCGTTGCAGGCTTGGGCGTAATGCACCTGTTCCTTGTACGTCAACACCGGCTTCTTCACTGTCTTCAGATACTCCTCAATCTCGGGATTAAGGCGTTCGGTGCTGACCACAATGCCGTCGGAATAGTCGATGGCGGCTTTGGTCAGGTTGACGTAGTTGGCTTCCTTGAAATACTTGAGGTCCTTGGCCGTCATGCCCGGCAGCTTCATCTTCTTGTCGAAGCCTGCCCTGAAGTCTTCGGTAAATTCGTCGTCGTAAATCGAATAGATGATCTTTGACTCGTTGAAGAGCGGGTTATCGCGAACGTTCATGGCGCGTTTGATATAGACGGGCATCAGGGCCGAAATCCATCCATGGCAGTGGATGATATCGGGCGACCAGTTGAGTTTCTTCACCGTCTCGATGACGCCACGGGTGAAGAAGACGCAACGGCTGTCGTTGTCCTCACTAAAGACACCGTTTTCGTCATACATCAAATATTTTTTCTTGGTGAAAAAGTCGTCGTTGTCGATGAAATAAATCTGCATCCTTGCCTTTTGGATGGAGGCCACCTTGATAATCAAAGGATGGTCGGTATCGTTGATGATGAGGTTCATGCCCGAAAGGCGAATCACCTCATGGAGTTGGTTGCGACGCTCATTGATGACACCATAGCGGGGCATGAATATCCTGATTTCCTTTCCACTTTCTTGCGTGGCCTGAGGCAGGTAACGCCCAACGAGACTCATAGGTGTTTCTGGCAGATAAGGGGCGATTTCCTGATGGACGAATAGTACTCTTGTCTTGCTAGTCATGGGTATAGTGTTGCTTAGAAACTACAAAATTACGCATTTTTTTTGGAATAACGCAAATAAAAATAAAAAACCCTACCTTTGCCAAATCAAATCGAAGATTAACCGCAGCCCGCCATGGAATACGAACACTTTGAAAATCAGGAACATGAATGGGAGTCAAACCTCAAAGTCACCGAAGGTGTCGACGGACCCATCCAAGTCAACCCGAACGCTTTGGAGCGCATGAAACGCAACCAGCAGCAGCTCATGCCGCTGGAATGGTATGTAGACGGCATCCTCAAAAGCGACCGTGTGGCGCTGAGTAAGGCCATCACTTTGGTGGAAAGCGCCCTGCCCAAGCACCAAGAGTTGGCGCAACAAATCATCGCGGCTTGTCTGCCTCATGCGGGCAAAGCTTTGCGTTTGGGCATTACAGGTGTGCCAGGTGCGGGCAAGAGCACTTTCATCGAGGCCTTGGGCGTGCATCTCTGCGACAAAGGTCAGAAACTGGCGGTGTTGGCTATCGACCCTTCGAGCCAACGTTCCAAGGGCAGTATCTTGGGCGATAAGACGCGCATGGAGACCCTTTCGGTGCATCCCAACGCCTACATCCGTCCTTCGGCCTCGGCAGGCACTCTGGGTGGCGTGGCAAGAAAAACGAGAGAGACCATCATCCTCTGCGAGGCAGCGGGCTACGATACCATTTTCGTGGAGACGGTAGGCGTGGGCCAATCAGAAGTGGCTGTGCATTCCATGGTGGATTTCTTCCTATTAATCTTGATTAGCGGTGCTGGTGATGAGCTGCAAGGCATCAAGCGCGGCATCATGGAGATGGCCGACGGCATCGCGGTGAACAAGGCCGATGGTGACAATGTGATGCGTGCCAACCGAGCTGCCGCTGAATGCCGCAATGCCCTGCACCTTTTCCCCTTACCCGAGTCGGGACAGGAGACCAAGGTGCTGACCTGCTCCGCTCTGACAGGCTTCCAAATCGATGAGGTGTGGCAGATGGTTGCTGACCACGTTCAAGCCATTCGCGACAACGGCTACCTTTATAAAAAACGCGCCCAACAAGACGTGCAGATGATGTACGACTCGATGGACAGTGCCCTGAAAAACGATTTCTACCAAAACCAACTCGTTTCCGACCTTCTCCCCTTGGTCGAAAGCGACGTGCGCGGACAAAGGATGAGCGCCTACATTGGAGCGCAGAAATTGCTGGATACTTATTTTAATATACTGAAGAAATAGGCTCATAGCGGGCACTATCATAAAGCCTTGAAAGCAAGCCTATTGTATTCTATTGGTTTTACTCCCCTTTTGCTCTCCTATTGATCACCTTTTGCATAACTCTGACGTAACTTTATAATAACAAGCACGTGTCAATGTAATTTGCTGATTTTGGTTGACTCTGTGTCAACTTTTTTCCGCGTAAGACACTTCATCCCCATTAAGGGAATACAACTCATGTAAGTTCCGGAAAACCTCCTCCCGGACGTGCTCTTCGGCTTCAGTGAAAGGGCCTTCGCCCATCTTATCAAGCACGCGCTGGTAGGCTGTTATCAGTTTCGGGCCTTCCTCGCCGTTGGCTTCCATCTCCTTGGCGTCGTTGAAGGCCATCATCCATTCTTTTAGTGCCATTTTGGTCGATTTAATGATTATTTGCCGCAAAAGTAAGAAAAATATTGGGTTGATAGAATTAATTGCTATCTTTGCAAGTTTGAATAAACCTATAAAAACATGTGTGGAATAGTAGCTTACATTGGCCCACAGGATGCCTACCCTATCCTCATTGAAGGGTTGAAACGCCTGGAATATCGCGGTTACGACAGCGCTGGCGTAGCCTTATTGAATGAAAAAGACGAACTGAATATCTATAAGTCTAAGGGAAAAGTCTCTGACTTAGAGGCTTTTGCTTCGACGAAAGATATCAGCGGACATATCGGAATCGCCCACACCCGTTGGGCAACCCACGGCGAGCCGAACACGGTGAATGCCCACCCACACCGCTCACAATCGGGCAACATCGCCCTGATCCACAACGGCATCATCGAGAACTACATGAGCTTGCGCAAAGAGCTTGAAAAACGTGGCTTCACCTTCCAGTCGTCAACCGACACTGAGGTGCTGACCAACCTTATCGAAGATGTGCAGCAAAGCGAACATGTCGACCTGTTTGAGGCTGTCCGTATCGCCTTGAACCACGTGGTGGGTGCCTACGCCATCGTCATCTTGGAAAAGGGCCATCCCGACCAACTCATCGCCGCCCGTAAAGGCAGCCCAATGGTCATCGGTATTGGTGATGGCGAGTATTTCATCGCCTCCGACGCCACGCCTATCGTAGGCCGCACCCAAAAGGTAGTCTACCTTGAGGACGAACAAGTGGTGCGCATCAAGTTGGGTGAGGAAATGCACATCAAGACCATTCACGATGTGGAAGCTATTCCTTACGTCCAAGAGCTGAAGATGAACCTCGATAGCATCGAGAAGGCTGGCTTCGACCACTTCATGATGAAGGAAATCTACGAGCAGCCCACTATCGTGCGCGACACCATGCGCGGTCGTCTGCACCCCGAAGCCAACACCGTGCGTCTGGGCGGCATCGTCAATTATGAGAAACAACTGCTCTATGCCGACAATATCGTCTTTGTGGCTTGCGGTACCTCATGGCACGCCTGCTTGGTGGGCAGCTATCTCATCGAAAACCTGGCCAAGATTCCCGTCAAGGTGGAATATGCCTCCGAGTTCCGTTACCGCAACCCTGTCATCACACCTCATGATGTGGTGATTGCCGTGTCGCAGTCGGGTGAAACTGCCGACACCTTGGCCGCTATCCAATTGGCGAAAGAAAAAGGTGCCGTCGTGTTGGGCATCTGCAACGTTATTGGCTCGTCCATTTCACGCGCCACTGACGCAGGCATCTACACCCATGCCGGTCCGGAAATCGGTGTGGCCTCCACCAAAGCCTTTACCTCGCAAGTCACAGTGATGGTGATGCTGGCCTTGCGCCTCGCAGAGTTGAAAGGCTCAATGAAGGATGAGGAACGCGCTGCCTTTATCCAAGAGCTTAACAGCATCCCGGAAAAGATGCAGTGGACCCTCGACCACAGCGGTCACGTGAAGGACATTGCGGCAAAATATAAGGATGTGCGCAATATGCTATACCTTGGCCGTTTGCAGAACTATCCCGTCGCTCTGGAAGGTGCCTTGAAACTGAAGGAAATCTCCTACATCCATGCTGAAGGCTATCCCGCTGCCGAGATGAAACATGGTCCCATTGCCTTGATTGACAAGGATATGCCTGTCGTGTTCATCGCCACCAACCACAGCACATACGAGAAAGTGATCAGCAACATCCAAGAGGTGAAGGCGCGCAACGGCAAAATCATCGCCATCATCAGTGAAAAGGATGTCATCGCCCGCCGCATGGCCGACTATGTGATTGAAATCCCTGAGACGGAGTGCCTGTATTCGCCATTGTTGGCCACCATTCCTTTGCAGATTTTGGCCTATCACATCGCCGTGATGCGCGGCTGCAACGTCGACCAACCCCGTAACCTTGCCAAATCTGTGACGGTTGAATAATTAAATCTTGAAATCTGAAATCCCAAATTAATAACAAATCGTAATGGACCAAAGAATTGTCATGAACCCCAATCGTCTGGTGCAGTACCTACAAAAGCCTGCATCGGAATTCACTCGCGCCGACATCATTCGTTATTGCGAGGAAAACCAAATCGAATTCGTCAACTTCCACTATTGTGGCTGGGACGGTAAGCTAAAGACCCTCAACTTCGTAATCCACAGCTTGGAGCACCTTGAGAACATCCTCACCGCTGGTGAGCGCGTGGATGGCTCCAGCCTCTTCCCCTTCATCGAGGCAGGCAAGAGCGACCTCTACGTGGTGCCGAAATACAAGACAGCCTTCCGCAACCCCTTCACCGAGACCCCGACCCTCGACATCCTCTGCTCGTTCTACAACCGCGATGGCGAGCCTTTCGAGAGCTCACCTGAATATATCCTGCACAAGGCTCACGAAGTGTTCAAGAAGACCACAGGCTTGCAGATGGAGACCATGGGCGAACTGGAATACTACATCATCGCCGACGACGAAGAAATCTACGAAGTGCCCGACCAAAAGGGTTATCACGAGAGCGCCCCGTTCAACAAGTTCACCGAGTACCGCGTCGAAGCCATGCGCCTCATCGCACAGGCTGGTGGCTTGATTAAGTACGGTCACTCCGAAGTGGGTAACTTCACCGAAGAAGGCAAGATTTTCGAGCAGAACGAAATCGAGTTCCTACCCACCAACATCGAGGATGCCGCCGACCAACTCGTGGTCGCCAAGTGGATCATGCGTCAGCTGGCCTACGAATATGGCGTCACACTGACCTTCGCCCCAAAGATTACTGTGGGCAAAGCTGGTTCGGGTATGCACGTACACTGCAAGTTCACCAAGGACGGCAAGAGCGTCATGGTCAACAAGGGCGAACTCAGCGACTATGGCAAGAAGGCCATCGCCGGCTATATGGACGCTGGCACCTCGCTGCCTGCCTTCGGCAATCCCAACCCGCTGTCGTTCCTACGCTTAGTGCCCCATCAAGAGGCCCCGACTTCGCTGTGCTGGTCCTACTCGAACCGCAGCGCCTTGGTGCGCGTGCCGCTCGGCTGGATCAACAACGGCAAGGACATGTCAGCCAACGCCAACCCGCTTGAGAAGAAGTCGAACAAGGACTTCAGCGACAAGCAAACCTTCGAATGGCGTGCCTCCGACGGCTGTGCCGACATGTACCTGCTGATGGCTGCCCTCTGCGCCGCCGCCCGTCACGGCTTCGAGATGCCCAACGCCCTCGAAGTGGCTGAAAAGACCTACGTCGGCCTCGGTGTCAACATCCACGACGACAAGAACAAGAAATTGCAGGAGAGCCTTGAACAGCTGCCCGACAGCTGCGTCGCCGCCGCCAAGGAACTCGACAAAGACCGCGAGATCTACACCGCCAAGGGTGTGTTCTCCGATGCCATCGTCGACTACATGATTAAATACCTCACCAATTTCAATGATGTCAACCTCCGTAAGGAACTCGGCAACGACAACGAAAAAATCATGAAACTGGTGAAGGAAAATATTCACGTAGGGTAAGAAAAACAACATTGTAGAGACGCGCCATGGCACGTCTCTACATTTATTTTTTATCTATTAATCCGAATTTAGCAATGAAAAGAACTACGCATCTCTGTTTTGTTTTAGGTGTCCTCTCATTATTATGTGTTTCAAGCTGTGTCCAAGACTACAGCATTCTGGTGTCGACACAAGACCTTCGTTTTGGATTAAATTCAGAAAGCCAGACGGTTGTCATCAATGCCAACTGCAAATGGACGATTACCAAAAACGACGATGCTGATTGGTACACCGTTTCACCTATGTCTGGCAAAGCCAACGACAGCATCATTACAGTGACCGTCAATGATTACAACCATGGAGATTTTCGAGGTTCTTCATTTGTCGTCAGTTCACCTGGCGGCCATGTCCGCCGCACGGTTTTCGTTAGCCAGAACAAGATTGATTTCGACGGATTGATTAACAAGGTGTTTGCCTTGACTTACTTAGAGCATTGGAATACGGATTTTTACGGACAGATTATTGAAGACGACTACGACCTTTATGAATATGACCCATATGATACTACGAGAGGTCAACGAATGTATTTCTTTGAGGATGGCCTAGGCATACAGCGCCGCGTTCGTGAAAGTGATGACAGTGTCATTTATTATTCTTTCGAGTATGCGTATGACAGCGACAGCAGTATTTTCCATATCGTGTTTCATTTGGAAGATGGCGGTCTTGAGCCATACGATCCCGAGGTACTTTGCGCCTCCGATTCGCTTTATCGTATCTTTCATGAATACAAACCCAACTGGTGGGAACGCGCTGACATGCGTAAAGTTGGGACAATTGATCCTGGAGAAAAATCATTGTTAATGCGTGCCATTAAGAAACGCAAAGGCGGGAATGGCATTTTTCATTATTAATACTTTGTAAGGAAGGTGTGTACACCCTCTCAATCATTCAAAAAAATTGATAATGCCATGATAAAGGACAAAATATTCAATTGGAAATTTTGCCTTTGTTGTGGCCTTTTCATTTGGTTTGTCGTCAACCTGCTACAGGGTATCTTCACCGAAATCCAGGAAGACGAGGCCTATTACGCCCTCTATGGCGAACACCTCGCGTGGGGTTATTACGACCACCCGCCCATGGTGGGACTGATGACTTTCCTCAGTAGCATCTTTTTCTCGGGCACCTTGGGCGTGAGGTTTTTCACGATTATCACTTCTTGTTTGTCGTTGTTTGTGATATGGTTGATAGCGATTGACCAACACAATGACAAAGCTGAGGTCGTTGAGCCTGTCGAAACGCCGACTTCTTTGGAACGGCCCTTCGACAAGCTCAGGGACCTTAATCCCAAAAGTATATCGCTATTCTTCATCATCGCCTGCTCCGTCGTGATGTTCAACATCTACGGCTTCGTCACCACGCCTGATGCCACGTTGATTTTGTTCTCCGCGTTGTTCCTGTTTGTGTATCAGCGTTACCTCAACGATAACTCATGGAAGAACGCACTTCTCATGGGTGTCATGATGGCGTTGATGATATACAGCAAATACCATGCTTTCTTACTGTTGGGACTGATTGCCCTTTCCAATATTAAACTGTTGAAAGACGGCAAGTTTTGGGTAGCTTGCCTTGTGGCTTTAGCCTTGCTGATGCCACATATTCTTTGGCAAATCAATGCCGACTTCCCGAGTTTCCGGTACCATCTCTCGGGTCGTAGCGAGCCATTTTGCTGGAGTTATTTCTGGGAATATTTGCCTAATCAGCTGCTGGTTTTCAATCCGTTTACTTTTGGGGCGGTGGTGTATATTTTAATCAAACACAAACCCAAAGGCTGGATTGCTTCGTCGTGCCTCCTCGCAATGACAGCTAAAGCAAAGGACGATGTCATTGCGAGCGAAGCGAAGCAATCCAGAGAAAAAGCTCCCAATGAAGTCTTTGAGCGTGGACTATGTTTCATTCTCATCGGTTTCTTTTTCTTCTTCTGGCTAATGGCTTTCCGGGGACACGTCGAGCCACATTGGACCATCGTGTGCGTCATACCCGCTGTGGTGTTAGTCTACAGAAAGGTTCTGTCAGATGAAAAGCTGAGACGTTATGTCAAATTTGTCATCCTGCCCTCGCTCCTCTTAATTGTCGTCCTCAGGATCCTCATCCTCACGCCGCTTGCCGACCGCTTCGGTTATCACGGCAAGAAGAATTATTATACGGCCATAGAAACGCTGGCAGGCGATCATCCAGTGGTGTTCCAAGGCTCGTTCCAAGAACCCGCCTTGTACCATTATTTCACGGGCAAAGAGAGTGCCGCATTTAGAAGTTTTTATGACCGCAAGACGCAATACGACCTCTGGCAGTTTGACAAGGATTGGATAGAGCAACAGGTGTTCGTTTGTACGCCATACCATAAATTGTCAAAGGAATACCAAATCAACGGGGTGGAATTTAAGGGGTTCTTGGCTGAGTTTTTCCAGTCGGCGAACCGCTTGGAGACATCGTTCTGCATCACGAACGCCTCGTCTGACCCAACGCCTGTCTTCCATCATGGCGACACCCTCCATATTGAGTTCTCCATCCACAACCCTTACGACCAAGCCGTTGTTTTCCATCACCCCGAGTTCGACCTCTGCATCAAGGCACATTACCTGCCTGGCGACGGTTTCAGCTATTGCCAATATGACGACAACATTTTTATCCCAGCCCACGAGACTTATCACGGACATCTGGTTACCGTTGTCAGCGAGAACGTAAAAGAGGGGAAAAAGCACTTTGCCCTTGGCATAGGCGACGGCATCGGCTCCTTTGTAACGGAAGGGAGCCAGACGAAAATCATCGTTGAATAAATCTACGAGTTTTCCCTGAGTTGTGTTTGTATAACTTCCTGCTCACGCATCTGCTTGCGCACATCGTTGAGGTTGTTGAGTTTCTTTTTCTTGTCGATCATCTTCTGCTCACAGTCACCAATGGTTTCCAACACCTGGCGCATCACCTTGTCTTTCTCCAGCAGAAAAGCATGGACGACTCCTTCTGCGGCGCGTATAGACTGGATGAGATTGAGGCGACGCTCAGCGGTGAGGCTGTTTTGGATGAGGAAGAGATAGTCGAGGCGAGGTTTGAAGGAATAAAGCACCTTGTCCTTGCGCACGAGAGAGACCAGATTATACACATTGTAGTTTTCGCCCGCCGTATAATAGAAAAAGGAGAACTCGCCCCCCTCAAACTCCAGGTCGTCGTAACGTACCAAGTCGATGGAGAGTTGCTTGTTGATGCTCCATGCCAGCTTATAGTCGGGCAAACTCGAATTGATGCCGATGACGGTAGTGTCGTCGAACGAAGCAATCTGTATTTTCTTGTCTCTGGGATTCATGCCGCAAAGATACACTTATCTTTTGTCGGGCGCAACCTCACACGAAAAAATATCATCCTTCGCCAAATAATGTCTTGCAGGTCTTCTCAGCGGCCAGTTGCTCGGCACCACGGATGGAGCGGTCGTAAGCATCGGAATAGGAAGTCCCATCTATGACAATCTGCACGTGATATTGTTTCTTATGGCCTTCGCCATTCTCATCCAGAAGTTGGAACACCAGTTTCTTTTTGTTCTTTTGTGACCATTCGAGCAGCTTACTCTTGAAATTGACGTCGGTTTTCTGCAGCTCTTCCAAGTCGATGTGCACTTTGACGATGCGTTCGATGATGATTTTTTTGGCGAAGTCGAAGCCTCGGTCAAGGTAAATGGCACCCATGAGGGCCTCAAAGGCGTTGCCGCCCATCGAGCGCGCATTGTTGCCCATGTCGGGGGCGTGACGGATGTATTCGTCGAAGCCGAGCTTCTGCGAAAGCTTGTTAAGCGACACGCGGCTCACGATGCGGGAGCGCATCTCTGTCAAGAAACCCTCGGGCTGCGTGGGATAGGTGTGGAACAGGTAATCGGCCACAGCGGTGCTCAGCACCGTATCACCGAGGTATTCCATGCGCTCGTTGCTAACGTGGTAGTTGCCTACGGTCTCGGCTGCCACCGACTTATGGGTGAAGGCCACACGATAGAGGTTGATGTTTCTGGGATAGAAGCCAAAAATGTTGTGGATATAAAGATAAAGCTCTTTGTCTTGGGGGTCTTTGGGTTGCGAAAGCTGCGGAAAAAGGGCCATCTCAGGATTGGAACTTTTTGAAAATCAAGGTGGCGTTTTGTCCACCGAAGCCAAAGGAGTTGGACAAAGCGTAGTGGATGTCGCGTTTTTTGGCTTTGTTGAAAGTAAAATCTAAACGACTGTCGATATTCGGGTCGTTGTCGAAATGGTTGATGGTGGGCGGAATGATGCCGTTCTTAAGGGCCAGCACGCAAGCGATGGCCTCAATGGCACCTGCACCACCTAAAAGATGACCCGTCATCGATTTCGTGGAGTTGATGCTGATGTCGTAGGCATGTTCGCCAAACACCTTTTGAATGGCGAGCACTTCTGCCAAGTCGCCCATCGGCGTTGAGGTGCCGTGAGTGTTGATGTGGTCGATGACCTCAGGAGCAATCTCGGCATCTTTCAAGGCGCGTTGCATGCTGAGTACACCGCCTTCACCTTCGGGATGGGGAGCTGTGATGTGATAGGCGTCGGCTGATTCGCCGCCACCCACTACTTCGGCATAAATCTTGGCACCACGAGCGATGGCGTGTTCGTATTCCTCAAGAACAAGGCAACCAGCACCTTCGCCCATGACGAAGCCGTCGCGGTTGAGGTCAAAGGGGCGAGAGGCCGTCATCGGGTCGTCGTTGCGCGTCGACAGTGCTTTCATGGAGTTAAAACCACCGATGCCGAGTTGTCCAATGGCTGCACCAGCGCCACCGGCAACGACAGCCTGGCATTTGCCTAAACGGATGTAGTTGAACGCGACGGTGATGGCATGCGTTGAAGAGGCGCAAGCCGACACAGTGGAGAAGTTAGGGCCACGGAAGCCGTATTTGATGGAGACGATGCCACTTGGCATGTTGACAATCATCTTGGGGATGAGGAAAGGACCGAAACGCGGTGTGCCGTCGCCTTGCGAATATTCCATCACCTCGTTGAAAAGATGGTTGACACCGCCGATGCCCGAGGTCATGATGACGCCCACTTCGTCCAAATTGCAATTTTCAGAAGAGATGCCAGAATCGGCAATAGCCTCGTCAGCGGCGATGAAGCTAAATTGGGCGAAGTGATCGTACTTGTGTATGTTTTTCTTATCGAAATAGTTCTCGGGGTCGTAGTCCTTCACCTCGCAGGCAAAGTGTGTCTTGAACAAAGTAGAATCGAAACGGGTAATCTCACCAGCGCCGTTTTTTCCATTCACCAATCCCTCCCAGAAATCCTTGATGGTGTTTCCGATAGGTGTGATGGCACCGAGGCCTGTGATGACTACACGTTTCGATTCCATGTAATTTTTATTGATTTCTAGCTATGTGAAAATCAGTTCTCAGCGCGCATCTTTTCGATGAGGCGAACCACGTCGCCCACAGTGACGATGCTTTCCTGTTGGTCGTCCGGGATGGAGAGGTTGAAGCTCTTTTCAAATTCCATCATCAGCTCGACGGTATCGAGAGAATCGGCACCCAGGTCGTTGGTGAAACTGGCTTCCATAGTAACTTCTGACGGATCAACGCCAAGCTTTTCGGCGATAATCGGTACGATTTCATTCAAAATTTTTTCTTGCATAGTTTTCAATTTTTAGGTGTTCATAAAACGCCGCAAAGATACACTTTATTTTATTTCAAAAAGCAAAATTTTCTCAAAATATTGAGAATCAAATGCTTGATTCATCCAAAAAGTGCGTCTTGCGACCATATTACACTCGTTTTCGAAAGCAAAGGTACAACTTTTTTTAATCGATGGTGTTTTTTTGGTGATTTTAGAAGCAATTTCATCCCAGTTCAAGCTTTTCTTCGTATTTTTACCCCATAAAAACAACACTATGGAAAACAGCGAGAAAAAACTCTTCCTTTTGGATGCCTACGCCTTGATTTACAGGGCTTTCTTTGCACTGAACAAGAACCCGCGCCTCAACTCGAAAGGCGTCAATACCTCAGCGGTGATGGGCTTCCTCAACTCACTCTACGAAATCTTGAAAAACGAGAAACCCTCCCATATCGGCGTGGCCTTTGACGTGGCCGGCACCGCACAGAGACAGGCCGAATACAGTGAGTACAAAGCCAACCGTGAGAAGATGCCTGACGACCTCCGCGAGGCCATACCTTATATTATAAGACTCATCGAGGCCTTCAACATCCCCATTTACGGCGTGGAAGGTTACGAGGCCGATGATGTCATCGGAACCATGTCGAAGATGGCGGAACAACAGGGTTTTACCACCTATATGATGACCCCCGACAAGGACTTTGGGCAACTCGTCACGGACAAGGTTTTGCTCTACAAACCCGCCAAATTCGGTGAGCCAGCACAAATATGGGGTCCTAAGGAGGTCTGTGAACGCTATGGCATCCAAGAGCCCAAGCAACTCATCGACATTCTTGGCCTCTGGGGTGATGCTGCCGACAACATCCCTGGCATTCCTGGCATTGGCGAGAAAACGGCAGCCATTCTGGTAGGAAAATACGGCAGCGTGGAGAACCTCATTGCCCATGCCGACGAGCTGAAAGGCAAACAGAAGGAAAACGTCATCGAATTTGCCGAACAAGGACTAATGTCGAAGGCGTTGGCCACTATCAATTTGGAGGTGCCTGTCGAATTCAACGAGGAAGAACTTCGCGCCAAAGAACCCGACCTGCCTGCGTTGATGGCTCTTTTTGAAGAATTGGAATTTAGAACCTTCGCCAAGCGTTTCTTAGACGACTACAAGAAAACCCACGACAACGTGCCAGCCGTGGAAACGCCTGCACCCAAGCCTTCGCAACCTGACCTGTTTTCAAACGAAACGCCAAACGCATCAGGACAATTTGACTTGTTCAACCAAGACGGAAATACAGGCGACCTACTAGCCTTCTCCGACAAGGACTCGGCCAAGACGGTACAACATGACTACAAACTTGTAGAAGCCGATGCCGACATCAAGGCTTTGGTGGAACTGCTTTCCAAACAAAAACAATTCGTTTTCGACACAGAAACCACCAACATCGACGTGTATTTGGCGGAATTGGTTGGAGTTTCATTTGCCATCAAGGCACACGAGGCTTGGTATCTGCCCATGCCCGCCAACCAAAAGGAATGCCAGCAGAAACTGGAGCTGCTAAGGCCATTGTTTGAGGACGAAAGCATTCTCAAAATTGGGCAAAACCTGAAATACGACATCTCCATGTTGGCGCAATACGGCATCTCAGTGAAGGGCAAGATTTTCGACACCATGCTGGCCCATTACCTCCTTGAGCCCGAGCAACGCCACAATATGGACTATCTCGCTGAGGTCTACCTTAACTACATCACCATCCCCATCGAGGATTTGATCGGCAAAGGAAGAATGCAAAAGACCATGCGCGAGGTGCCACTGAACTTGGTCAAAGAATACGCCGCCGAAGATGCTGATATCACCCTACAACTCTATGAGAAACTGCAACCCCTGTTGAAGGAAAATGGCGTAGAGAAATTGTTCTATGAAATCGAGATGCCACTGGTACCTGTGCTCAGCCGCATGGAGGCCAACGGTGTGAAGATCGACACGGAGAACCTGCAGCAAATCAGCGAGGAGTTTGGCAGAGAGATTCACAAAATCGAAGAAGAAATTTATGAACTGGCTGGCACTCCTTTTAATATCGCCTCACCGAAACAGTTGGGTGAAATCCTTTTCGAGAAACTGAAAATCGACGAGAAAGCCAAGAAAACCAAAACGGGACAATATGCCACGGGCGAAGAGGTGCTACAAAAACTCCTGCACAAGCACCTCATCATCCAAAAAATTTTGGATTACCGCTCGTTAACCAAGTTGAAATCCACTTATTTGGATGCGCTTCCGGCTTTGGTCAACCCGAAGGATGGATTGATTCATACTTCATACAACCAAGCTGTTACTGCCACGGGGCGCTTGAGTTCCAACAATCCCAACCTGCAAAACATCCCCGTGCGCACCGAGAAAGGCCGTGAGATTCGTCGTGCCTTTGTGCCACGCAGCGAAGCTTACACCCTCCTTGCTGCCGACTACTCCCAAATCGAGTTGCGCATCATCGCCCACTTGAGTCAAGACCCAGCCATGGTCAGCGATTTCAACCTCGGCCACGACATCCATGCCGCCACGGCTGCCAAGGTGTTCCACGTGCCTATGGATCAGGTCACCAAGGAGCAGCGCAGCCGCGCCAAAGCCGTCAACTTCGGCATCATCTATGGCATGTCGGCCTTCGGTCTGGCCGAGCGTATGGAACTCTCGCGCAGCGAGGCTGCCGACATCATCAAGAAATACTTTGAGGAATATGCAGGCATTAAGGAATACATGAACCGCAGCATCGCTTTAGCTCGGGAACATGGTTATGCCGAGACCATTTTGGGACGCCGTCGTTACCTCCGTGATATCAACGGCTCTAACAGCGTAGTGCGTGGTTTCGCTGAACGTAACGCCATCAACGCACCCATCCAAGGCAGTTCAGCCGATATGATCAAAATCGCCATGATTGGCATCCACGAAGAACTGCAAAAGCTGAAAATGCAGTCGAAAATGATTCTTCAGGTACACGACGAATTGGTCTTTGATGCCCATCTCGACGAACTCGACGAATTGAAATCTATTGTCGAGAACAAGATGGTGAACGCTTTGCCGCTCTCCGTGCCAGTGGTGGTGGAGATGAATACGGGAAGCAATTGGTTAGAAGCTCATTAAAAAATAATCATCATTCTACACGCAATTGTAAGAAATATTCTTACATTTGCAGCATGAAAATCAAATTACCATGAGCAGAACAGTAACAGCATCGTTAGGACCTCATTATGAGGAATTTATACAAAGTAGCATCCAATGCGGAAGATATAACAATGTCAGTGAGGTCATCCGTGCTGGTCTCCGGCGTTTGGAAGAGGATGAAGCCCAATTGGCGGCTCTCAGAGCGGCTTTGGAAGAAGGTGAAGCCAGTCCCGATGTTGAGGATTTTGACCCAGACCGTTTCCTTCAAGAGCTGAAAGCAAAACACAAAGCAAATGGCTGACTACATTCTTTCCAAAAAAGCCTCTAACGACCTGGCCAAAATATGGAATTATACTTTTGAAACTTGGTCTGAAGAGCAAGCAGACCGATATTTTCAAGAGTTGATTCAATCTTTAGGCTACATTGCTGCCAACCCAGATACAGCTGGACGTTCATACGAAGATGTACGTTTGGGCTATCGTGGTTTCCATTCTGAAAGACACATCATTTTCTATCGAATATTGAAAAATGGTAAAGTCAGAATTATTAGGATTCTTCACGAGAGAATGGATTTTGGTCGGCATTTGTAATTTTTTGTAGTTTTGCCAAAAATTTAGCGCAATGGCCATTCCAAGGGAAACAGTTGAACAAATCTTACAAGCCGCTCATATCGAGGAGGTTGTGGGCGAGTTCGTCACCTTAAAGAAAAAGGGGTCGAACATGTGGGGCAACTGTCCCTTCCACAATGAAAAGACACCCTCGTTCAGCGTCAACCCAGCCCGAAACATCTTCAAGTGCTTCGGCTGCGGCAAGGCGGGCGACTCGGCCAAGTTCCTCATGGAACACGAACATTACACCTACCCCGAGGCACTGCGCTACCTCGCCAAGAAATACAACATCAAAATCGAGGAGAAGGAACAAACCGCAGAGGAAATCATGCAGCAAAGCCTCCGCGAAAAGATGTTCAATATCAACGAGTTTGCCGACAAATATTTCGTTGATACCCTATGGAACACCGAGGAAGGTAAGACCTTTGGTCTCGAATATTTCCGTGAGCGCGGCTATTATGACCCCATTATCCAGAAGTTCCACCTTGGCTACAACCCCGACTCCGCCCATTGGGACGCCTTCACTGAATATGCCAAGAAAAACGGCTATGCCGAAGACCTTTTAGAGCAAATCGGCCTATCCATCAAAGGCTCAAAGGGTCTCTATGACCGCTACCACGGACGCGTGATGTTTCCCATCCATAGCCTGACGGGACGCGTCATCGGCTTTGGTGGACGTATCTTGACTAACGACAAGAAAAGCCCGAAATACCAGAACTCGCCCGAGTCGGAGATTTACGACAAGAAGCACACGCTCTACGGTATCTACTTTGCCAAAAACGCTATCGCCAAACAGGACGAGTGCATCCTCGTGGAAGGCTATTTCGACGTACTGCGTATGCATCAAATCGGCATCGAGAACGTGGTAGCCAGCAGTGGCACCTCATTGACGATGGAGCAGATACGCCTCGTGAAACGCTACACGAAAAACATCACCATGCTCTACGATGGCGACGCAGCAGGCATCCATGCAGCCTTACGTGGCACCGACATGATTCTGTCGGAAGGCATGAATGTGCATGTCGTGGTCCTGCCTCCCGAGCACGACCCAGATACCTTCGGCAAGGAGTTCTCGACAGAACATGTCACCAACTACCTGAAAGAAAACGCCAAAGACTTCATCCGCTTCAAGACGGAGCTGCTGCTGAAAGATGCCGAAAACGACCCCATCAAGCGAGGACAAGTCATCCGTGACATCGTGGAGACCATCTCCGTCATTCCGGATAGCATCTTCCGCATTACCTACGTCAAGGAATGCAGCCGGCTTTTGGACATGCCCGAGCAGACGCTCACCAACGAGCTAAACAAGATTCTGCGGGCGAAACTCAAAAAAACCTTAGGCATCGAAGATAATGTGGTGTCCGAGACAGACACCACGACAGTGACGCAGAAACAAGAGGAAAACGTGGAGGATCAGCTGCCAGCAGGTTATTATCAGGAACGAGAGTTGGTAAAGTTGCTGCTGATGTACGGACGGGAAGTGATTGTCGACACACGCTACGATGAAGAGGGGCAACCTATTCAGGAACAAGTTGCGGTGGCACAACTTATCATCGACGACCTCAAGATGGATGGCTTCGTCTTCTCCAATGCCATCAACAAAAAGATTTTCGACCTCTTTGACCAAGCCATTGACGAGGGCCGCATTCCCGATGACCAGTTTTTCGTTTCACATGAGGATGAAACCATCGCCCAACTTGCCGCTGACCTGCTTTCGACACCTTACAAACTCGACCAATGGGAGAAATATGGCATCTTCGTCAAGCGCGAGGAAGATATGCTGAGGGCTACGGTTTTGTCGTCCCTTTACCGTTACAAGGACCTCATCGTCGAGGAACGTCGCAAAGCCATTGAAGAGGAGCTGAAAAACGCCACGGATGTCGACGACCAGCTCATCCTGCTCAAGCAGAAAAAAGACCTCGACGACATCCGCAAGCAAATCAACAAAGAATTGGGCATTGTGATTGCCAAATAAGGCTCATCAATCCCTTCCTTGTATGTATTCGTTCAATTCACGCTTTGAACCATCGAAAGAGAACACGTCGTTCAGCATGAAATACTTGTTTTTCTCGACACAATAAGGATAGGCAAACTTGGCAAATTCGAGTTTGTTGTCTTCAAATTTGAACAATCGGCAGATTTGTGAAATTTGGTCCACCGTCATAGGATTGTTGGCAACGATTTGCTTAGCCGTGGCCAGACGAGTATCGTCATAAGACTCTTTGGAAAGCAAGGCCAAAGCCCCTTCAAAATCTTTTGGGTTCATGCCCATCATCATAGGACCGTGTCCAGGCATAGGCGGTTGCATACCCCCAGGAGGCGCAGGCGGCATATTTCCACCTTGATGCATGGGCGGCATATTTCCGCCTTGGTGTCCGTAGGGCATAGAAGGCATTTGTGTTTCTGTCAGCAAGTCCATGGTGAGTTCTGGACGGATGCTGCTGTGAGTGGCTTCAAGACCCAAAAGATTGCCACGTTGCACAATACTGAAACTTTGAGATTGCCTCATGTCGACATAACGACCCACACAATCTTGGCTTCCGTTGTCAAGCTCAACACGGATGTATAACTCTTCAGGCCAGAGGTTGTTGATACGGATGGAACGAACAGCGTTCTCGTTTTGCAGCACATCATCGACAAAGAGCCAAAAAGTTTGATGTTTAGGCGCGACAATGGTCAACGAGGAAGCCGATCCATGGCCTCCACCAGGCCCATGTCCACCGTGACCACGGTATTGTGCCATCGAAGGTATGGCCAATAAAAGGAACAGATAAAGAATTGACTTTTTCATGGTTGCACTGTTTTACATTGATTTGTTACATTGTTTTTTTGCAAATAACGTGCCAATCATGGCTCCTCAAGAGGCAATGCAACCCATAGGGTATCAACCGCTCTACCCGCCACAATGCCGAAGCCATTCGTTACATTGGAATAGGTTTGGATAGGCTCGGCAAAAAATCCCATGACTTCATCGCCTTGGTTGCAGGTGTTTAAGTAGCTGTAGTATTCCTTCGAGAGATGCTCCAACCTAAAGGGCACACGGAAGAAATCGGGGTCGAATCCTTCGTCAACATTACAATCAAAACGAATCTTTAACTTCAAGCGACAGGAACTTCCGTCAAAAAGCAAGTCGGTGAACACACCCTCGGGACGCGTGTCAAGGTCGCTGGCATCAACAAAATCGT
Organism: uncultured Bacteroidales bacterium; assembly: GCA_937902805.1. Lineage (GTDB taxonomy): Bacteria > Bacteroidota > Bacteroidia > Bacteroidales > F082 > Limimorpha. The sequence goes on from CALEMB010000169.1 coordinate 26,278, forward strand.
TTTCAGTCATACTGGTGCCAAAAATCGGGTCGTCGTAATCGAAAATGACATACCAACTGTTTTCTCCATCTTGCGTGCGGATCCTCTTGTCCTCGACGAGTCTGAAATAATTGGTTTTTCCAGGGTTAGGGTCGGTGACGTTGATGCTTAGCTCCAAAGAGCCACCGATGCGTAAAACGCTGTCGCCTTCCGGTACTCCTGGTTCGGAAAAATACGGGTAATAGTATTCGGCATGCCAATTCAACACCTCTATATCATACTGAAAATCAATAGCGTTCGGCAAGGCTGTGGTTTCACCTTCTGCGTCTTCAAAGCCATTGGTCGACGCCTTTATCTTGACAACATCTCCTGTTTGTGGACGATAGTCATGGTAAAAGCCTGGAACGAGGTGGTAACTAACTATTCCATAGTATTCCCAAACGGTGTCGAAAAACGGCACCATCTCACCAATGCGATTGTCATTCACATAAAGGGTCGCCACAAGATCTTCAGGGGTCGACGTGTCAGGTGCATCCAAGAAGAAATAACTCTTGTTGATGAAGGCCTTAACAGATTCCTCAGGCTCCACGAGGCTGTTGATGACCAACCGAGGATCGGAATGCTCGCCGTTGAATTCAATCTCTTTTTCACAAGAGACCATCAAAGTGG
>CALEMB010000170.1 GCA_937902805.1 uncultured Bacteroidales bacterium
GAGGGATTGTATTTCATCAAGACCGCTGAGGGTGCCATTGGAAAAGTGATGATGAAAAAGTAATATTTCCTATCTTTGCAAAAAATATCCACTATGGACACCACGAAATTCGACTTCCTGAAAGGTCTTCGCCCCGACCGTTTCTTCCTCTTGGCCGGCCCTTGCGTGATTGAGGACGAGACCTCGCCCCTCTTCATTGCCGAGACCTTGAAAAACATCTGCCAGAAACTTGACATACCCTTGATTTTCAAAGGCTCCTACCGCAAGGCCAACCGCTCAAGGCTGGACTCTTTCACGGGCATAGGCGACGAAAAAGCCTTGAAAGTGCTGCAAAGAATCGGCAAGGAACTGGAACTTCCTGTGGTGACCGACATCCATGCCGCCGAAGAAGCCGCCATGGCCGCTGAATATGTGGATGTATTGCAGATACCTGCTTTCCTTTGCCGCCAGACCGACTTGCTTGTAGCTGCTGCCAAGACCAGCAAGACCGTCAACATCAAGAAGGGACAATTCCTTTCGGGTGATGCCATGGGCTTTGCCGTTGATAAGGTGCGCCAGTCAGGCAACGACAAGGTCATGCTCACCGAGCGCGGCTCAATGTTCGGCTATCAGGATTTGGTGGTGGATTACAGAAACATCGCCGTCATGCAGCAGTTTGAGGTGCCCGTCATCCTTGACGTCACCCACTCTTTGCAACAGCCCAACCAAAGCAGTGGCGTCACGGGCGGACAACCCGAGATGATTGGCCTCATCGCCAAGGCAGGCATCGCGGCAGGTGCCGACGGTATTTTCATGGAGGTACATCCCGAGCCTAAAAAAGCCAAGTCCGACGGCGCCAACATGCTCCGCTTAGACTTGGCTGAGGGTCTTTTAGGTCAGTTGGTAAGAATCAAAGAGGCCCTTCGACCTTTCGACAAGCTCAAGGCTCAGGGACCTCAATAATCCTAGCCCTTACTGCATCCTCATATTGATGACTTGACCCGTCTCGGTGTCAAAGGTCAACTTGGAACTGGCCACTGGTGCCGTCAATAAGGCGCCTAACTGGCTGACGACCACCCTGTCTTCCAACAACGTTTCGCCTTCACAGCTCACCTTCACATTCGCCATCTCGGGGATGCGGTAGAAGACTTTGTTTTCGTAAGTCATCAGCTCCACCGCTGACTGGCTGACCGTATTGATGGCAGCCGTAGTATTCAAGGGCAAGGTCTGCACTATAATCAAGCTTCCCGTGCCATTCTTTCCCTCGGTGAGGCCTTCTGTCTCGGAAAACTTAGCCACAGTTTGCGTCGGCATTTCCTTGCTCGGAATCACATACACCGTCTTCACCACCTTTTTGGTGACGCGTTTGCCCAAAAGCAGGCTGGTATATTCCTTTTCCAAGGCATCAAGTTTCTTATACATGGCATTGAAAGTCTCGGGGTTGGAGGCCATCTCAACGTCGCCCGAAATCAGGTAGAACTTTGATTTACGAATTTCCAAAATCTTGTCGGCGACTTCCTTGGCCAGCATGGCATTCGTCTTTCCCGCTGACATCAGACTGATAAACTCCTCGCTATCAACGTCTTCTTCACAACATTTAGATTGTTCTTGTGCCACAGGCTGCGGGCAGACCGTTACCTCATCGTTGCCCACGCCCACGCTGCGGATAATGCCATTAGGCAGCACATCGAACTGCAACTTACTGCCGCCTCTCGCTCCTGTCATGGTGACAAAGAACAGTGCATTGGGGTCGGGGCTGGCGACAGTGGTCATCTTGACATCGAGCAGCGTGTACTCAGTGGATTCATATTCCACATATTCCTCCTTCGCAAAATAGCTGGAAGCATAGTCACTGAGCGGCCCTTCAATGAGTTGGGCTTCCTCAATGATGAAATCCAACTTCAACAAGGTCTGAGGCAAGGAATAATAAAAGCCGTTCTGCTGGCCAGGAGTGACATTCTTTGCAAAAGTCGTAGTGAACTGCGCTTGAAGTTGGCCCCCCAAGGCCAAAGTCAACAGCAACAGTGATAATTTGGTGACAATTCTATTCATTTCCGTTAGATTTGGTTTCAAACTTCAAAAATACATATTTTTCCGCAATCCCATCATTCCAAAGCCGTTTTTTCCTTTCGGCTGAAAAGCAACAACGCAAGGAATGTCAGCAAACCGTTGATAATCAGGATTTCGAAGCCTATCTTGTAACCTCCGAACAATTGTGGGGAATACATCTTCAAAAAATAACTGACGATGGGCGAAGAAACTGCGATATAAGGCACAGACTTATCGATGACCTTCCTGTTTTTGACAAACAAGCCAAAGGTGTACAAACCCAACAACGGCCCGTAAGTATAACCTGCAATGTCAAAGACCTTATCGATGAGTGACTCGTTGTGGAAAGGTCGGAAGGCGATGATAACCAACAAGTAAAGCAAGGCAAAAGCCACATGGATCCACTTGCGGTAATGTGTGATTTGTTCTTCTGTCAGCTGCTTCTTGTCGAAATGCATGAAATCGAAGCAGAAGGTAGTCGTCAAGGCGGTCAAGGTGCCATCGGCACTGGAATAACCTGCCGCCACAAGGCCGATGACAAACACTACTGCCGTAAATTTGCTCAAAGAGAAGGCCACTGAAGGAAATATCTTGTCGTTGACCACTACACCCGCATCGTTCACAGGCAGTTGGAAACCCGTGGTTTGGGCATAACAAATCAAGGCAGCACCCAAAAAGAGGAATAAGGCATTGACCACCACAAACAGCAAGCTCGAAGTCATCACATTCTTCTGGGCATCACGCAAGTTCTTGCAAGTCAAGTTTTTTTGCATCATATCCTGGTCCAAACCCGTCATGGTAATGGTGATGAACATGCCACTCAGCAACTGCTTGACCCAGAACTTGTTGTGCGTCCAGTCGGTCTCAAACACTTTGGTATAGCCTTTCTCCGAGGCCGACTTCAGCAGGTCGCACAAAGAGATATGGAGATTGCGCAGGATGAAAAATGCCGTCAGGAAGGCCGCCAACAAAAGGAAAGTCGTCTGCAAGGTATCGGTCCACACCACCGTCTTGATGCCACCCTTAAAGGTATAGAGCAAGATGATGGCGATGAAAATGACTGCCGGCACCCAAAAAGGAATGCCCCAATCCTTGAAGACGAACTCATACAGCACAAAAACAACGAGATACATCCTCAACGCCGAGCCTAACAGACGCGACAAGATGAAGAACGCCGCTCCTGTCTTCTCCGACCGTGGCCCAAAACGCATATTTAAATAGGTGTATATGGAAGTCAGGTTAAGGCGATAATATAGTGGCAACAGTATCAACGCAATAACCGCATAGCCAAGCACATAGCCAAACACCAAAGGCATATAGGTGAACTGTCCTGTGTAGACGCCGCCTGGCACCGACATGAAGGTCACGCCCGACAAAGAGGCGCCAATCATACCGTAGGCCACCACAAACCACGGCGAGTTTTTGCTGCCACGGAAAAACGCATTGTTGTCGGACTTGCGTGCCGTGAAATGCGAAATCACGAACAAAAGAACGGTGTAAAGAACAAAAACGGCTAATATGATGGTTGCATTCATGGGGTCATAGTTTGGTTGTGCAAAAATAGGAATAAATGTCGGACATGAAAGAAATTCCCGTACTTTTGCAGCCCAATAAAAACGAAACCCAATGAAAGGCCTCTACACCATCCTTTTACTCATTGTTTCCAACGTCTTCATGACCTTTGCCTGGTATGGACAGCTGAAACTGCTCGAGATTGTCCCCTCGTCGAAAGACTGGCCGCTTTTCCTGGTCATCCTGATGTCGTGGGGTGTTGCTTTGTTCGAGTATTCCTTTATGATCCCTGCCAACCGCATCGGCGCGATGCAAAACGGAGGTCCCTTCAACCTTATTCAGCTGAAAGTCATACAAGAAGCCGTATCGTTGACCGTGTTCACCGTCATCGTCATCACCGTTTTCAAGACCGAGACCTTCCGTTGGAACCACATCGTCGCCTTCATCCTAATCATCCTCGCCGTGTTTTTTGCCTTCAAAAAGTGATTTTTTTTGCGACAAAAAGAAAAATGCATGATATTTGCGGAGTGAAAAACACCATCAAAAGAACAAAAAAAGAAAGGACATAATATGAAATTCTATGACATTGATTCAGTTTTCACCTTCGGCAAATACGAGGGCATGACCATCGCCGAGGTGTACGAGAAAGACCCCAAATACTTGAAATACTGCGAGGAAAACATCGATGAGTTCTACGTCTCCCCTTCAGTGATGCGTGAGCTGAAGTCGATGAACCGCGCCATTAACGACTCCGCCCTGCTGGATGTCAACTTCGACAAGATGAGCGACGACGAAATCGACAGCTTCATCAGCGGACACGAAGAGGAAGAGGCCTTTGACGAAGAGCGTTTGGAACACGACTTCGACTGGGACAACAACGACTTTGCCGACGATTCGCCGTTCGACGAGTTTGAGGATGAGTTCGACGAGGACGAGTTCAACGACGAATTTGGCGACAGCTTCGACGAAAACTTCGACGGCAATATCGACGATATGTATTGATCTGAGACAATAAAAAACCAGCCCTCTATGTCATTCCCTTGGGAATCTATAGAGGGCTGGTTTTTTGTTTACTTACGCGTTAATCCGCTCAGAGATGGAATACACCCTTTTATCTCGTTGCGTGGAGGTGATCATCTCGGCGAGGAAACCCGTTGAGAAGAGCTGCACGCCGATGATGATAGCCAACAGTGCGAAATAGAACAGCGGACGGTTGGTCATGCCGTAAGCGTGTGCAAACAAGCGGATGCAGGCCAGATACACGGCGATGACGAAACCAATCAAAAACGTGATGGAACCCATCAAGCCGAAGAAGTGCATAGGGCGGTTGCTGAACTTCGAGATGAAGTTGATGGTCAACAGGTCGAGGTAACCGCGCACGAAGCGGCTCATGCCGAACTTACTCGAGCCGTATTTCCGCTTCTGATGGTGTACCACCTTCTCCCCGATATGGCTAAAACCGTTCATCTTGGCGATGACAGGGATATAGCGGTGCATCTCGCCATAGACCTGAATGCTCTTCACCACCTCGTTGCGGTAGGCCTTCAGGCCACAGTTGAAATCGTGCAACTTGATGCCCGACATAATGCGCGTGGTCCAGTTGAAGAACTTCGACGGAATGTTCTTCATCAACTTGGAGTCGTAACGCACCTTCTTCCAACCCGAAACGAGGTCGTAGCCGTCCTCCTTAATCATCTTGTACAACTCGGGGATTTCATCGGGGCTGTCCTGCAGGTCGGCGTCCATAGTGATGACAACATCGCCTTCCACGATTTTGAAGCCTTCGTTCAGCGCTGGCGACTTGCCATAGTTGCGTCTGAAACGCAGCGCCTTCACGTTGGGATTGGCCTCTGCCAGACCTTGGATGATAGCCCAGGAGTTGTCGGTGGAGCCATCGTCGACGAAGACGATTTCATAGGAGAAGCCATGCTCGTTCATCACCCGACGGATCCATGATTCCAGCTCGGGCAACGACTCGGCTTCATTCAGCAGCGGTACTACAACGGAGATGTCCATATTCTTTTTGACTCGGGACGCGGGACTGCGGGACACGGGACTGTCTCGTGTCTCGTGTCTCGAAGTCTCGTGTCATAATTATCTAATTTCAGTTTTTCCGCCCATGTAGGGTTGCAGGGCTTTCGGGATGGCCACGCTGCCGTCGGCACGGAGGTTGTTCTCCAGGAAGGCGATCAACATGCGCGGCGGAGCGACCACGGTATTGTTCAAAGTATGGGCGAAGTAGTTGCCGTTCTTGCCCTTGATTCTGATTTTCAGTCTACGGGCCTGGGCATCACCGAGATAAGAGCAGCTACCCACCTCGAAGTATTTCTTCTGGCGCGGCGACCATGCCTCAACATCCAAGGACTTCACCTTCAAGTCGGCCAAGTCACCCGAGCAGCATTCCAAAGTGCGGACGGGAATGTCCATCGAGCGGAACAGGTCCACCGTGTTCTTCCACATCTGCTCGTACCAGTAGTCGGCATCCTCTTGTTTGCAGAGCACCACCATCTCCTGTTTCTCGAACTGGTGGATGCGGTACACGCCGCGTTCCTCGATGCCGTGGGCACCTTTCTCCTTGCGGAAGCAGGGCGAATAGCTCGTCAGCGTCAGCGGCAGGGACTCTTCGGGAACGATTTGGTCGATGAACTTACCAATCATCGAGTGCTCACTAGTGCCGATGAGATAGAGGTCTTCGCCCTCGATCTTATACATCATGGCATCCATCTCGGCAAAACTCATCACACCGGAGACAATCTCGCTGCGCACCATGAAAGGCGGGATGCAGTAGGTGAAACCACGCTCGATCATGAAATCGCGGGCGTAGGTGATGACGGCGGAATGCAGGCGAGCGATGTCACCCATGAGGTAATAGAAGCCATTACCCGCAACGCGGTGAGCCGAATCCAAGTCCAAGCCGTTGAATTTGGCCATGATGTCGGCATGGTAAGGCACCTCGAAGTCGGGCACCACAGGTTCGCCAAAGCGTTCCTTTTCCACGTTGAAGGTATCGTCCTTACCGACGGGCACCTCGGGAGCGATGATGTTCGGGATGGCGTACATCACCTTGGTGAGTTGCTCCATGAGCGAAGTCTGCTGCTTGCCGAGCTGTTCCAACTCTTGGGCATTGGCTTCGACGAGTTTCTTCATCTCATTGGCTTTTTCCACTTCCTTGTTCTTGAAGAGGATGCCAATCTCCTTGGAGATGGAGTTGCGTTGCGAACGCAGGTCATCGGCACGCTGCTGGCAGTCGCAATATTGGGTATACAAGCTGATAGCCTCGTCAACGAGGGGCAACTTGTTGTCCTGGAATTTCTTCTTGATGTTCTCCCTGACCACGTCGGGGTTCTTGACTAAAAACTTAATGTCTATCATAGTGAAAGTAATTTGCTGTGTAAAATCGGGCAAAGATAGGAAAAAACTATGAAAGATGGAAAAAGTTCTACATAAAAACAGATGACCCCGCCAGCATGTGCTGACGGGGTCTCCGTTGTGGGTGGG
>CALEMB010000171.1 GCA_937902805.1 uncultured Bacteroidales bacterium
AGATCTACACTCTTTCCCTACACGACGCTCTTCCGATCTCGATCTGACCTTTTATATTTGCAAATTCGGAAGAACGAGTATTGAGGCAATCAACCTAATGGTGGAGGAGTATTTCAATCCATAAGTATTCGCCAAAAATAGCGGAGTTTTTGAAGTTCCGCCGATTTGTCACATTAGACTTACCATCTCGCTAAGATGCAATGATAATTCCTACAAATCATATCTGTATTTGCTTCTATTGCACCTAGCAAAGGATGTATTTTTCCAAGTAAAGGATCTAGTTCTATTAGAGACTGCTCCGTAATAAACGATGTAAACTCCCTAAATATCTCAATACTGTTATCTTCTTTGATTGCAAGGACATCATCTAAATCATTAAGACTAAATTCTTTTACAATCCAAGTGTTTAGTAAATGTTCGGTGTTGTCCGTATTACATATTTCTATCCTAATATCCACTAACACTTTGTTGGTTTGCTTGTCAATAGCAAGATTGCAAATTATGTTATTTGATGTATCACGTAACCATTCTTCATCCAAGTGGATATTTTTATTATTATCCGACACTTCACATTGGAACACCTTTGAGGCTATGATAATTGAAGGATTAAAGGGAGGAAATTCGATAGTATCTTGTTTCCATTTTGGAGACGTAATGTGTAAGTTCTCGCTAACATTAGGTTTACTGTCAAAAATAGGTAATTCCGACTTATCATATTCAATCTCTGTATAAGCAGTTCGCTGTGTGGTGTCCCCACTATCAATCCATTCTGATTTCCAATTATAGACAGCTGTTGTTGCCCCCATCTTCTTCTCAAAAGGCTTTATAAGAGAAGCCGTCTTCATTTTACCAGCATCAACATCCACAAACGGCACTACAAATTGGAATGCCAAATCACAAACAAATAGGTTTGCAAAGCAGTATGGGCCTTTGCTGGTATCATATTCCTCCTTGCGGATGAATAACTCTACTATAGGTTGTGAATAAACAGTATTGCAATACATTAATTTGATGGGTGGAAATTCGTTTCCAAATAAAGTGCCATTTATCCATTGAACTGTGTTTCGAAAATGCGCAACTTCTTTGGTTTCAATCAAATCAACGACAATTTTTGACAATGCTTTATATAAATCTTGAAAGGTGAACACTTCTTTGCCTTTTAGTCGCACCCATGTTTTGTCACCCAAATCTTTTATGTGTTTGTCCTCATCAATGATTATCTGATTTGTTTTTGCATCCATTACAAAATTCTGTCCTGCAACAGAATTTACACCTTTCTTCCCAATCGTATGACACAAAGCCCTACGAATTTCCAAATATGCAACACTCAAATTGTCTTCTATTGAAGCCAATCCTTTGTTACATTCGTCACATTCTTCGTTACAGGTTAGATTCTTATTGCCAAGAGCTTCTGGTATAGCATGTGCGACATTCTTAAAAGTAGCTCCTTTTGCTTTTGTTCTCCCACAGAACCTGCACACCCGATTATCTGTATCGTCACCCGCACTATAATCCTCTATTCCCAAAGTTCGTATTTCATAGTCATTTAGCAACGACCCTAAATCATCTTTTACATTATTCCATATTTCATCTGCATTTTTGCCCTCCTTTATCGCCTCAATTTGATATACTGCATGAGCAATTTGTATCTGATCAATATTTGCCAAATAGTCTTCCGTTCTGAACATATAGAAAGGTTCGTCTTTCACAAGATGCGTTTTCATAAACTTTCTAAATTCGAATGGCTTCGTATTGATTTTGCTTCCAAATTCTTGAGCGAAAGTGTCAATCGCTTTTGCCATTAAATCATCATAGCGATACATTTTTCTGTGACAAGTGTCGTCAAACCATACGATAGGCCGTTGCACATTGATTACATCCAAAATGGCCATTTCTTGTCTAATATCATCTTTAAACTCAAAGTAACAAATCCCTTGGGTCGTGATGATTAAGAATGAAACATTAATGTCGCTCATAGAAAGATTATTGGATTGGCAAAAACACAAATTCACTGGATTAATGAGGGCTTCTGAAAACACAAAAAAGTCACTCTTCAAGTTTCAATGATAATAAAACAAAAAGAGCGGCTAATAGCGACAAAAAAGATGGTTATGGATTGCAATCTTGAACCAAGCGCACACTTCGACCGCCATAGCGATAGTACCAATCACCAACTACGAGGTTATTGTCAACAAAGGTCACATTGTACGCAACATCGACACGATAATGTGTAGCCGACCAATAGAAGCCTTTGGTACCAATATAGTTAACAGAGGTCCCGAACCGGCCACCTGCGGCTGGCAGGAATACAGCCCCAGCATTCTCTAAAGCCATCCACTGAATAGCAGTGATTGTGTTACTGCCAAAACTCGTACCAGCACTGTTCGTACCGCTAAAGATGTATATACTATTGTCCCAATCATCAGGGAAAAGAATCACGCCATTCACTTCGTTAACCTGTGCCTTGACGTATAGGATACCTGAGGCAGTATTTCGAAAGTAAAACAAATATGCCCATTCTGTTTCAGTAAGAGTTCGCCAGCGATGAGTGATATTGCCACCGTTGCTTATTGGGTTATATACTCCCCAATCATAATTTGCACTAGTTCCTGTCAAGTTCTGGTCTATCATATTCTTCGATGGGCCGTAACCATATTCATTATAACTGAAATTCACTTGCGACGTAGACGTTGACCAAGGCTGATAATTCACATTATTGGGGTCACTAATGTCATGGTAACCGCTCGTACCCCAGCCAAATAAATCGCGGTCAACATTCTCATTACCGCTATTTTGACCTGTTGTCGTTCCTAAGCAATCCCATTGGTTATCTGCAAACTTCCAATAAGGTGTTGACACACTACCAATGTACTGCAAATTCCCATGGGAGAAATACACTTGGTCGCCATTGGCATTGATGGTAAACAGACCATTAATGGCTCCTTCAGGAACTCCTGCAGCTGAAACTGTATTTACCGTAACAGCGATGCCATTCGCCAGATAATCATTTTCTAAAATGTTAGATATAGTCGGCCTAATTCCTGTACAACTACCATCTTCAGAATAAACGGATCCCTCTAATCCTTCCTCCAAAGCCTCTTGCGGCAAAAGAATCGCCCATTTCTCAACATTCTCCCCTGCACCAGCGGACAACTTGAAGATTCCTTCTCCATCCATACTGGGAGTTACATTGTTTTCCGAGAAATCCACCGTTACTTTGTTCTTCATTCCTGTAATGCAAATTGGTGAGTTTGAAGGTGTGGTTACATTGAACTTCACCAATGCGCACTTGTTCAGCAAATGGGCAGAGTAGGCCGTTACGCCAGAAACATAGTTTTCGTTGGATGCAGCACATGAAATCATGGGCAAATGCTCCGTCTGGTCACTGATGATTACCGAACATTCCTCCGTTGTACCAGCGGAAAGCGTCTCGGTTGGCGTTACATTTCCAAGGAAGTAGAACTGCAAAGGCTGGTTTTCGGTCGGGTTGGTGATGTTGCCGCTGAAGTTGGTGCCGTTGTGAGTCAAAAAGCCGACATATTTGCCGCCACTGCCCACATAAATCTTGTCGCCAGTTTCAAAGTCTACCGTGCCCGTATTGGGATTCACCACCACTTTTGAGCCGTTGTTTTGTTTTACGTCAAGGGTGATGGTCACGACCTCATCGTTGGAAGTCGGTTGCACTTCGTTTTTCTTGCATTGCGACATCGTCATGGTTAATGCAAAAGCCATCAGAATCATGCTGATTTTCTTCATTTTATGTTCTCCTTTTTCTTTTGTTGTTTCTTTTGTTTGATTTCATTGCTGCATAACCAACTCCTGCCAAAAGCAAGGTAAATAATCCGCCTCCAAGCGGTGTCTCTTCACCGAAAGTCTGGTTGGTGACATTCACGCCTTCGGTCGGATTGCCGAAAGTCTGGTTGGTTAAGGAAATTGCTTCTCCTCCATTACGAAAAAACCCAGCATTTTGACTACTTGTTTCCTCGCCGCGTTGGAACAATCCGCCTTGGGCTGTTGTAACAATCGGAATAGACAATGCCATCATCATTGCCAACATTTTCAGTTTCTTTTTTGTCTTGATGTTTCGCATGATTTGAAACCGTTTTTGCCCTTTGACTCAAATGGGCAGTTTTGAAAACAGCTACAGAGCGGAGCCTCCCAAACTTATCCTTATTTCCGAAAGTTGGGTCTAGGCTCCCATAAGAAGGAAAATATGAATAAAGGTACTGCTCCGCTGTTTATGTTGAGTTTGTGAAACGCAACACAACAGCGAAAGCAACCTCTTCTCTTAACCTCCTTCTTATGCGAATTGCCTAGATTCACTTTCGAGGAACAAAGCGAAGAATGCGCTTTCTCTGACCAAATCGATTTCTCCCGACTTGGCAGTGCAAAGATAGAGAAAAATCGGTTTATACAAGTGAATATGAAGAAAATGTGTATTTTTGCACAGATTTTGTTGGAGATTAGATAATTATAGGAGGAGAAATCATGGCAAAACCAATCAAAGAAACGCCCATACTTTTCGGTGAGGATGCCCGCCGCTTTGAGGCTCGCATGAAGGAAAAACGCACCGAATCAGCGGAGCAAAAAGCCAAGCGCTTGGCAGCATATCATTTGATTATGAGCATAATGAAATCATAACAATATGGATTATGCTGAAATAAAAAGCCGTTATGAGGTGCGGAAACTCTCTGCCGATGAACAAATTAAGTCATTCAACTGCGGAGATGAAGACCTGAATGATTTTCTTTTGAATGAGGCTGCACTTTACCGTAAGGCTTTGTTGGCAGTTACTTATGTGTTTGAAGACAAAAACACGAGGAAAGTGGTCGCTTTTTTCAGTTTGGCAAATGACAGAGTGTCATTGAGTGACTTTGAGAATAAAACCGAGTTTAATCGTTTTCGCAAAATGCGTTTCGTTAACGAGAAACGGATAAAGAGCTATCCTGCGGCAAAATTGTGCCGATTAGGAGTTGATGAAGAATTGAAAGGCCATTCCATCGGAACACTTTTGCTGGATTTCATTAAAAGTTATTTTGTCGTTGACAATAAAACAGGCTGTCGTTTCCTTACAGTTGATGCATACGCTGATGCTGTACCTTTCTATTTAAAAAATGGATTTATCCCCCTCAACGAGGAAGATATGAACGATGACACGCGTCTGCTTTATTTTGACTTGGATGATGTAAGCGAGGAATAACCCCCATTTTACATCAGTTTTTGATAAAACTGCCACCATTTGTCAGGCAGCTCGTTGCGCATGGCTTGGTCGTAGTCTTCCTTGGAGCAGGGGATGAAGTGGTGCCGCTCGTAACGCTTGTCGTCGTTTTGCATGAACGACATGTCCATCCACCACTTGCCTGTGATTTTGTGGCAGAGGAAGACTATATCATTTTGATTATCGCCAATCTGCACATTGAAACGCTTGAAGTCGGTGCTGTCCAGGGTGGGGATGTCGTCCTGGCGTTGGGAGAAGCCTTCGATGAAGTACCAAATCATCTCGGCGATGAGGTTGGCCGTGCGGGCGTTGATGTCGTAATGCGGGTTGTATTCGAAGAAACCGATGGAGGAGAGCTTATAGCTCAGTCCGGCATAACGTGTCATGCGGCAGGCCTCTTCGCCGTTGAAGCCGTTGGGCGAAGCGTTGTGTACACCTGGTGCATCGGCGGCACGGATGGCACTGATGTCGAAACTCAAGAGGTTGGCATTGCGGATGAGCGGCTCGGCCAGTTCTATGTTTTGCTTGATGTTGCCCAAACGATAAGCATCGAAAAGCAGCTGTTTCATTAGCTCAATATTCTCTGTGTCAACATAATATGACTGGTATCCAATATTGGTGAAGTTGAACAGGAAATTGGGTTGATGCAGGATGATGTGGCTTAGATAGGAGTGGGAGTGGAGCGCGTCTTTGTCGTTGCCGATGTCAAACATGGGGTCGACGGCGGCAATGTTGATGAGCTTGCCTGTCGGCTCGTACACCTGGTACATCGTATAGGTCAGGTCTTGTCCCGCCCCGATGACGATGGGCACGATTTTGTTTTTCATCAACTCGGTAAGCACCTGGTTGAAGGCAAAATAGGTGTCGTTGATTTCCTTGCCGATTCTGATGTTGCCGAGGTCGATGATTTGGAGTTGGGGCCAATGGTTGAAGAGGGGATAAAGAGCCTTGCGGATATGCTCGATGCCATCGGCGCAGCCTTTGTTGTCGACAGCTCCACGTTCTTCCTTGACACCTACGATGGCCAATTGAACTCCGTCGAGGTCGGGAAATGTGTTTTCATTGCGATAAATGTGGATGGTCTCGCCCAAGGTCAGTTTGCCAGGCCGAAACGCTTCGCTGAAACATTTTTCGGAAACAGGCTCAAGGAAGATACTGATGTCCATGATGGCTTTCTGTCGCTTTGCGTCATTGCGAGGAACGAAGCAATCCAGAGAATAATACTAGAGCCCTGGATTGCTTCACTGCGTTCGCAATGACGTCGAGCGCGTCTTATGATAAATTATTTTTGATACAACTTCTGCCAGTTCTTATACTCACGCTCTTTCCACGGTGCATTGTGGTAGGCGTAGCTGACGATGGCGGGGATGACGGTGGTGCCTTCGGCGTAGACCATCTGTTGGAGATCTTCGCTCACCTTGCCCCATGAGCCAGCCTCAAGCAACGTCGAGGACGAACAAGCGCCGTCGCGAACGTCGGCCACGGTGATTTGGATGGCATATTTGTGCATGGGCACTTCGTGACCCAGGATTTCGGCGCAAACGACGGTGTCCTGTGCGAAGTTCTTGGGTGTGCCGCCACCGACCATAAAGAGGCCCGACTGCGGGCTGTTCATCTTGATTTCGGTGAGTTCGAGGAAGTCGGCCACTGAGTCGATGCTAACGTAAGGCTTGCCGGCTTTCTTGCGGAGCCACTGGTGCTTGCCGATGCCGAAGCCGGCGCT
>CALEMB010000172.1 GCA_937902805.1 uncultured Bacteroidales bacterium
TAGGTACTCTAAGGTAACTCCGAGGTAACACTGTGATTCCTCTCAGTTTCCTCTCGGTTTCCTCCCAGATCCATGTCCCGCGTCAAAAATCATGTAGCTTAATTTTGAACAGTTACTTATTAAGTAAGTGTTCAGAATAAAACTGCATTAATTGTTTACTACAGGATTTTTCTCGCTTTGCGTCATTGCGAGGAGGAACGACGAAGCAATCCAGAGTTTAAGCTGATTGTCTGGACTGCTTCGTACCTCGCAGTGACGCAAAGCGCGTCCAGCAATCTATTATGTAAACTAAATTTGCACATCTACTTACTTGGCAAAGACAGCGATTTCCCCAAAAAAACAGCCAAAAAAAACTTGAAAAATACGTAAATTTGCGCACTTCCATCCCGTTTTTTTGTTATATTTTTGCCGCATGAAATCTAAATTTATGCAAAACACAATTAAAACATCAAAAAAATGAAACGAAGATTTATCTTTCTTTTCGCCTTCGCCCTCATGGCGCTGCTCACACCTTTGGGAGCTAAAGGGCAACAACAATTAACCATCCGCCAAGTACGCCAATTGGCAGGCACCTACACGCCCGTCTCGTTCACAGGCACGGTGACTTATGTGAGCAACGATGATGCTGCCACCATTTACATTCAAGAGAGCAACTCGGCGGACGGTGGCATCCGTGTAGATTATCAAGGCACCAAGCCCTCGATAGGAGACATCGTCACCGTACAAGCCAACAAAGGTCATTTGGACAGTGATTATATTAGCATTCTTTCCTATGACGTTAATAGTATTACGGTAGTAGGGCACAATGATACTCCTGTGACGAGAAACGTGCAACTTCAAAGCCTGAAAAATGCCCACTATCCCGCCACGCCTGAGCGCATCAAGAACGACTCTTGGCAACACACCCTCGTAAGATTGACCAACTTGACCGTAGTCAATCATTTGCAAAACAGTTATTTCAACGGCTATGTGGTGGAAGACCAAAGCGGTGTGAGAGACACCATTAGTTTCTACGGCATCGATTCTGAGCCTGAACTGCCATTAGGGGCGTCGCTCCGCAGCGTAACAGCCGTAAATTGCAGAGAAAGCATTGGCTACGGCGGCTACATGAAGCTCTTCGTCCGCTCCGCCGAAGACATCGAATTCGACACCCGCTTCATCCACTATGCCCGCACGCACTTGGACCAAACCCATGTGGTGGATGGTGTGGTCAACCATGTGTATTTATTTAGTTCTTCATTGTGGTGCGTCTATATCGAAGATGCCACCGGCGGCATGCAATTGAATTTCAGCACCAACCCAAATCTCACCATTGGTGATAGAATCCGAGTACAGGTAAATCCAGAAACCTATGGCACCTCGACCATCAGGAGCACGGCCGAAAACACCTGTATCCTCCAACGGTTTGGAACAGGAACCATTACTCCTATGAGCACCAGTGTGGCTATGCTCTATAACAAAGCTGAAGGCACAATGCCACAATGGTATAGCGACAATTACGAGAGCCGCATCATGCAGCTAACCGACCTGACCGTTACTGACAGAGAACGGGGGGTCATCTCTGGAAGCGATTATTTGAAGGTGACACTAGTCCAAGGCGGCAATAACAGCCAACCCATCATCACCTGTATTTATGACCACGACATATCTATCGAAGTCATGAACGAGCTGTTTAACAAACTTCCAATTGGCACTAACATCACCCATATTACAGGCAGATTATGGTATTGTCCTACTGAACATGGTCATGTTCCTATCATGAACTACCGCATGGAAGACGACATCGAAATCGCGACTCCGCACGACATCAACCTTTCGATGTATCCGAGCCAACTTGACGAAAGCATGTTCACCGCCACGCTCAGCCAAAGCGGCGGCACACCCATCACCGAAGCCTATCCTGGCCAGCGGGTCTATCTGCACCTCAGCACCACCACGCCCGACAACCCCTCTACCATCAACTACCTGAAGGCGAGCAACGCGAACTACAGCAAGCTGATGCACCACTCGATGCGCTGCACCAGCGATTCTGGGCTGCAACTCACCCGCGTGAACAGCACCTGCTGGAGTTTCACCATGCCTGACGAAGAGGTTGATATGGAAGCCATATTCACTCCCTCCCCCAACTTCGAGGCCATCTGCAGCGACGTGTGGGAAGCCCGAGAAGGGGCAAGACAAAGCCTAAACGAATCCGCAAAGCTGGCCTACCTCTTGTGCAGGGTGACTTGTTTTTCAGGCGTCAATTACTACGTTGAAGATGCACGCAACGCAAACACCGGTGGCAATCTGCTCAAAAACAACAACGCCATCCTGGTTTCACCCGAGTATAACATCAGCCACTCCGTCAGCATTGGCGATTTGGTTTACGTGCAAGGCTATCCATCCGGTATATATGAAGGGAATCGCATCTTCCTTACGGATGCGGTACTCCTAAACAATGCCGGACACTCCGACATCGACAATCCGTATGTGACCGATTTGGCTGGCCTCTATGACGACCTGTTGGTTGACGGACGAAACCAGTACAACTCGCGCCTGCAAGACCGTATGGTGCTGTTGAGCGACATCCAAGTGGGTTCATACATCGGATCCTATTACGAATTCGACAAGTATGAGGTGGCGCAAACCGTCAACGACGTGACGAAAAGCGCCATCCTTTACGCCACAGAAGAAATCGGAATACTTGAAGGCAGAACCCTCAAGGCGAAAGTCCTCAACTGCACAGAGCATTCGGACGGCGAGCCTGCGTTACTTCTCCGCAGCATCAACGACATTCCTGGCATCAGCGAAATCACCTTCGGCACCAACCGCGTGGAGTTTGACGAAGTTGGCGGCACGGTGAGCGTGCCGCTCTACATCGGTGCCAACCTTGCAGGCACTCCCGAGCTCAGCACCTATGACTCCGACCTCAGCTTCAACGCCACGATGAACAACGACTACACGGCCATCAACATCACCGTGCCCAGCTCGAACAGCACCGATGACCGCCTCGGATTGATCACCGTTACCGTGGGTGGTGTCGACAATACCATGGCGGTATTCCAATCGGGTTGCGCCCCGGCAGAGTTCGCGCTCAACCCATCGTATATGGTGTATGGCGCTGACGACACCCAAACGCACACCTTGACGGTGAGAAACATCAAGCATGTTGACATGAACTCGACCGGCTACGTTTCGGCAAGTCTCCAGCCGATAGGAAACACGGGCACCGGCTGGATTAATTTGGACAGTTGGAATGAACAAACACACAGCTTCACCTTCACCCTTTCCGAAAACACAGGCACTGATGCACGCGGCGTGAAGATTGTCGTCACCATGAGAGGTACTGACGGCTCGACGAGCACCCAAGAGGCCACACTATGGCAAAACCCGCCTGCGGCGGCCATGAGCCTCGACCCGGCCGAATGGACAATGGGCGAAACCCCGCTTTGTGTGCCTGTCACCCAAACCATCACCGTCTATTACGAGAACGCCTTCGACCAAACAGGCTACAATGCCGACTACGTCTGGCTGAACCTCGATAACTTAGGCGACAATTTCTACCCCGACATCGTCGTTGAGCCGGAAGTCATTCCTGTGGACGATTCGGGCTTCGGAACGGCCACCTTCACCCTCACCTACACGCCCCGCACGACAGGCTACCACGACGGCACCCTTTGGGCACGTATCGGTGAATACAATCTCTCCACTCACCAAGGCGTCGATGGCGGCGCAGCCAGCCCGTGGATTTGGGCCTCGGCTATGGTCATCGATCCTTTCGGTGGATTGAGCAAGGTGACCTCGACAAGCGACATCGAGTCGATGACCTCGACCAATTACAAGCTGGTGCCCATGGACGACACAGTATCAGGACAGGATGTAAAATTCTATTGGTTCAGTTCTGAAAGTGCCTATCTCATCCAGATGACGACGGATTACCTGACATGGGACGGAAGCAGCCTGAATCAAGAATCCTTCGACCCGTGGGGGATGGACTATCCCGAAAACCGCTTCCTGTGGACCATCAGCTTCGACGAGAGCGGCAACGCCATCATCAGGCCTAAGTATGATTACACCGACTACTACATCAGTTGGAACAACAATGACGAATCCAATATGTATTTCGAGTGCGTTGAATCAGGCGGCAACCCTGTGCAGATTTATAAGCTGAACGACGGCAGCCTGCCCGATCCTGTCATCAGTGCCGAATCGGAGTGGTTCATGGACGGCGACATGCTTGAAGTGACCCTCACGCCTGCCGAAGGCACCTCGATGTACTACACCACCGATGGCACCACACCCACTGCTGGCGCTTCAGGCACCTACCAGATCTACGAGTCTGTCACCCTCACCTTGATGGAAACCACTACCATCAAGGCCATATCAAGCACCTGCTCTTCTTCTGGCTCCGAAATCAGCCACACCTATTACAAGCTGAGCAGCATCGCTGATGTGCGTGCCGCAGCCGGTGACGGAAACACCTATTATATCAAAGGTGTGGTGACCTACCGCGAAAACAACCGCAGCCTCTGCTTCCTGCAAGACGAAACTGCAGGCATCCAAACCGGTTTCGCAACCACAGTCTATGCGTTCGAAAACGGCCGCGAGGTCATCCTTCAAGGTACGCCAGTCAGCAACAGCGGCTATATTACCTTGAACAATGCGCAGTATGAAATCACCTTGAGTTCCGACAATGTGGTTGAACCCGTTACCGTCACCTATAACGAACTGGCTTCGGGCAACTATCAGGCCCGGCTTGTGAAGGTGATGAACGTCACCGTGGGCACTCATGGCTCGGGCTACTACCCCTTGATCCAGGGAAGCACCACCTTGTACCTCCGCGATAATTACGAAGGCCCTTATCCGTTCACGCTGAGCGCAGGCCAGGTCATTGATGTGACCGCCGTCTATGCCCACAATGCCTTACACAACGACTTCCTCATCCGCGACAACGATGACGACATCCTTGTGAAAGAGAACCACAACGTGTATTTGGTTGCCTGCACCAATGCAGCACTCAACCAATACGAATCGGATTGGGACAGCAACATCCGCTTCTGTGACGCAGAAGGCATCCTGTTGGGAAACAACAATTCGTATCGCACAGGCAGCAGGGTCTATTTCACCTTTGTGGACGGTTTCGGTGTGGGCTGCGACGCCTTCGGTACTCCCATCATTGCCGTTGCCGAAGCAAGCACCGCAGAGGTTTATTGCGACACCTACATCAACTTCAACATGGAAGTCAACGAGCTCAACGGCATCCCCAACCGCATCTTCTCCTTCGAAATGCCTGATGACAATGTGGAAGTCAAAGTGTGGCTGCAAACTGAAGTGCGCCGCACCATTGAAGGCTACGGCAACAGCGAAAACGCCAAGTGGGCTTTCATCGCCAATCCCGTCGCAGGCACCAACGCAGCCTATAGCGTGGACAACCTCTTCTGCAACGAACACGACCTCTACCGCTTTGCCCAAGACGAGGCCAGCGAATGGCAGAACTACAAGGCCAATATCTTCAGCCTTGCCAACGGCAAAGGCTACCTCTATGGCAGCAAGGAAGACGTGACCCTCGTCTTCAAGGGCGACTTCTGTAACGAAGACTCCAAGACCGTTGAACTCGATTACACTGAAGGCCAAGAACTTGCCGGCTGGAACCTCATCGGCAACCCCTACGGTGTCACGGTCAACCTGCCTGACGGCCTTTCCTACTACACCTTGAATGATGAGGGTTCGGAGCTTGAGGCCAGTGTTGCTACCACGATCAATCCCACGGAAGCCATCTTCGTGAAAGCCACCGCTGCAGGCCAGTCGGTGACCTTCACCAATCCCGACCGTGGCGAGGCAGGCCGTTCCAACGCCACCTTGTCGCTCAACTTGAGTGGCGCCTCGACAGGCACTATCGACCGCGCTATCGTCCGCTTCGACGAAGGCAACACCCTCTCGAAGTTCATGCTCGACCCGAGCCACACCAAGCTCTATTTCCAGCAAGGCAGGAACGAGTATGCAGTGGTGCGCAGTGGCAACCAAGGCGAGATGCCCGTCAGCTTCAAGGCTTCGCGCAATGGCAAATACACCCTCACTGTTGATTTGAGCGAGGTGGCATTTGACTACCTGCACCTCATCGACAACATCACCGGTGATGATGTCGACCTGCTGGCCAACCCGAGCTACAGCTTCGAAGCCAAGACGTCAGACTATGCCAGCCGCTTCCGTCTGATGTTCAAAGCCACCGAGGGCGGCACTCCTTCTGGCACGGACACCTTCGCCTACTACAACGGTAGCGAATGGGTGATTGGCAACACGGGTCGCGCCACCCTGCAAGTGGTTGACGTGATGGGCCGTGTGCTGAGCAGCGAGACCATCGACGGCAACGCCGAAATCAATGTCAACCAACCCGCTGGCATCTACATGCTCCGCCTGGTCAACGGCGACGACGTGAAGGTGCAGAAGGTGGTGGTGAGATAACATTATTGAATCAAACAACAAAACACGACATACAATGAAAAAGACTATCATAACCCTCAGCCTCATCCTCGGAATGACCATGACCACCTTCGCCGAGGGCGGTCTCTTCCACCGTGGAAACAACGCCAAGAACGGCGCTTCAGGCTACACCTACTTCAGCACCCAAGGCATAGGTGACCTCAGGGCAGACGAACCCACCCCCTTGTTGCCCATCCATGGTGAGACGGACGACCAAGACGCTCCTCTCGGCAGCGGCATCGTCATGCTCGCCAGCCTTGGTGCAGCCTATCTTGTGGGTAAAAACGCAAGGAAAAACAAGTAATCAAATAACTTTTCATTTTTGTGAAAGGCCGACGGTGGCAACGTCGTCGGCCTTTTTTTACTAAAACACTATCTTTGCACGCTCAATTGCACCTAATCTGTGACCTATGAAAAAACTATTCATTCTGTTGTGCTGCCTGGTTTTGACCATCGGAGTGACAGCGCAAGATGCTGGCTCGGGGAACTCCACTTCAGATCCTGCCGAGATCGAGATCGGAAGAGCGTCGTGTAGGGAAAGAGTGTAG
>CALEMB010000173.1 GCA_937902805.1 uncultured Bacteroidales bacterium
GTTTAGACAGCCGCGGGGAGGTCCGATTGAGGCGGCCTTGAACCTTTGGTCCTTTGACTTCGTCGAATCTTCGATTTCCTTTCAAGAGGAAAGGGCATACAAAAGAAAAAAATTAACCACTTAAAAAACAACACACTATGGAACCCAAAAAGAAAAACATCATCGAAATCATCGTGAAAGTCATAGTAGCCGCCCTAACGGCCTTCGTGACCGCGATTACCACCACAAGCTGCATGGGTATAGGGCCCTTCTTCGTCTAAGCCCAGTGCCAAGCAGCCGGAGTATTGCAAAGGCGACCCTCGGAAAAAAAATCGAGGGCCGCCTCTTCTGTACTAGATTAGGTTGGTTTTATATCATTCCCGCATTGCAAATGCGGAAGAACGGGTAAACATCCTCAAAATTGACATAAGGCATGTCAGGAAATGTAGTGCGGCATAGAGTTGTCTTGCCTGACTGACGGGGTCCCGTCAATGTAATAACAGGAAAATAGGTAAATAGTTGTTTTATTGTATTTTTTAATTCCCTATCAATTAGATTTTTATTCATTATATAGACAATTTTGCAATTAAACTGAAAATTTGTCCAAAAATACAAACTTTTTTCAAAAGAGCCTCCATCTTTGGTCTTTTTTGTAAAGATTTTCCTTCATCAGCACCCTCCAAAAACAGCAAAAGTAATTCCTCCCTACCCATCTGAACGTACGTTTTTGTTTATCGCGCCAGCAATCTTAAATCTTTAAATTTTGAATCTTTGAATCTTTAAATCTTAAATCTTGAATCCTGAATCCCCCGAATTTCGCCACAAAAAACCCTGAATTTCGCCACAAATAGCCGAATTTCGCCACAAAAGCCCGTTTTTGGACACATTTTTCACACGGTATGGTTGGGTGGAGTACTTTTGCAGCGTTTTGAAAAAAACTGAAAACGAGCATTTTTTTAAATTGAAAACGAAATGAGAATCATTGGAACTGGAAGCGCATTGCCTGCACTTGAGGTCACCAACAACGACTTGGCGGAGTTCTTGGACACCAGCGATGCGTGGATCTCAACCCGCACGGGTATCAAAGCCCGCCATCTTTTATCGACTGAATCTTTGTATGACTTGGCAGTGGATGCCGCCAACAAGGCCATCAAGTCTGCCGGTCTCACTCCCGACCAGATTGACTTCCTTTTGGTCTCGAACGTGGCCAACCAGCATATCACCCCAGGATTGAGCTGTATCATCCAAAACCGTATCGGCGTCACCTGCGCCGGCCTCGACATCAACGTGGCTTGCGCCGGCTTCGTCAACGCGCTGATGCTCGCCGACAGCATGATGAAGGCTGGCCGCGCCAACCATATATTAATAGTGTGTGCCGAGGAACCCACCAAGTATTGCAACTGGCATGAGCGCGACTGCAGCGTGCTGTTTGGCGACGGTGCCGGTGCCGTGGTGTTGGCTCCTGGCGATGCCTTCAAGGACGTGAAGCTCACCATGATTTCCGACCGCGACGTGCTCTACTACGAGCGTGGCATGGAGACCACTCCTTTTGAAAAGCAATACACCAAGGGACAACCGCTGGTGATGAAAGGGAAGGAATTGTTCCGTACGGCGGTCTCCGAGTCGGCGAAGGACATCAACGGCCTCTTGGAACGCAACAACCTGAAGCAGGAAGACATCAAATACTTCTTGCTGCACCAAGCCAACAAGCGCATCATCGAGGGCATCCGCAACCTCGTGGGTGGTCCTGATGAGAAGTATCCGACGGTCATCGAGAAATATGGCAACACCTCGTCGGCAAGTATTCCGATTATGCTCGACGAAATGCTCAGGGCAGGCAAGATCAAAGAAGGTGACAAAATCATCATGAGTGCCTTTGGCGCGGGTTTCGTGTCAGCTGCCTGCCTTTGGGAATGGGAGAATTAACTCGCTTCGCGTCACTGCGAGGAACGAAGCAGTCTAGGCCATAAGCTTAATCTCTAGATTGCTTCGTCGTTCCTCCTCGCAATGACGCAAAGCGACAATACAAGTAATAAGACAAAAAAGAAAACACAATATGGAAAATAGAAGAGTAGTGATAACCGGCATGGGTGCTGTTTCGCCCATTGGCAACGACCTGCCGACGATATGGAAAAACCTGATGGACGGCTATTGTGGCATCGACTTCATCAAGTCATTCGACCCCAGCGACCTCCCCGTGAAAATCGCTGCCGAGCTGAAGGACTTTGACCCTGAGGCTTGCGGCGTCGATAAAGGTTTCGTCAAACGTAACGACCGTTTCGCTGTCTACACGCTGGCAGCAGCCTATCAAGCCATGAAGGACAACGAAGACATGCAAATGGATCCCAGCCGTTTGGGCGTTTATGTCGGCTCGGGCATTGGCGGCTTCGACACGATCATGAAGGGTGTCAAACCCTATTATGCAGAGGGTGCCCGTTGGATTTCGCCCATGATGATCCCCACCATGATTGGCAACCAAGCCTCAGGCAGTGTGGCTATCCGTTACAACGCCCAAGGCCCTTGCGTGCCCATCGTGACGGCCTGTGCTACAGGTACCCACTCTATCGGTGAAGCCTATCGTGCTATCAAACACGGCTATGCCGACGCCATTATCACCGGAGGCTCCGAGGCGGGTATCAACCCCGTATCCATCGGTGGCTTCACCAACTGCAAGGCCCTGACCAAAGCCGAAGACCCGAAGCATGCCTCGCTGCCGTTCAACAAGGACAGGGCGGGCTTCGTCATAGCTGAAGGCTCTGGTATCGTCCTCCTCGAAGAATACGAACACGCCAAGAAGCGTGGTGCGAAGATCTATGCCGAGCTTTGTGGCTACGGTAACAGCTGCGACGCCTATCACAGCACCGCCCCGCGTCCTGACGGCACCACACAATCGCTGGCCATCAAGCAAGCACTGGATGAGGCTCAGTTTAAGGCGGGAGAAAGCATTTACATCAACGCCCACGGCACAGGCACGCCCATGAATGACAGCGGCGAGACCCGCGCCATCAAGATTGCGATGGGCGATGAGGCTTACAAGGCTCACATCAGCTCCACCAAGTCAGAGATGGGTCACGCCCTCGGTGCCGCAGGAGCCATTGAGTTGATTATTAGTGTTATGGCACTGAATAATGGCATCGTTCCTCCCACCATCAATTTGGACAATCCCGACCCCGAGTGCGACCTCGACTACACGCCCAACAAGCCCCTCAAAGTGGATTTGGACCTCGCCATTTCCAATTCCTTGGGCTTTGGTGGACACAACGCATGTTTGGCTATCCGCAAATTGAAATGATGCTATCAGCCATCAGCAGTCAGCTATCAGCTTGTCATCACTAAAGCTGAAAGCTGATTGCTGAAATCGAAGATTCAACGAAGTTAAAGCTGAAAGCCAAACAATTCAACGATTCAACAAATCGAAGATTCAACGAAGTTAATCAACAATTAAACAACATACAATGAACAGAGACGAAATCAAACAGTACCTCCCGCACCGCGAGCCTATGCTCCTGGTCGATGAGATGACCCTCGACGAAAACCATGTGGCCCATTCCAAATACCATGTGACGGGTGAGGAATTCTTCCTGCAAGGTCACTTCCCGGGCGAACCCGTCGTGCCAGGTGTCATCCTTTGCGAAATCATGGCCCAGTCGTGTGCCCTGCTGATGAAGGACGACCTCATCGGCAAGCTGACCTTCTACACTGGCATCGACAAGGTGCGCTTCAAAAACAGCGTGAAGCCAGGTGATACCGTCGAGGTGGAAGCCACATTGACTTATCATCGCGCCAACATCTACATCTGCTCCGCTGTGCTCAGCGTAGGCGGTAAGATGTGCGTCAAAGGCGAATTGTCGTTTGCCCTCCTGCCCGACACCAGAAAGCAATAAATAATCGTGGATTTTGCGTTTTTGAAAAAATATCCTACATTTGTCGTCCTAAAATAGTGGTGGTTATGGCAACAATTCAAGACAAGACTAGGGCGTTGATTTCTTCCGCGCTGAAGATTTCCGAGGGCGAAATCACGAAGGACAAGCAATTTTTCAACGATTTGGGTGCCGATTCGCTTGACTTTGTGGAGCTTTGCGTGACTTTGGAGCGCGAATTCAACCTGAAGTTCAGCGAGGAAGAAACGGCAAAAGTCAAAACCGTCGGAGACTTGTATGAACTCATCGAAAAACACGTCAAAAAATCATAAATAAACATAGAGAGAACCATGGGATTATTAGACAATAAAGTGGCTCTGATTACGGGAGCCGGTCGTGGCATTGGCAAGTCCATCGCCATTCGTTTTGCACAGGAAGGCTGCAACATTGCCTTCACCGATATCGCTTTGAACGACGTCGTCATGGAAACCGAAAAAGAACTGAAAGCCCTGGGCGTTAAGGTCAAAGCTTACGCTTCGAATGCCGCCAATTTTGAGGAGACGCACCAGGTCGTCGACGAAATCGTCAAGGACTTCGGTCGTATTGACATCCTCGTCAACAATGCGGGTATTACCAAGGACACTGCCCTCAAGCGCATGACTGAGGAGCAATGGGATGCCGTTATTAACGTCAACCTCAAGTCGGTGTTCAACTTCACCAAAGCCGTGCAGCCCGTCATGTGGAAGCAGGCAGGTGGTAGCGTCATCAACATGAGCTCGGTGGTGGGCGTTTCGGGCAATGCCAACCAATGCAACTACAGTGCCTCAAAGGCTGGCATCATCGGCTTCACCAAAAGTGCGGCCAAGGAAATGGGAGTGCGCAACATCCGCCACAACGCTATTGCACCAGGCTTCATCATCACAGCTATGACCAATGCCCTTCCCGAGGATGTACGTAAGGCATGGGAAAGCTTGATTCCGTTGCGTCGCGGTGGTACCCCTGAGGATGTCGCCAATGTGGCCCTCTTCCTCGCCTCCGACCTCAGCTCGTATGTCACGGGTCAGGTGATTCACTGCTGCGGTGGAATGAATTGCTAAGATTGAATTTAACGAGCAGTTTTTTTTTGTTTCGGGGATGCCGTAAGGTGTCCCCGAAATGGTTTTGAAAAATAAAGCCTTCCGCTAAAACAGAATGCTTTATTGTAATTGAAACCAACTACCTGAAACGAGATCACCGACTCACGAAAACAAAAGAAGACCTCTAGTTAACGTAGACTTGAGCTGCTTTTTTGTTAGAAGAATTTGAAAAAAGCCTCATGAAGTTTTTAACGATTATATCTTGTAACGAACTATACCTTTTACTTGAGAAGCTCTATGATTATGTGAGGAATAGCATATGCCACCATTTTTGAAATAATAAGTCTTCATTTCATTCCCTTCCCACCGATCAAATATTCGAATTTTATCAATTCCAGTTTCATCAATGTATAACCATACAATATTATCTTTTTCAAGTATTCTTTTTAGGCTCGTAGCATCATTTGCTGACACTTTCTCAGCAACAATTTGGTCGCCATGATATATTTTTCGTTTGTTCATACAATTACCATTAACAACAAGGCGACTATACTGATTTTTGTCTAAAACAACACCCTCCTCGTTGCGAACAACAACATGACGGTCGCAAAAAGATTTCCTTTTCAAGAAAGCTGCATCAACATCATCCATCGGACCTGCTTCGACGCATTGTACATAATCTTGATTCGTATCACTTTTTGTTTTTAGCATATAATACAGCCCTAACAAGCCTGCCAATATTGAAATATACAATAATAATTCCATGAGAAGAGTGTTTTTAAAGTGGTTAATTATTCATACGGGTTTTGCCTCATATTCCTTAAGCGTCTGATACTTTATATAGATTAGATATCCTATTAATAATAGGTGTAAAAAAACAAAGAGATGGGGTATCTTCAACAATAGTGCATATTTACTATAAACCTCCGGATAAGTCACAACCTTGGCATGTCCATAAGTAAAGATACCCACCAACACAAAAGCACCCATTTGGATTAACCAATGATTAGGAACCCGCTTCATCCCAATAGAATTGTCAACCAACAAAAGAAATAGTAAACCAAAGTTTGTCACTAAAGCGAACAAAGAACTTTGGTTTGTTTGATAATCACACATAAATTGATCGACCCCCTGTAACCCGCTCGCAAACAACACAGAGTAAGTGAAAAACACTAATAAAAGCACGTATACTATTGCCTCTCCAAAATGTTTAATATTATTCTTCTTAGTTGTATCCATACGATTTTAAACACTCCACCAAACTGACCGAGAGCAGCAAGCACTTTTCAAGATATAGCCACGGACACATAAAAGCCCTAAACGGCTTACAAGTCCACAAACCCACTCCGTGACAATTCTTACACATAGTTTTGATGTCACTTCGTGCAGAAACCCATTACGTTTAACTTATCAGGTTCCTAACTATATCATTTTCAAGGGCAAGCCCTCTTTCAATTCAGCGGGTGCAAAAGTACGACTTTTTTCGATACGTCGTACACTTTTTGGGGGAAATTTTCATTTTTCTCAAAAAGTTTTCAACAACAGGCGTTGATAACTATAAAATTGTTTGAATTTCAAGAAATAATTTGTCAAGCACGATTTTTACTTTTTGTTGAACGCTTCCAAAACCTTAGCAGAATAGGTTTTTGAAACAGGGATGGAATCCAATCCTTCGCGCTCGAAGTCGATGACGAAGCCATCAGCCTCGTTGTGCAATACGCTCACCTTCTTGATGTTGACGATATAAGAACGGTGGCAACGCATCAAACTGCTGGAATCCACACAGTTGTCGGCAATGGTCTGCATCTTGCAGCGCAGCAAGTAACTTGCAATGGCACCGCTGCGTTGGTAGAACACATTGATATAATTGTCTTCCGCCTTGATGTAATAGAGGTTGTCGAGCTTGACGGATAGCTTCAGGTTGCCGTTGTTGTCCATCAGGTTGATGATTTCGGTGTGCTCGGGCATCACCTCGTTGTCCGACTCCACCGTGTCGCTCTTGGTGAGCATAAGGCGTCGTTGCGTGTCTTTCAACAAGATAGCCAGTATTGTGACGGCGTAAGGCACCGCCAAAGCGATAAAGGTGATAAGGACGCTTTTGGCATAGAGATAGCCGAAACTGTGGTCGGTGGCTCGGATTTCAAAATAGGAGATGAGGGTGTGGCA
This sequence comes from uncultured Bacteroidales bacterium, assembly GCA_937902805.1. Taxonomy (GTDB): domain Bacteria; phylum Bacteroidota; class Bacteroidia; order Bacteroidales; family F082; genus Limimorpha. Next base: position 7,082 of record CALEMB010000173.1, read on the forward strand.
CACCGCGATAATCATGATCTCGAGAAACAGCCAAAGGAAGTAGAGCCAGAAGGGGAAATGCCTGCTCTTTCGGACGACCCAGTTCATCAGCATGCGGCTCAAAACCAAGAACATGGTGCCTGCCCCTACGAAAGCCGCCGTGATGAAGAAATAGTTGCTTCTGCCCACTTGAAACCATGCCGTTTCCGAAAAGGGGACGTAAGCGGTGAGAAACACCAAGGCGAACAGCGTGGAGATGATGACATTAAGCACTTGACCGACGGGTTCCGTCAGGCATTCAGGCGTTTGGGTTATCAGTCGCTTTGAAAACTTCATGGCTGCTCGTTAAAATCTGCGGCAAAGATACAGTTTTTTTTGGAATTGACCTTGTTGAATTTTCGGATCGCCTTATGTTTCCAGAGTCTCAAAGCGTCCCTATTTCAATATCGCTCCATAACAAGAGGACGGAACATTCAGCCAAATTAAATTCCTTGATTTTTACGTTTTGCAAATTATTTTTTTACGCAATGAATAAATACATGGTTGTTTTTACGCATTGCAAACCGGTTTTTTGCTGGTCGAACAGCGAAAGCGTGAAATTTTAGTGAATTTTGCTTTTCAATTAAATAAAAAAATAATAGCATGATCACCCACGACCTCAACTTCCTTCGTCGTTTCGGCAGGAATAGCCAAATCATGAGCCTCACCAAAGCCGATATCGAGGTGTTGAGTAGCTCCGACGACCCTTACGCCATGTACGGCTACGCCAGTTGGCTAGCTGTAAATAATAACAACAGCAACGACATCATCAAGGCTTTTGACCTTTATGCCAAAGCTGCCGAAGGAGGTTGCGTTGATGCGCTGATGGGTGAATCGTTGCTGTGGGGTAATGGTATCGGTGGCATCATGGACTCGCAACTCGCTGCCGACTTGCGTGATGAGGCTGTGGCAAAAGGTAGCGAGTTGGCCGCAATGTGTCAGGCACGCAATCGCATTGCAGGCTTCAATGCCAATAAGGAACCGGAAAAAGTGCTTGAAGAGATTAAGCAACGCATAACCACCGACACCGACCTCAACCCGCGCTGGTACAGCATCATGGCTTTCACCTACGAGAACTTGGACGACACGGAAAACGCCAAGCAAATGTACCAAAAAGCTATCGAGTACGGTGTGGAAGACGCCTATTTCTTTCTCGCATTCCTTTATAAGAATGAAGGCGACACCGACACCTACCGCAAATTGATGCTTGAAGGCATTGAAAAAGGCTGTGCCCTATGCCACATTCTCGATGCCGACATGGACGAGGATGAGTTTTATAAGTTGGGCCTGACAAAGCAACGTGAACTGAGTCGCGAAGTCAGCAAGAGGCTGGAACGAGGCATACAGTTAGGCGAAGGACTTTGCGCCTACTATCTCGCATTCAACTACTATCACGGTGACCTTGGCTTCAAGCGTGACATCAACATGGCTTTCAAATATGCCAACGAAGGTTACCGCCTATGCGATGCCTATACCTGCAATCTTATCATCGACATGCAGGATGATAAGACTCCCGAAGGTTACAAACTCGACGCCGAAAAGATTGCCTACATGCGACTTGAAGCCTTGCGCTATGGCGACGACGACCAACTTGCAAAAGTGGTGAAAGCCTACAACGAAGGTCTCTATCCCGAAGAAGCCGTTCAAGAAGAGATACGTCGCGAATGGCTGCCCAAATACATCAAGCCGCTGCCCAAACTCGTGAAAGACAAGATGGACCCTACAGTGCTCATCATCCATCCTAACGGCTACACCGAATATCTGGAAGTCGATATCAACAAGTTCCATTTCATGGATCCTTTTGAGGAAATCGGCCAACTGATTGATGCCTCCGACACGCGCGACGTGACATATACCCAACCGATGCGCGACATCACTATGGCTGCGGATTTGGATGAAGGGATGAACGTCACCATGTTTTACGACATGGACGCAGAAAAGAAAGGACTAAAAGTCAATCCTGTGGCGACCCGACTAAACAACGACAGGGAAATGCGTGGCCCGGTAGTCATCGCCCTTGAAGGCGAGTTTCATCCGATGGATTGCAACGACAGCGGATTCCGGCCTGTATACAGCTTCACTTATTTCGATGACATCACAGCCGTCTTTGACGAGATTTACGACCTCGTGGGCGGCCACCTATACACCGACGACGACCTCGAAGACGACGACGGACGATATGACCCATACGTATAACATAAATGATTAAACAAAAAAAACGACATACCATGAGCGACAATAAACCGATTTATAAAGGCGGCTGGCAGTTAGGCGACACCATCCGTCAGGAACTCGAAGGCCCCATCGGTGAGGGCGAGGTGACCTATCCCAATGGCGACCATTTCAAGGGCTATTTTCATTTGAGCTACGCAAGCATCAACGGACCGGCTTATGCCGCTGACGGCCGCTATGACTTTGTTGACGGCTCGTTTATTGAGAAAGCATGGATCAATACAAGTTCTGACCAGACCGTTTTCGACCTGCATGGCGTGTTCCGCATCCAACATCCGCAAGGCCATGAGTCGATTGCCATGTTCAGCAAAAACAAGCGAATAGGTTTTGAATTGGTTCTTGCCGAGAAACCTTATGCCATCGAATGGTACGCCAACGAGCCACTACGCGAATTGGAAGTGAAGTCATACATTATCAGCGAACCCGATGAGAACTGCCTGGCACTCACCATTACGCTTATGGATGACACACGCATTGAGCAACAAGGTGGACGCTATACCTCCAACAACTACAACCAACATGTCTATGAACCCCATACAGAAATCACTGTCTATTCCCCAAATGGCGACAGTATCGACATGTGGAACTGGGGTCTGAAGTCCTTGAAGCCTTACGATGGCTACTTTACCGTGCATTGTGCCGAAACACAGAAATCTCGTGAAGAGCATTGGGAAAACGGCAACCTCATGAAAGCCGAGGAATGGAAACGAGACTTGCGTGCAGCCAAGAGACTGCTGTTGCCTCATCCTTTCGGTGGAGGTGAGACCAATGCTAGGCTCTGGAAAGACGGTCACATCGAATATGAAGCCAATGTTTGGACTTACGATGGTGAGGTCAAGGACGACCGCCCGGAAGGCAGAGGCACCCTTGTAGGTGGAAAATACAGCCATGAGGGTGACAGTTATGTGGGCGAGTTCCACGAAGGACGCGCTCACGGACAAGGCGTTTTTGAGAACACCAAGGCTGGCATCCGTCAAGAAGGCACTTTCATCAACGGCGAGTATAAGGAGCCCAATGCCGCCACTGAGCCTATCATACTTCATGCCCACCATGGACATTCGTCATGGTCAATAAGTAGCCAAAGTGATTGGAAATATGAGGATAGCGACTTCGAGGCAAAGTTGGAGAGGCTGCCCTTCTCTGGCTTCGGGGACATCAAGATAGCCCGTATCGAGAAAGACTGCATCACACTGACCGATTACTCCGGTAATGTGAAAGAGTTGCACCCTGGCGAAACGGTCCATTACTCAGCCGAGATAGAAGGGCGCGAATGGAGCGACGGCGGTGTCTATAACGGCGACGACTATTCGCTTGACTTAACATGGATGGACGTGAAAATCGATAATCCACAAAGTCCTTTGGAGACAACATTCGAGATAACCCATGACCGTGGTTTTTTGCAGCATTTCCTCACCCGTTGGCGTACGCTGAGCATCTCGCCTGAGATGGTGGAACGCCTGAAGAACAGCGACGATTACTATGCCTGCTACGGCTACGGCCGATGGCTTTACTACGCCAATCCCGATGGCAACTCGATGAAGGAAGCACAAGAGAAGCTGACCCTTGCCGCCAACTATGGATACGTGCCCGATGCCTTTGCAGCATTGGCTCCAATGTACTATGATGGAACAGTGGAAACAGACAAGGTCAATCATGAGATGCACGCCTTCTTGATGTATAAGGCGCAAACGGAAGGCAGTGAATTGGCACAGTACCTAACACTCTACAACACCATCTATGGCGATTATGGGTTTAAGAAAGACCCGGCGGAGACCGCAGACATTTTGGAAAAGCATTTGGAGAAGCATCCTGACAGCGACCCCATCTACTGGGACCTCTTGGGCTTGGCTCATGAAGTTTTAGAAGATGACGAGGCCATAAAGTACTACAAGAAATCCATCGAGATGGGCAACTCGGAGAGCTACTTCTCCCTCTCCAAGTACTATTATGACAAAGGTGACAAGGATCTTTCACGCAAGTTTGCCGAAGAAGGCATGGCCAAAGGCTCGGTGAACTGCCACAGGGCCTTGGCGAGCTTCATGACGATAGAGGAGTTTCAAGCTCTTCCAGAGGAGAAGCAAAAGGAGCTGCACGAAGAGATGGACCGCGGATTGTGCTATACCGTAGAACACCACGACCGACGTGCGTGCTACATACTGGCTGTCTATCTATATTATGGTCAAATGGGCTACGAGGCCAATATCGCCGAGGCGATGCGCATCGCCAAGCGCGGCTGTGAATTGGGCTATAATTTGTGTTTTGAACTGCTTGCAATGATTCATGACAACGATGAAAACATTCCTGATGAGTTGCACATTAGTCAAAAAGAGACAGCCCTACTTTATTTGCAGGCGCTGCGTCTGGAAGCCATAAGCATTGAGGCTCTTGAAGGTGTTGCCCGTGCCTATACGGCTAACCTGTTGCCCAAGCATGATGAAGAGATAGAGAAATTGTGGCTGCCGAAATACTACGAACAACGCATAGCCGAAGAAGAAAATCCTTACAGCATAGGCGTGCTCAAGATTTACCCACAAGGATTCTTTTATGCTGCCGAAGTGGAGTCTGAAACTTTCGACTCGCCCTCCGAACTTGCCGAACTCATCAATGCCGACGGCGTCGACATTGTTCACTATTCTGAGCATCTGAACCGAATGACCAAAGTTTGGTGCCGAGACGGACACAAAGATTGCCACATAGCCATGGTCGTCGACCGCGACGGCTATGCTAAGGACCTGCCCGACAACATGCCTGGCACCCTCCTCTATGGACATGGAATGGAAATACGTGGCACGGTGATGCTCGTTCTCGAAGACGAGAAATATAACCTGAAACCCATCAAAGGCGTGGCGTTTTTCTACATGTGTATCAAAATGCTCGAGGCAGCCACTGCCGGACTGACACGCTACCCGACAGATGCAGAGGTACAAGCAATAGTATCGAGCGACGACGATGCCTTTGAGGAATACGACGACCCCGACTTGATGGATGGCGATGAAGAAAACGAAGAAGATGTTCAAAATGTGGTTTCCTCAGTGGAAGAGGACGAGGATACTGAACCGAGGACTTTTACGGTGAAACTCGCCGACATTGAAGAAGTGCTTGAAGAGTGCAACCTCTGCCGTGACACGCTCTTTGTCCTTTGTCCCAGCGAATATTCCTTCACCAGCACTAACGATTTGATGTATTCCATCAAAGACGCTGTGGAGCTGAACATCAAGTGCAATGGCGGTTACATGATTGACGAATGGCAGTTTGTCGATAGTCGGCAAGTGCCGATGGACATCCGTTCCCGCGTCAGGTTCAAGCTGGAAGACGAGGATGAGGATTGATAGATTATTGAAAATCAAATAATTGAATAATGAATAAAGCTGACAATAGCGAAAAACTGGTTGAGACCATCCTTGCCAACGTGGAGGTGATGCGCAAGAACGCCGAGGAGATGCGTATCTGGAAAAATCTCTCGATAGCGAAGGAGACCTTTGAACTTATCAAACAGGTGGGCGATGACGAAGGCCCGCTCGGCAGAGCCATGGGATGTGAGATGGTGGTGGACAAACTCTCGGAATATGACGCGCCACGCTTCACGCTTCAGATGCTCCGCTACGAGTTGGAACAGTTGCAAATGTCGGAGGAGAAGTCGGACGACCTTACCGAAGAGGATGTGTTAGACCATATTGCCGAATTGGAGCGTTTCATCGACATCGAGAACGTCAGCTATGAAGACTACAGGGAACAAAGCCACCGTACCTTGAAATTCGATCCCATTGAGCGCACCCCGCTTTGGGAGGAAATCAACCAAGAGGTTGAGGCTTAGACCGATGCATTGCTGGGCGACGTGCCGCGCGGCATGGGTTTTTGCTTCGGTTATTGGAGCGCCAAACGCGGTGTGCTCGCCAAACGTGGTATCGTGTGGCGCGACCCGCACCAGATGAACCCAAGAGTATTATTCGATTGACCTCAACAATGTAAAACACGATGAACGAAGGACAAAAACAGAGAATACGTGTCAGAACCGATGAACGCGTTCGCGAGGCGCAAAACGTGTCGGTCAATACCCAGCAGAACGTGGCACCTACTGCCTGTCCTTTTTGCGGTTCCGCCGTCGAACCCGACTATGAGATATGCCCCGTATGCGGGCGCAAACTCGTGGAATATTGCACCTTCTGTGGTGCAAGCATGACAGCTAACGACATCGACTGTCCTGAGTGCGGAATGCCTTCTGACGGCGTCACTTGTCCAGATTGCGGCACCCTTAACCTCAGGAGCTTCTGCCGCAAGTGCAGCCGTCCCCTCTCACGTGCGGCACGCAAGGCTGTCGAAAAGGCTAAGGCTGACCCCAAGGTGCAGGAAGCCGTCAATATTATGGTCAAGATGGCAGAACTTGAAGCCGAGATGCAAAGCGCCACCGAAGAAGACGGTATCATCGACGACACCCCGCACGAGCCGACAGAGAAAGAACTGCGTCTGCGCGAGCTGATGGGCAAAGTGGGCTTTACACCTGCCGAGAAACCCAAGGCACAGCCCAAACAGAACGTATCGCGAAGTCGCGCAGAGATACAGGCCGAATATCAACGCATGGTGGAAGAAGCCAACAAGGTACTGGACTCAATGGTGCCTCCTGCGGGAAGCACACCACAAGAACAACGCAATTACTCCACCGCCCGCAAAGTGGCCGTAATGGAAACGTACAAGGAAAAAGTGAACGTCTCATATATTGCCGGACAAGAGGAAAGAATGGGATGGGTGTGCAACCAATGCCAGATTTTTCACAGATGTCCGGAAGAGTGCGGTGTAAGAAAATATGGCGGACACTGGACCACGAGGACCTTCGATATATGGGCGACACGTGAAGAAGAAGTGGAGAAACAGAAGAAAGTGTATAAGAGGATAGAATAATGTTTTGGATTCGTTACTACTGAACTGGACAATGAAACAAATAAACAAATACATACATGGAAGACAATAGCAACAAACCTGAAATGTCACTGAATGACCATGCGTCACAGTTGAAACCCACTGCGGACGAGACGACCTCGGCATCTGAAAGGATGAACGAGGCATCGAGCACTACATCGTCGACTCCCGATACGCCCGAAGGGATGGCAACAGTACCCGAGAAAACAGTAACTGCGCCAGAGAAAACAGTAACTGCGCCAGAGAAAACCGCGACTGCTCCTGAAAAGACTGCTGTGCCAGAAGGGGCTGCCCAGTCTCAAGGCCAATCAGTATCAGGCTTTATGCACCAGGTGGGCGACAACATTACGGTAGGCGGCCACAATTGCACCATAACGGAATGTCTCGGCAGCGGCACTGAAGGCGAGATATTCCAAGTAAAGGAAGGCAAAAAAAACTACGCTTTGAAGCTCTGTCATCCTGGGTTCCAAACCAACAAGAAGGTGCTGGAAGCCTTGCGGCCGCTGAAAGGCAAAGACTGCATCGTTGACATCGAGGCCTATGGCGACACCTTCGAACTCATGGAGTTCGTTGAAGGCAAAAGCGGGGCACACACTAACTTCAATTTTGCAGACGACCCTAAACACGAAAAGAAAGCACAAACCATTCTACTCATCGCCTACAGCATCGCTATGAGTCTTGACAAGATGCATGAGGCGAACGTGTTGCACAAGGATGTGAAGCCCGCCAACATCCTCATCAAGGATCCCCACACTTGGAACTGTGTGTTGTGCGATTTTGGCATTGCCGACCTGCTGAAAACCGAGACCAAGAACGGTATCATGCGCAAATATTGCGTGACAAGGCGCAATCGTACCCCAATCTATGCCGCCCCCGAAATCTACAAGGAGGACAACGCCACCATGAATGACGATGGTACCATTTCAAGCGAGATGACACCTAAGGCTGACTTCTACTCGCTCGGCATGACCATACTCTCGATGTGGATGGGCGAAAAGGCTTTCACGCGCGCCGAGGAGGAAAACTCATTGCGCAAGATGAAAGGCACTATCGACATTCCCGACGACATTCCCGACCCACTTAACCGCATCGTGAGGGGACTGCTCATCAAAAGCCCTGCAAAACGCTGGGACTTCAAGTCGATAGACGCCTACCTTAATGGAAAGGACGTGCCTGTAGAGGAAGATGAGATACTGGCCGACCTCAACATCGTTTACAACGCCTCGAAACACCAGACGGCACACACGTTTGAGGATTTGACAGATTTCATGGTTGATGACCCCGACCTTGCAGTACGTTACCTCTACAAAGGCCAGCTCAACAAATGGCTCTCCGATTACCCCGAATTGCAAGCCCGATTGGAGGACATCGTCGAAAACCGCTACCAAACAGACCAAAATGGCGGCGTGATAGCAGCCGTTTTCGCCATCTGCCCCGATAAGGAAATCACCATTAATGGTATCGACAGAACCACAGGCGAAGAAGTGCAATGCACTGCGAATACGCTAAAGGATGTGTCGGATTTCTGCAACCGTGCTATACCTGAAGATGGTTTCTTTAGCGGTACGTTATTCTTGGAATGGGTCAGGACGAGAGACAGCTCTTTGGCTGATGCGTTACCCACAACGGATGTCGACATTTTCACTGACATGCTCCGCATACAAACCATCGACCCATTGTCCGACATCAATCTTTGCAACGACCCTAACGACCCCGACTATGCCATGACTCAAGAAGGACTGGCACGCGTCATCAACAAGGCCTACAATGTTTGGTGGAACACCTATCAAGGCGATAGCGATGCCGTATTAGCCGACATTCAAACAAAAGACGACCCGAGGTATCGGAAAACAACCTTGAATACAGTGATGGGCATAGCCCTCAACTTCACGGAACCAGAAAAAGATGGTGATAACTATCTTGCCGACTTCATGCAGACCAAAGGGGCACGTTTTGCAAAACAATTGAGCTGGTTGGAATCCTGCCTCGACATTTATAACGAAGACAACCAAAAGAAAGCCGGACCCAAAGACGAGGAGTATCTCCAGCAAGTGGCGTGGATGAGGGTCATCAAAGGCTTTGGTATTGACCCTGTCTATCATCTCGAAGACGAGGATGCCGATATAACCACGGTGAGGGAGCTGTTTAAGTTCTCAAAAAAGACCCTAAAGAAAGAATATGAGGAACGCGGCTTGCGGGGCTGGCTTGCAGTGCAGCATCACGAAAATCCCAAGGTCAATCTTAAGCCGCAATTCACCTACGAGAAACTCCTGCACGAATACCTTGAGGATGTCAGCAAGATTGACCCTGACGATACTGCCGTACAGCGTTTCGAGGAGGCCCATGAAGAAGCAAAGCGCATCGTCAGCGAGGGCAAGGGCAAGATAGGCAAGCAGAGTCGACGCAACGCGACACAATACCTCTTGTCGCTGCTTTTGGGCGTATTACCCCTCACCGCCCTCGCCATAGTGCTTGTGGTGAACATCATCATGCATCCCACCATCGATACTTCAGGTATTAAGTTGGAGAACTGGATCTGGCCGGTAGGACTTGTCGTTGGAGCCATACTATATTTCATCCTTGATACCGATGGCTGCTTAACACCAATTATAATAGGTGTTGTGGGAGCTGTCGCGCTCTTCTTCTTGGTGAAGTTCCTTGGGCAATTCATCTTGTACTTCTACTTGGTCGTCGTGTTGGGGGCACTGATTACATTCACCATCCTAACCGTTTTCAACAAGAGCGAATACGCCAAGAAAGCACGCAAGTTCGACAAGCCCGGGTTTGAGGAATACATACTCGAACCGCTCTATTATGCCTACAGTGACGAGGACGAGTTTGACTCATCACTTAACGGCATGGTTGACGACACTTACATCGACGCGTGGAAACACGACCTCACAAAACGTCGTCTGTATGTCCTAATATTTATCGGAGCCTCGATACTGCTATGGAGTTTCAGTCTGCTCCTTCCGCGAGGGGGAAGTGAAACACAGAACCCGTTCATGCAAAAAATAGCGCACACCTTAGGTTGGGATCAAGTCGATGAAAAAGTGGCTGATGTTGATGAAACCATTGCCATGCCCATGATTACTAAGAATCTCCAAAAAGGCAGCAAGGGTGAGGCCGTGACAGCCATGCAGAAACGTCTCAAGCAGTTGGGCTATTTTGAGGGCGAGGTGTCTGACACCTTCGATGATGCCACACGCACCGCCGTGAAAGCTTTCCAAAAGGACAACAAGCTGACAGCTGATGGTGTGGTGGGTGAAAAGACACTGAAGAAGATGTTCGACCCCGAAGCTAAACACGCCGGAGAGAAAGCACCTGCCCAAAAGGAAACAAAGCCAAAAAGCAATAATACCAAACCGTCGTCCAACAAGAACAACAGTAGCCAGGAAACCTCGACTCAGAAAAATGAGGCTGAGGCGACGGAAGAAGTGATATTTTAAAAACATTTTATGTTAAGTCATGAAAACCTGTGAAAAATGCCACAAGACAAACCGCGACGAGGCGAAGTTCTGTCGCTTCTGCGGTGAGAAGATAACAGTTGCCGATGAGATAGGCATCATCGGCAAGAAGACTATGCAGGCCGAGTTCGACAAACTGACCAAGACACTGAAAGTGGCGAAGCAACTCGCCTCGATGGGTAACCATGTAGGCCTCGATTGCCTTGTTATGGGCGATGCTGGGACGGGTAGGCACTACATGTCCATGAACATCGCTGACATGATGGTCAAAGCCGGCCTCACCGACAAACCAGTCAGGGAGGTTCCAGCCTCAGAATGGAACGAGTTCCTTGGCAAATTCGACGAGAACATTTCCGCCCTGAAAAATGGGATACTGGTTGTCAATAACGCCCAGAAATTGCTACCCACTGCCAAGGCCGACCGAGTGGGCGAACTCGACAAGTTATTCGACAAAATGAAAAACGGCCAGGCCCCCATCGTTATATTGAATGGTGACTACAACGACATGACCAACTTCCTTGAAAACAACAAAGATGCTGCAGGCCTCTTTGAGTTCCGTTTCAAGTTGGACTCCTTCTCCATCGATGACCTTATCAGTCTGACAATGGCCTTGTTAAAGAAAGAGAAACACATGGAGGTTAACGACGACGCATTGCCCAAGCTGCGCGCCAACTTCGCATGGTATATGCGCCAGAAAGAACTAACCTACGTCAATGGACGCCTCGCTGAGAAAGTAGCCAACGACTTGTGTATCAGTGCTAAGTTGCGCAACAGCGACATCATTGAAGCCATCGACATTGATGACGATAAAATATTCGTCCCCAAGACCGAGGAACAGATATTCAGGGAATTGGACAATTACATCGGCTTGCAAAGCGTGAAGGATGAGATCAGGGCCATAGTGAGTAACGTCAAGCAAAGAAGAGAGAAAGGTATGACAGAGAAATTGCTGAAAGACCATTTCATTTTCACCGGCAACCCTGGCACGGGTAAGACCACTTTTGCACGCAAGTTTGGAGAGATTCTCAATTCCATAGGCGCACTGCCAACGGGACAACTTGTCGAAGTGTCGGCCAAAGAGATGATTGGCAACCATGTAGGAGATACCGAACTCAACGTGAAATCAACTGTTGACAAAGCCATGGGCGGTGTGCTTTTCATCGATGAGGCTTACGCTTTTGCCACTGATGATGGCGGCGGCTTCGGTATGGATGCCATCAACACCTTGTTGCCCATTCTCGAAAACCGTAAGGGCGAATTCGTCTGCATCCTTGCCGGATATTCCAAGGACATGGACAAACTTGTCCGAATGAATGATGGCATCAAGTCGCGCTGCAACGTCACAATAGAGTTTCCCGACTATAACCCCAAAGAACTGGAGCAATTGTTCCGTATGATGCTCATCCGCAACGACGAGGACACCACTTTCACCCTCGATGCCAAAGCCGACGAAATGCTTCCCAAGGTCTTCGAAAGGATGTATCTGCGACGCACTGATACTTTCGGCAACGCCCGCGAGGTACGCAACGCCTTTGACTTGGCGCTGAAACGTCACCGTCTGCGCAAACAGCAACCTGGCTTTGTCGAAAACCAGTTCAATTATGCCGACATCGTAGGTGAGGCGGACACCCATGAGGTTTCCGTCGAAGACGTAATGAAAGAGCTCGACGGCTTTGTTGGAATGAAGTCGGTGAAGGAAGCCATTCGCCGTATCGCCCAGGAGATTGTCGTGCAAAAGCATCTCATTGAGTTGGGCATGGCGCAGGAAGGACTCACCAAATACAACTTCATCCTCACTGGCAATCCAGGCACTGGCAAGAGTACCGTGGCGCGCATATTTGGCAAGATATTCAAGGCCTTAGGTGTCACTAGTACCGACAAGGTTACTGAGAAAGTGCCAAAGGACATTATTGGCTTGTATATCAACGAGTCCGATAAACTCATGGACGCGGCCATCACAGAAGCGATGGGTGGCGTGCTTTTCCTTGACGAGGCCTACGACCTTGAACCGATGGACGAAGCAGGACGTAGTACCAGCTCGGAAGGCAAAAAGGCTGTGCAGACCCTCATGACTCGTATGGAGAACGAGGCTGGCAAATTCGTTGTCGTCTGCGCTGGCTACCCCAAGGAGATGTCAGCGTTCATGAACTCCAACCCGGGCCTGAAGCGACGTTTCTCGCACACCATACACATTGACGACTATACTGCTGAGGAACTCCTCGAAATATACGAGCGGGCGGCAAAGGCTAAGAAATACAATTTCTCTCTTGCTGACGATGCCGTGCGCATGAAGGCTCTTCACATGTTCCGCAACATGGTGGCTATGAAAGACGAAAAGTTTGGCAACGCTGGCGAGGCCATGAAGAAAGTGGCAGAGACCAAGACAAACATCAACAATCGTATTGCCAACGTGCCATACGACCAATGGACTCCTGAGATCCTTCAGACCGCTTACACCGCTTACGCAGACGATATACCCTACGTGGAGCCTGAAAAGGTGTCCATCGACAAATGTCTCGAAGAACTCAACCAACTTATCGGCCTCGGAGGTGTCAAAGCATCGCTTGCGAAGCTCGCCCACACCATCAACAACGAGATTGAGAGTGCTCGTGTTGAAAACCGCCGCCCCGAGATCCCGCTCGGTCACTATCTCTTCCTTGGCCACCCTGGTACGGGCAAGACCACTGTAGCAAGGCTCATGGGTAAGATACTCTATTCCATGGGCGCACTCCCGTCGTCCAACGTCGTGGAAGTCGGCAAGGCCAACCTTGTAGGTCGCTTCCAAGGTGATACGGAGGCTATCACTTCACATGTAGTCGATACGGCGATTGGAGGAATCCTCTTCATCGATGAGGCCTACCAGCTAACCGATGGATACGGCAAGGTTGCATTGGAGACTTTGGTGGCCCGTTTGGAGAATGACCGAGGCAAGTTCGTTTGCATCGCCGCAGGCTATTCCTTCGAGATGCAGCAGTTCTTGGTCGAGAACAGTGGATTCGAGTCGCGTTTCCCCAAGCAGAACCGTATCGTGTTCGAGGACTATACGCCAGAAGAACTGTTCGACATTTTCATGATTCACGCACGCAAAGGAGGTTACGTCCTCGACGCGATAGCCGAGAACGCCGTGCGCGGCAAACTCACGATGCTCTACAACAGTCGTGGCCGCACCTTCGGCAACGGCCGTGAGGCCCGCAATCTCTTCGACGAAGTCAAAAGCAACCTGGCCATGCGTATTGCCGAAGAAGGCGGTGCGCATACGGCAGAAGAACGTAAAACGATTAAAATGGAGGATGTGTTATGATACAATGCCCAAATTGTCGGGCCATGATACCCGACGACAGCGCTTTCTGCGACCAATGCGGCACCGAACTGATGTGGTGCCCCGACTGCAAGCGTCCCAAACCCAACCGCACCCGCGAATGTCCTGTATGCGGCAACGACCTCGTTCCCGGAAGGAAATACCTAAACGGCATCACGGCTCAACCTCAGGCTCAACCTCAACCTGCGCCTCAACAAACTCAGCAGCCCAACCCTTCAACAGCTGGCGTCCACACATCGCCTCAGACCCAGTTCTATACTAATCCACAAAATGTGGTGCAGCAGCCACAACCCAACGATGTGCCGCAACGCACAGCGGTAAGTGGAGCAAGTGCACCAGCTGGACCAACCAAAATCATTGGTAATGGTTGGGTACTTCCACTCCGTGAAGGACCGTTCGGGCGCACATCTGGCATCTACCCTGAATTCGCCTCATGCAAATACATCTCTGGTAGGCATGGCGCATTCACACGAACAGCAATAGGATGGACGGTTGTCGACAGCGGTTCCACCAATGGCACATTTGTCAACGGCATGAGGCTCACTCCTGGTGTCGAAACCCCAATACGTATAGGCGATAAATTAACTATAGCAACCATAGACTTCAACGTACAATGAAGATAGACATACAAGCGATATGCGATAAAGGAAGGGTGCGCGAAAATAACGAAGATGCCCTTTCCATTGGAGGGATCTTCCTCCGCGATGATGCCATAAACCTTACTGTTGACGTGCAGGAAAACTCTGTCTTCTACCTGCTCGTTTCCGACGGCATGGGAGGTCACGAAAAAGGTGAAGAAGCTAGCGAGATCACTCTTGACGAGCTGAAAGAGCAGTTCTCAATGAACGAGATTCAGCCCGACACGTTCAGCGATGACATCAACGAGGCTGCCAAATACATATCCTATAAACTTAACAACGCGGCCTACGAACAAGGGCAATCAAAACCCATGGGGTGCACCTTGACTGGCATGGTGTGGCACTACGGCAAGATATACCTCGTCAACGCGGGCGACAGCCGTACCTACCGATTCCGTGGCGGTATTTTGAGACAACTCACCACCGACCAAACTGAGCGTGGCATCTCCGGCAATCCGCAGGCAAGCAAAGCACTCCTCAACTGCATTGGCGGCGGACTCACCGGCAAAATACTCACCGACGACATCACTAACAAGATTATCGACGATGATGTGGTATTGATATGTTCCGACGGACTCACTGACATGCTCACCGACGATGAGATAGAAGCCTTGCTCACCGAAGGCATAACCACCGAAGGTATGGAAGAAGGTCTTGCCGAGAAGATGAAAGAAAAAGCATGTGAAGCAGGAGGCTATGACAACGTTTCAATAATTCTGGCGAAATTGTAAATCATGATAAAGATAACGACACAAAAAACAGATGTCGATCTATTCGGAAAAAGCAAATGGTGGGGCTTCCCCGACATGCCCGACAGCCTTGACTACCCCGAAGTCCCTGTCAACGAAGACGGTGATGAATACACAGACCCACTCACGTTCATCTGCCAGATACGCTGTGACGAGATAGCCCCTTTCGACAAAGAGAACATGCTCCCACACGAAGGGATGCTTTATTTTTTTGCCGCTTTGGACTATTTCCTCGGCAATCTTGATGCCATTTCGTCTCCTGGCATGGGCGAATGGGATGCACCTTACTTCAAAGTGCTTTATGCACCTAACTGCAAGAAACTGCACACGCATAGAATCGTTTTTGAAAACGGATTGCCTTTCGGCTTGCCAGCTGAAAGCATTACGTTTACTTACGAGGCGGAGCCAGAATACAGCACCCGTCTACTCGGCATGCCATACATCGACGAGGTGCGCGAGGCCATGCCCGGAATGCTCTCTCTCCTGCAAGTCGATGAGAGTGACGAATGGAATCTGCGCTTCTACGATTGTGGAATGCTCAACTTCCTGATTTCCAAGGAAGACCTGATGAATCGTCGTTGGCAGTATGCAAAGTGTTATTTGTTTTCGTTTTAACCCCATTTTTAGTATTAGAAAAATCGAATATCATGAAAAAACAGATTTCCCGTTTTTTGCTGTTGATTTCCATGTTGCTTGTTCTCGACGGCTTGGCAAATGCACAGACGTATTTGACCGACTCCTATCAGCCAACAGATTCGTACCTTTATGAAGCTTACCCGACCAAAGGCTCCCAAAATTTGAAAATCGCTATTTACAACTACAAGGGAGGCTTCGCGCTCAACTCGGGCAAGGGGGGGCTAATCAGTGGTACCAAGACTGGTTACGTCGAATTCAGCCTGAAAGGGGCCTATTCGAAGTTGAGTTTCGTGGTGGGTCCAGGGGGCAAATGCAGCCCCAACTCTGGAGGTGATGGCAGTGATGTCATTCTGACCATCAAGGGCGATGAAGAAAAAATTTTCGATCAGGTCATCCGTAATCACGACGCGCCAAAAGAATATACCGTTGACATCAGCGGTGTTGACAAGATTCGCTTCGACTTGCCGCATGGCGAGACTAACCTCGGCTTTGGTGCCGTGAAATTATGGAAACCAGGGCAACAACCCGTCCCGACGCGGATGCCACTAGAGAACATCCATAACGGGAAAAGAGTACAACTGGTGGAACAGCTCTTCCCGCATTACATTCGACATAGCGGATGGGTGGCCGCTATCACGGGCAAGCAAGTGGAAGGCTGCCATAAGACCAATGAGATAAGCCTGAACAGGGTGACCTATACGTCGGGACTGGAGTTCACGGCCAACCAAGCTCTTGCGGGCAATAATACGGCCTGGGCATACTTCTGGTTGCAACAGAAATACGACAAGTTGTCATTCGTCGTAGGCCCGCGCGACAACCAGAGTTCCGGTGCAGCGGCCTGGCTGACTGTGAAAGGCGATGGCAAGATACTCTACGAGAAACACGTCACCCAGAAAGATCTAGCTGAGCAAGTGGTGCTTGACGTGAAAGGAATCAACGTCATCTCGTTCCATAGCATCGATGATGTTTCTGAGTTCGGTGGAGGCATTGTGTTTGGTGTGGTTGATATCTATGCTTATCCGGTTGGCGACGCTTCCGTGCCCACACCAGGCATCGTGAATGCCTCCAAGGATCGCCTTGCCATTTTGCCGAGTCCCTGCAAGATGGTTTCCAACATCCCTCCTTATTCGGTGAAAGGCATAAGGGACTACAAAAGCTCCTATTTCAATGGAGAGTCCGACTATTACACATTCTCGATGGGTGGCGAACAATTCAGTGAGGGCTTTATATTGACCTCGGGCGAGAAGTTTTTTGATGGCAACATCAGCGCTTATTACAAGTTCGACCTTGCTGGTGAGTTTGACTATGTGAGTTTTACGGCGGGAACATTGACACAACATCGGGTTTTCGATGACGACTACATCCAGGTTTATGCCGATGACCAGTTGATTCTTGACGCAAAGGTGCATTGTACGTGGCCTAACCAGCGTTTCGAGCTGCCTATCGGGAAATGCCGCACGCTGACGTTCGCCAAACCTGGAACCGGCAAAAGCAAGCAGACCTATATCGGCATCGGTGACGTCGTTCTGTACCGTGGGCCGGTTGTGGCTAACAACCTATTTGTACACCCCAAGCCGGATTGCCCAGAAACCGCAGACCTCATTGACCTCTGCAAACGCCCCTATTTCCACTACGTGGGACGTTATCTTAGCTCGCTCACCAACTTCGATTTCAACGATTGCTTTAAGAACGGATCCTCGCAACGGGAGTTTTTCCAAATGAAAGATGGAAGCAAGATCTACAAAGGAGTGATGCTGGAGGCCAATATCCCCTTATCCCTTGAGAACGTGACGCTTGACGATGCCGTGCTGATGTTCCTGACAGGTGTCACACCTGCGGTAAACACCAGCTCGTGGACAAGCAAACCCATCGACGGCAAGGCGGCAGGAGTTAAGGATGAGGCTGGCAATGTGCTCCATCTGATGGAAGACGGCAAACAATCGTCGGTGGCAGCCTTCAATGTCTATAAGGAATATGAGACCTGTACGTTTACAGTGGCTAATAAGTCCGTCTATGTCGATCCAATGGCACAAACGTTTGGTGGAGAATTGCATCCCCCCGTCAAGCTGGATGTCTTCGCTGACCGTGTGAGGGTAGGGGAAATATGGCTCACTGACGACATGGCACCAACCACCTATACCGTGCCGATATACAAATGTGAACAACTGATGTTTTGGCTAGAGTGCGGCGACATGCGCTCAGGACAATATGTGTTATACGACATGACATTGAGCAAGGTTCCTTACCGTGAGCCTTCAAAGGCCAACAACGCGCCAAAAAAGGATGAGGGGAAAAATGCTACCAATAACACCTCGGAACCTAAAAAGAAGCAGAAAAAGGAGAAACAGAACAAGAAGGAGGAGGTAATAGTTTGGGAGATGCCGAAACTCTCAAGAAACAAGTACATTGACGATTATCTCACGAACTGCGATGCTATTTGGAAGGCTACTAAGAATTATGAAAAGCGTACAGGCGTGGCCTATGCTTTGTCTACAACCTATCTGCAAGGTGACGAAGGTGTGTGCTACAAGGCGGTTTCGTTTGTTGATGATCACGGTAATCAGTTGTCCATCAATTCTATAATCGCTGAAAACGAGGGAATCATCGCTGACGGAAAATCAATCAAGTCATCAATGTCGTTGATGGGATTGGAGTTGACCAACGCTTCGCTTGCGCTTCCCGGATTGGGTTTAGACGCCATCGCCTACGGAAGAATCATCGGGCAAGCCGACAAGATGGTCTCGCAATGTGAGAAGAGCGTGGATCAAGTCATCGCCGAAAAGACTGCGCAGAATGAAGCATTGAGGGCATTGCAGAGCAAGGCTTTGGTGATTGGGCAAAAGGCATCAACGGACAAAGTACTTCTGCTCCACTTGGACGAGAATGAAACAGTACCTGAAGGCGTATTGCAGCAGGTGCGTTATTTCAACATGGATTAAATGTCGAGGTCTTTCAATACCTCCCAAACCAAAGCCGCTTCAAAACCTTTCTGCATGGCGTAGGCGGCTAGTTTGCGTTTTTTCTCGAAGTCATTTTCCGCTTTCACGGTTTTGGCTTTCGTGTTCAGGATGTCAATGAGCCGTTGGCGATAGACTTCCTCATCGGTTTGCTCCAAGGCTTCGTCGATGATGTCTTTGGCGATGCCTTTTTGGGCGAGATGAAAACGGATTTTGTTCAGTCCCCAGCCGCTTTGGTTGATTTTGCCACGAACAAAGCTTTTGGCAAAGCGTTCGTCGTTGGCGAAGCGGTTATCCAATAGGTATTCAAGAATTTTGTCTCGGTTTTCTTGTGAAATGTCGAAAGTCTTCAGTTTGTCCCGCACATCCTTGACACAACGTTCCTGATAGGCACAATACTTGGCCATCTTGTCAAGAACTTGATCAGGAGTAAGCGGTTTGGCAGGACTTTTCGGCATCAGCAGTCGATTTTGAGGTCGCCTTCCTTAATCCAGCCTATCTTTCTGAAGATGAGACCGAAGAGCCAAGTTAGTACGGCGGGCAGGATGAAGCACACAAGGACCATTCCAATCCACATGTTCGCGCCTCCTTCGGGCATAGCAGTGTAGATGCCAATGGGGCCTACGAGACCGCAGGTACCCATGCCGGAGCCGATGGGGATGTTTTCAAGATGGAAGACGCATGTTGATATGGGGCCGGTGATGGCGGCGGTGAGCAGGACGGGAATCCAAGTGCGCGGGTTCTTCACGATGTTGCCCATTTGTAGCATGGAGGTACCGAGTCCTTGTGCGACGAGTCCGCCCCAGCGGTTTTCCTTGAAACTTAGGATGGCGAAGCCAATCATTTGGGCACAGCATCCGGCAGTAGCCGCACCACCCGCCAGCCCGCCCAAACCGATAGCAAGGCAGATGGCTGCCGAACTGATGGGTAACGTGAGCACCATGCCGATGACCACCGAGACGACGATACCCATAAGGAAGGGCTGCATCGTGGTGGCGTTTTCGATGAAAGCACCGAGGGCGGTCATCACTTTTTGAATGGGCGCGCCGACAGCATAAGCCATCAACACGCCGCAGATGATGACGACGGCAGGGGTGACGAGAATGTCGACTTGGGTTTCCTTGTAGACCATCTTGCCCAATTCAATGGCGACGATGACGGCGACGTAGGCTCCCATTGGCCCACCCAGTTCGTTGCCCGCAATGCCGACAGCGATGGCGCTGAAAAGCACCAAGCCTTTGCAACCCAAAGTATAAGCGATGGCGACAGCGATAGCTGCTCCTGTGGCGGCTTTGGCGTATTTCGCTATGGTGACGAAGGCATCAATGCCCGTCTTGTCGCCCAAAGTCTGGAAGATGGTGCCGATGAGCAGCGAGGCAAAAAGACCTAGCGCCATAGCACCAAGAGCGTCGACAAAGTAGGCCTTCCAGGTCATGTCGACG
>CALEMB010000174.1 GCA_937902805.1 uncultured Bacteroidales bacterium
ACATTGTTCTCGACGATAGCGGAAGGAAAGACTTCGTTCTCTATTTCAAACCCTTACCTTTGGACACGAAGGAATTTGACTTCTTGGAAGGTTTGGCGAAAGGCGACTACAAGGTGTTTGGCATCCACGACAAAGACTATACGATTCCTCCCGCTTCAGTTCCAAATGAATACATGGCCGATGATGACGAGGAAGGATTGGCGGAACTGAAGTTCGACGCTACGCCAGCCACCATTCATTTCAAGTCGTTGAACTATCGTAAGGGAATGAATACGGATATCCAAGTGCAATATGTTGATTTGAAGAATCCTGCAAAGCCTATGGATATCTACACGAATCTGAATGATGATGGTGAAGCCAGTCTTAGTCTCCCTATCTGCCTGCCTCAGATTGTGTGGATCGTTATCGTTAACATTCCATGGAGTTCAATGAGTTGTGTATATCTTTCACCTGGTAAGGAAGTGACCGTACTTGTTGATATGCTGCACGATGACAGCAGGGCCAATAGCAAGATTGTAGGTGCCAAAGGCTATTACGCCAAGTTTGGCAAAGATTGGCGTCAGTCAGCTTTTGACAAGAAAACAGAAAATGGTCCTCAGAAACCTACCGTTAAAAAGGAAGACATTCACGATGTGCAGACGTTGATAAGATATTGTGATGAAGAACGGGAGAACTACGACAAATGGGTAAAGAATTCAAACTATTGCAAGGCAATCAAAGATTATTTGATACAATTCGCATATTCCCCGTTATTCATGTTTGAAGGCGAACAAGATTCCCTGTCCAAAACAAAGGAGTTTACAGACTATGTGCTTCGCAACTACACTCAAAATCTATACAATAAAAATATACCATTCTATAACACTTTTGTGGATGCCAGCAAGTACTATGCAATGACAAATACACGAGGCTTCAATGCCGACCTTGCCCGCTATTGCTACTATTTGCCACAGGTGCTTGACTCCAAACAATTGGAGAAACCGCTCATCGAGGACAAGAATCTTTCCGACCTCTACGACAAATATGTAGCCGAATATCAAGCGACCGTTACAGCTAATAAACAAGGGCTTGCCGACAACATCCACTACCTCGATATGACAGACGTGGTTCCCGAAGACATCCTGCAAACAATCCTCGACAAATACAAAGGGAAGACCATACTCATCGATATATGGGCCACATGGTGCGGTCCCTGTAAGTTAGGGCATGAGAAGATGAAACCGCTCAAAGAAGAACTTAGCGACAAGGACATCGTATATGTCTATCTCACCTCGCCTACTTCGAATTACGAGGAATGGAAAAAATACATTGCTGACATTTCTGGCGAGCATTACTTCCTGACCGAAGAGCAGTTGGATGCCATATTCAAACAGTTGGAGGGTACGGGATACCCCACCTACGCCTTCTTCGCTCCGAATGGGGAAAGAACCACCTCTTTCTCTGGTTTCAACCTCGAAGCAATCAGAGAAGCATTGGAGAAAGCGCTCAACGAATAAATAGCAAAGATATGAAGAAAGCCATCATCACCATACTTCTCGCCCTCGTCGCAATGGCGGGACAGGCGCAAGTGAAATCAGGCATCGACCTCTGTCTGAGGGATGAGGTGACGGGCGAATGGCTCATCGGGCTGTTCGACGACTACGCCATCTACGACTGCGAATATTGGAACTACGCAGAAGTGGGCAAAGACCATGTAGTGCTGACGAAGGACGGACAGCGAAAGGAAGTGCGATTGAAGAAGAATGCCACTATTATCGACGGGAGTAAACACAAGACATCGGTGCTGACCACACAGTTCCTGCCCGACTATCCGTCCAAGGATGATACATCGTGGCCGAGTGGCATGAATGCCGAAGAGGGTAACTTTACCCTTCGTGTTTGTGTCCATACGACAAAAAAGGAGGCGAATTTTGTCTCTTACATCCATCGTCTGTTTGATGACAAGCAGACAGTAGAGCACTCGAAAATTGACGAGCAAGGGCGATTTGAGGTAAGGATGCCAGTTAATGGCCCTACGTTGATGGGCATCCACAATGAGTCTGAACATCCGTTGGAGCACACCTTTTGGGGAAGATTGGCAGTGGAGAACAACGATACGCTCTTGCTTTATATCGACGATGTGAACCAGCGCACTTACTTGATGGGTGGCAAATATGCCCGCTTCAACAATGAACTGATGGGCAGCGATTTCCATCCCAAGTTCGTAAACACAAACGAATTGACCATCGACAGCACAATCATCCAGCAACGTCATTGGATGACAGTGTGCCAGACAAGGATGGATTCACTAATAATGACTCGTCCGAACCTGTCACACCGTTTCCTCACCTACTATCAGGACAACATCCAGAGACAATTCGGTTATCCGATGCTTCTGAAATGCTGCTGGCCGTCACAAGGTGAGGACCAAGAGGAACTGTTGAGGAAGACCGAAGAGCAACTGAATGCGCTGCAATGGATGCGCTCAGAAGTGCCGCTGATGTGCCGCAACGGCTTTTCAATAAACATCGGTTACTACACCTCGACCTTGACAGACATTAAAAGCGATCGGTTGTTGACCGACCCCGATGTGTTCCTGCTTCGGCTTCACCAAGAAGGAAAGGTGCAACTGACTGACGAGGAAATGCAGAAGGTGAAGAACTTTGCAGAAATAGAGAAAGAAGTACGCACCCATCGCAACACGGACGTTTCACTGTACAATGTCTTCCAGTCCGACATCATCCCCATTTCGGGCAAGCCACTCATAGCGCAATACTGGGACTGGGACATCAGTGAGAAGTATGTTCCACTTGAAATCAGCATCCTCAATTCGCTCGACTTGGATGATACAACTTGTGAAATACTCAAAGCACAAACCATTATGAGGGACATCAATGGAAAGAGTCACGTCGCATCGCCGCGTATATTGGAACTGGCGCACAAAGAGGTTCATCATCCCCGTCTCATCCAAGCCATCGACAACGCCAATCAACGTATCATAGACTTCCTGGCCGAGAATGAGCGTCAAGAGGTGGTGGAACCAAAAGCAGGCTCTCCCGCCTCATTGCGAGTGCCAGAAGAAGAACTGAAGGACATCAATGATGGGAAAGCACTATTCGAGCACATCATAGCTCCATTCCGGGGATATGTCATCTATGTGGATGTGTGGGGTACATGGTGCGGTCCCTGCCGTGGTCAAATGGAGTATGTACCCGCCCTGAAGAAGATGCTGGAGGGCAAGCCCGTCGTCTTTCTCTATTTCTGCAACAACAGTCCTGATGAGGCATGGCGCACTTGTATCCGCCAAAACCACCTCGACACCGACAATGCCATTCACTACAACTTGCCTAAAACACAGGAAAGCGCCATCGAGCGTTATCTGGAGGTGAGCGGTTTCCCCACCTACCGACTTGTAGATACCACTGGGCGACTCGTCCCCGGCGGTGCTCCCTGGCCCTCTAATCCGAGTGCAGTAGTCGCCGCCATTGAACAACTACTGAATAAATGATAGAACAATATGAACTACGACGAAATGTGCAAGAATTCCACATTGGAGTTTCGAGCTGTTCTTGATATTTTAAATAATTATTGTCTCTCATTATTATATTTACTTAAATATTGATATTCATCTCCCAGAACCTACTTAGAACCGTCTCCAATTTCGTCCAATAGGAACTTCTCGAGCGTAGCCTTATCAGGCAACTGTAGCATGTAGGTACAAACAGGTTGTTATCCATTCCTGCAATGGCATATTCTACCATCTTTTTGCCCTTGCGAGTACAGAGCAGGATACCTACAGGAGGATTATCTCCTTCCACATTTTCCTCTTTAGCAAAATAGCCAATGTCCTTGCTAACAGCCAGACGCATAAAGAGTCCGCTCTCTTTCTGACGATGCAATTCATTTATAGTCCATCCTTCTGAGATACATTCCTTCTCATAAAATTCTCTCTCAAGCTGGTCATCTATAGTTACCAATTCACAGATGTGTGACCAAGTCAATTTGTCAGATGTCTGACAAATTCCATTAGTTTGCAGATTGGGATGCCCAGATTTGTCAGATGTCTGACAAATTGGATACATAAGGTAGAACTTCCTCCTGTTGTTCAGATTAGGCCGACTATATCCACGCCCAACTCTGGCCAAAATATATTGAGCTTTTCCGAGTGCATAGTAAGTTCGCCTATAACAGGAGTGCCTTCTATCACTTACGCTAAAGCCTTCTATGGTTGTTGCCAAAGGCTCCGATACCCCCATTGGAGATACTGGAGTACCCCCCTAACAGATACTGGAATGAGTGATGGAAGGCTTTAGTTATAGGGAGAGGTATGGTTAGAGCGAGGTAGAGAATACTTAAA
>CALEMB010000175.1 GCA_937902805.1 uncultured Bacteroidales bacterium
AAGAAGGCACCATTGAAGATGTTATATATGGGGAAACGGTATTCAGCGTTGACTTCCAGCTGGATGTCGCCGGTTTTTTCGAGGTCCTCGTCTGTGGGCACATAGCCACCAGGACCGACGGTACGGTACAGCCAACCGCGCAGACCGTTGGAGCCGCCACCGTAGAAGCTGCGCTCGAAGGGCAGGTCGCGTGAGTTGCCATAGGGCACGCCGACTCCCATGAATTCGCGGAACACCAGCCACGATTCATTTCCTATGTCAAAATGCTGGCGGAAATCGACGCTGGTCCTCACATATTGCGCATAGCGGATGCCGAATATATCGTGGTGTCCGTCGTGTTCACCTATGAGTTTGGTCTTGTTGAAGAGGGACAGCAGGTTGCCGCTCGTCTCAATATCGGTGCGCAGGTAGATGAAACTGCCTTCTTGGTTAAGGCGTTGGCTGGAATAGACGAAGGAATAGCGCGCGCCTAACAGTAAGTGGCTGCTGTATTGGTCCTTTTTTCTTTGGCTCGTTTCTGTGTCAAGGTAGGCTTGGAAGGCGGGGTTGATGTTGGCAATCTTCACACCATTGAGGTAGATAGGTGTAAAAGTGTTACTGATGCGGTTGAGGCCTTTCCAATCGTAGCTAAACGAGGCAGTGGTGATGTAGCGTGAGTAGTAGTATCTGATTTGTGTGTTGAATCCCAAAGATACAGAAGTCGTCGGCATGTAGTCCCTGGCGATGTCGTTGAATGCGAACGGACTAAGGAACTTTGGGAAAATGATGCTCGCTGTAATGCCGGCTTCTCTGGCGGTGAATATCTTCTGACCAGTTTCAGCTACCTGTGCATCAAGGAGTTTTTGCATCTCCAAGCCTCCTCTCAGACTGAGTTGGAAGGTCTCGGCACCATGGAAAATGTTTCTGTTGGTGTAAGCGATGCTGCCTTTGATGCCCAAGTCGCCGCCGGAGTTGGTGCCTTCGGCTTGTATGGTAAACGAGTGAATATCGTTTTGCTGCATTGTGATGCGGCAGTCGAGGCGATTGAGACTGTCATTGGGCACGCTGTCGAACTGTATGTTCACATTGCTGAACAGCTTGTAATTACTAAGCGTTTTGTAGGTACTTGTGACGCTTCTTTGGTTGTAGGGCAGTCCCTCAGCAATATGGATGGCGCGAGAGAAGGTCTGGGGCTTTACCCTGGGCTTGTCGTAGTAGTAGAAGTCCCACTCGTTGGTAAACTTCCTTCTCAGACCAAATTCTGTGGTGAGTTTGGCTGAGTCGATGGGTTTGTTACGCATCTTGAAGACAGAGAAGTCGGGATAGACGCTGATGTTGCGAATGCGGTATTTCTTGTAGGCCAAATCACTCTTTTTCAGCCGCATGGTGATGTCCATGGTGTGATTCATGAAGTTGCTGTCCACCTCGAAGTAAATGTGGTCGCGGTTGAAAAAGTAATAGCCGGAGTTCTTCAGCCTTTCAGTGATGATTTCACGTTGCTCATCCAGCGAATAGGCGTTGTAGATGTCTCCTACATGGAGCGGGAAATCTGTGCTGTCACGCATGATGTAAGTCCTCACCAGACTGTCTTCGATGACATAGTTGATGTCTTTGACACGATAGGGTTTTGTGGGATAGATGTGATAGATGACTTTGGCTTTTTTGTTTTTCTCCTTGAATGTTACCTCATGGGTTACCTTCGAGTCGAAATATCCCACATTGTCGAGGTAGCGCATCATTTGGGTCGACGAGTTGTTGGCTTCCGACTTCTCATAATAAACGGGCTGTTTGCCAAAACGCTTGTTCAGCCATTTCCATATTTTGCTCTTGGGATGGAGTTCTGATTCGTAATAAAGCCAAGTGGGGATGTTGGTGCGTATTGGACTTTTGTAAGGTTTTAAGGAGATGTATTTCGACACATCCGACTTGTCGATTTCAGTGCCTTTTTCCTCAATGACGACCTTGTTGCTTTTCACCAGATATTTCCCTTCGGGGACAAAACGGCGTAAAGAACATGACGACAGCATGACTGCCGCAAGCATGACAAAAACGATATGGAACCATTTGCCTTTCACAAGGGAGCTGGATTTTCGACAAAGGTAAGGATTATTTCTTTACACCACCTCGGCCACAGTGAAATTGCTGCCGCCGATGAAGACCACGTCGCCAAAATGCGCGTTGTTGAGGGCGGAACGATAAGCGTGGCTTACACTTTCAAACACCTGCCCACGCAAGCCTAGGTCAAAGGCTTTCTGCGCTAAGATGTTGGCATCCAAACCTCTGGGGATGTCGGCCTTGCAGAAATAATATTCGGCGCTGTGGGGTAGGAGATGTAACACACTGTCAATATCCTTGTCGTTGACCATACCAAGGACGAAATGTAGTTTATTATACTGCATCTCAGCTAGTTGCAATACCACTTCCTTAATGCCAGCCACGTTATGTCCCGTGTCTGCAATAGTCAGCGGGTCTTTGCAGAGGATCTGCCAGCGCCCCATGAGATGCGTATTGCGAATCACCTTGGCGATGCCGTCGCGGATGATGTCTTCCGAAAGGTCAAACTTGTTGCGAAGCAGGTCAAGGGCGCACATCACGGTGGTGAGGTTCTTTTGCTGGTAGTTGCCCATCAGCGGGATTTCAAGGGCCTCCATGTAAAGCTCGCTGTTTTTCCAAACGTCATACTTTTGCTCCGTGTAGGATTCGATATGGATTTTGTCGCAGTCGAAAACCTGGTCGGCGAAAAGGATGGGGCTGTTGCATTCCTGTGCCTTGTCGATGAAGACTTGTTGGGTCTCGGGATGGGTTTCGCCAATGACGACAGGGATGCCTGGTTTGATGATGCCCGCCTTTTCGTAAGCGATTTTGGCCCTTGTGTCACCCAAAAACTTCATGTGGTCGAAGTCGATGTTTGTGATGATGCTCAGTTCTGGTGTGATGATGTTGGTGGAGTCCAAACGGCCACCCATGCCCACTTCGACGATGGCGATGTCAATCTTTTCCTTTGAGAAATAGTCGAAAGCCATACCTACGGTCATCTCGAAGAAAGATAGCCCCATCGTCTCGAACTTGTCTTTATATGCCTCCATGAATTGCATCACATTCTCCTCAGGAATCATCTCACCGTTGATGCGGATGCGTTCGCGGAAGTCGCGCAGGTGGGGCGAGGTGTAAAGACCAGTCTTGTAGCCCGCTTCCTGAAACACGGAGGCTAGCATGTGCGAGACGGAGCCTTTGCCGTTGGTGCCGGCCACATGCACCGTCTTGAAGTTGTTTTGAGGGTTGTCCAAAAGGTTAAGGAGTTGGATGGTGTTGTTCATGTCAGCCTTATAGGCCGCACCGCCAATGAGTTGGTACATAGGCAGTTTGTTGAACATCCATTCGAGCGTATCGGAATAATTCATAGGCGATTATTATTAGACTCGGGACACGGGACTACGGGACACGGGACCTTGTCCCAAAGTCTCGCGTCTCGTGTCTCGAAGTCTCGCGTCATATAAGATTAGTGGTTGATGACAAACGTATAAGTGATAGTGCCATGTTGTTCTTCAGGGGCATCGGAGTCGGCAGCGAAAGTCGAGCGTTTGGCGGCTTGAACGGCCTTTTGTCGCATTGCACTGTTGATGATATCGGTGCCTTTGGTAGCAACTTCGGCGCGCACTACTTGTCCGGCACGATTAACCCAAATGTCAACAACAATTTTGCCTTCTTCGCTGAAATCATCATCGGGGCGGTGAAGACTCTTGGCACCACGACCGCCGAGGTCGTAGCCCGTGCCGTTGCCTCTTCCACCGTTGCCTTCGTATTGTCTGACGCCCGCCAAACCATTCGGGTTGCCTTGGTCGCCAGGCTGTCCCGTGATGCCTTCCGAACCGCCAGCCTGTGGGTTGTTGTTGCCACGATAGATGGCTCTGTTGTTGACGGTGGGTTTGGGCTGTTCAGCGGGTTTCTCCTGTTTCGGCTTGGTGTTTTTGGGCTTCTCGAGGGCAGGAGCCTCTTCGTCGTTTTGCGTGACGATGTCTTCCTTGCTTTTACTTTGCTTTTGCTGAGGTTGGGCGGCTTGAGGGATAGCAGGCTTCTCGGGTTGGATGTTGCCCATGCCTTGATTCATCATGCCCAAGTCGACCTCAACGCCTTCTTCGCCAGGCAACGGGAGCGGAGTCCTAAAGGCCATAAGGAACAAGACAAGCACAATCAGGGCGTGGACGATGATGGTCCCCGCTGCGGCTAAGCCCTTGTCTTTCTTTTCTTTGTTGTCCATGGTGCCTCCTATTTCTTTGGCGCGGTGGCCAAGATGACCTTATGGTTGTTGCCAGTGGCGTTGTTGATGTCGTTGACAGCGTCAATCACGTTGACGATGTATTGCACAGGGACGCTCTTGTCCGAACGCAGCACTACCGTAGCTTGGTTGTCACTTCCGATGCTGGCGTTGATGAGGTCGGTGAGTTGGGCTTCGTCGGAGGGGGTCTCATTTACGAAATACTGATGCTGCTCATTGACATAGACCGTGACAGTTTGTTTGGCCATAGTCTTACTGTTGCTCGATGGCAGCATGAGCTTGATGGCATTAGGGGCGACCAATGTCGAAGTCAGCATGAAGAAAATCAGCAGCAGAAACACCAAGTCCGACATAGACGAGGAGTTGAATGTGGGTTCGACCTTATTTCTTGATTTAATGGCCATAATGCGCTGATTTTATGCGGGTTCGTTCAAGACATCCATAAACTCGGTAGCCTTGGCTTCGAGCAGGTTGACGACCTTTTGGATTTTGGTCGAGAGAATAGCGTGGAAGAAATAGGCAATGATACCGACAATCAGACCGCCAACGGTGGTCACCATGGCCGTATAGATGCCGTTTGATAGTGTGGTGATATCAAGGTTGTTGCCCGCCATCGACATATCGTAAAAGGCGCGAATCATGCCAATCACAGTGCCCAAGAAACCGATCATCGGGGCGGCACTGGCAATCATGGCGAGGATGTTGACACCACGTTCCAACTGCGCCACTTCAAGGTTGCCCACGTTTTCGATGGCCGAATTGATGTCGCCCAAAGGACGGCCGATGCGAGACAAACCTTTTTCAATCATCCTGGAGATAGGGGTGGAGTTGCCACGGCATAAGGCCTTTGCGGAGTCAAGTTTGCCATCTTTCATGTATTCACGGATGCGGTCCATGAAACTGGCGTCGTATTTCGTGAGATCGAGATCGGAAGAGCGGTTCAGCAGGAATGCCGAGACCGATAT
>CALEMB010000176.1 GCA_937902805.1 uncultured Bacteroidales bacterium
TCTTTGCAATCTAATCTTTGCAGGCATAATTTAATGTTTTAAGTTGATTTTTAATGAATTAACTAAAACCTACCCGAGGTTTCGGCTGCAAAAGTACAACTTTTTATCGGATTGGCAACCCGATTGACAAGAAATTTTGCTGCAAATGTCTTTTCAGGACCAATTAGTAGGAGCAAGTTACAGTGACACCAGAATCGTGAATGGTGCCGCCTTCGTCGGCAATTTCCACGCAGTCGTTAATGTGTTTGTTCAAAATGGTTTCAACTCTGTCTTCAGGTCCCGTAGCGACACATCTGCACATGAGTTTTTTGCAGGAAGAGAAACCAACCATCAGTAAGGCTGCAAAAGCCACAAGTAATAATGTCTTTTTCATAGTTTTAAGGTTTAATTGATGTTAAGAAGTTATTCACTCTGCAAATATACAAAAAGAAAGTGATTGTCAAGCACAAAATGGAAAACTTTATGTTTTTCCGAAAACAGCGAAACAAATTCCTATTTTTGCAGCCGTTTTATCTTTGGCTATGGACAAAAAGAACAGCATACATTGGGGCTATCTGGCGGGTGTCATTTCCGGCATTACCTACGGAATGAATCCGCTGTTTGGAGTTCCAGTCATCAACAAAGGACTGGACGTCAATTCCTTGCTGTTTTATCGTTATGGCGTGGCTACATTATTAATGTTGGCTTTCATGTTGGTGGCGAAGAAGCAGATTCGCATCACATGGAAGCAGTTTGGGCTTATGGCTATTTTGGGTGTGTTGTTCACAGGTTGTAGCATTACCCTGTTTGAGGCCTACAAATACATTCCTTCGGGCATCGCCACGAGCATTCTCTATATTTATCCCATTATGGTGGCTTTGATCATGATGTTCCTTGGTCAGTTCCCGACGTGGCAGACTTGGGTTTCCATCTTTGCGGGCGTGGCGGGTGCCGTTTTGCTTTCGCTCCAAGGTGGAGGAGGCTTCATCGATTGGCGTGGCATTGCCCTTGTGGTGGCCTCGGGATTGTGCTACACATTTTTTATTGTAATCGTGAATCAAAGCAAGCAAATCAAAGCCTTACCCAACCTCACACTTACCTTTTATTGTTTTTTCATCGGCTCGCTGATGTTGTTCGCTTTGTCGGGTTTCGGTGTGAAACTCAACGCCGTCCCCGATACGGTCAGTTGGCTGAATGTGTTGGGCTTGGCTGTGCTGCCCACTGCCATTGCCACTATCACACTTGCTGCTGCCACAAAGGCGGTTGGCGCCACCAAGACCTCCGTCCTCGGCATCCTTGAACCCCTGACAGCCATCTTCATTGGGACGCTAGTTTTCAATGAGCCTTTCACGCTCAATGTGGCCATAGGCGTGGCGTTGATTCTCTTCGCGATTTTGTTCATGATTCTAACGGATAAGAAAACGCAATGAACAGGGAAAAAGAAATCTATAAGGTGACCCTTTTAGGCAGCGTGGTCAACGTGGTGCTTGTGGTGTTCAAGTTCGTGGCGGGCATCGTCGGCCACAGCTCCGCCATGATTGCCGACGCGGTCCATTCGGTGTCGGACTTCGCCACCGATATCATTGTATTGGCTTTCGTGCGTATCAGCCACAAGCCCAAGGACAAGTCGCACGACTACGGCCACGGCAAGTTTGAGACTTTGGCGACCACCCTCATCGGCATTGCGCTCTTCGCTGTCGCAGTGGGCATCTTCGTCGACGGAGCCAAGAAAATCGCTTTTTGGGCCAAAGGCGGCTCCTTGATCCAGCCGGGATGGTTGGCCTTGATTGCCGCGCTGGTTTCCATCTTGTTGAAAGAACTCACCTTCCAATATACCAAACGCAAGGCCGAGCAACTGGACTCACAGGCCATGAAAGCCAATGCTTGGCACCATCGTAGCGATGCTTTGTCGTCTATCGGCACGACCATCGGCATCGGTGGCGCTATCCTTTTGGGTGAGCGTTGGGCCGTGCTTGACCCGATTGCCTCCATTGTCGTTGGTGCTTTGATAGTCAAGGTCGCTATCGACCTGCTCAAAAATGGCATGGGCGAGCTGATGGAACATTCGTTGCCCGAGGAGGTGGAGAATGAGATTTTGGACATCGTGAAGCGTGTGCCTGGAGTCACTGAGCCTCACGAACTCTGCACCCGCCGTATCGGCAACCATTACGCCATAGAAATGCACATTCTCATGGATGGCAATATTCCGTTAAAGGAAGCCCACGACAAAGCCACCGAGATGGAACGTTTGCTCAAGGAACGCTACGGTGAGGAGACGCACATCTCTATCCACGTGGAGCCGGAAGAAGAAAAGTAAACAGAAATGAACACCTTCGCCGCAATAGACTTTGAGACCGCCAACAACGAGCGCACCAGCGTGTGTAGCGTGGGTGTGGTGATTGTTAGGGAAGGAGAGTTCGTGGACTCGTTCTATTCTCTCATTCAACCAGAGCCGAATTATTACCTCTATTGGAACACTATGGTCCACGGAATCACCAAGGAGGATACAGAAGATGCACCTGTGTTTCCGTATGTTTGGCGGCTGATAGAGCCGCTTATCGAGGGCTTGCCTTTGGTGGCGCACAATAGCCCCTTTGACGAAGGCTGTCTGAAAGCCGTGATGCGTTGCTACCAGATGGACTATCCTGACTACCAGTTTTATTGTACTTGTCGAGCTTCGCGCAAGCATTTCGGGAAGATGTTGCCCAACCACCAACTCCATACCGTGGCAGCGGCTTGCGGTTTCGATTTAGTCAACCACCACCATGCTTTGGCTGATGCCGAGGCTTGCGCTTGGATTGCGAGAGAGATTTTGTAAAAGAGGGAGTTACCTTTGGATTCCGAAAAAAGAGGTGTTTTTGCGAAAAAATCTACTTTTTCTCCTTGTCCCATTCCCAAAAACGCCTTATCTTTGAACGCTGAAAATTGAGCGATAATCGCCCAACTTTCAACTCTAAACTCTCAACAGACTCTCAACTCTAAACTCTAATCTCTCAACTAATTATGTTTCTAGTATTCGATACCGAGACCACAGGCCTACCCAAAAACTATAACGCGCCGCTGACCGACTTCGACAACTGGCCACGCATGGTGCAACTCGCATGGCAAGTCCACGATGACAAGGGCCGCTTTGTTGAAAACCACAACTATATTATTATACCCGAAGGCTTTGAGATCCCCATCGATGCCAAGATGGTGCACCATATCTCCACCAAATACGCCACCGAACACGGCAAGCCGCTCAACGAGGTGCTTGACATTTTCCTGCAGTCGGCATCGAAGGTGACGCGTTTCGTCGGCCATAACATTGACTTTGACCTTCATATCCTTGGCTGCGAGTTCCTGCGCAAGAGAGGGGAGAACCCGCTGCCCAACTGGCAGTGTGTGGATACCTGCACCGAGAAGACAGCCGAGTTCTGCCAATTACCCGGTGGCAAAGGTGGCAAATTCAAGCTGCCACGATTGGAAGAGTTTCACCAGATTCTCTTTGGCGAGAAGTTCGGTGATGCCCACAATGCCGCTGCCGATGTGGAAGCCACCGCTCGAGTATTCCTTGAACTGGTGCGTCGTGGCATATTGGATGCCAATGATTTAGGCGTTGATGCCCAGTTTATCGAGGACTTCAAGGCCGCCAATCCTGAGATGATTCAACCCGCTGGCATCACCTTTGAGCCTATCGTAGAAGAGGAAGAAGCAGAAGAAGTGCCGGAAATGGGCGATTATTTGCCGCAGCATTTCACCCATCTGCATGTCCACTCGCATTATTCCATGCTCGACGGTATGTCGAAGGTGCCTGATTTGGTGGCAAAGTGCAAGAAAAACGGTATGTACAGCCTTGCCCTCACTGACCATGGTAATATGTTCGGTATCAAGGACTTTGCTGACACGGTGAACAAGGAAAACGGTAAAGTAAAGGATGCCATCAAGGAGCAACAGGGCATTATCGCAAATCCTGAATCTACCGATGAGGAAAAGATTGCCGCTCAAGAACAAATCGAAAAACTGAATAAACAGTTTTTCAAGCCGATTTATGGCATCGAGACCTATTGCGCGCCTGTCAGCATCGACAAACGCGACGGCCGTCAGGACCGTGGCTGGCACCTTATTTTATTGGCCAAGAACAAGACGGGCTACCATAGCCTCTGCAAGTTGAGCTCTATCGCCTATACGGATGGTTTCTATTACAATCCGCGTATCGACCACAGCCTTTTGGAAAAGTACCACGAAGGCCTGATTTGTACTTCGGCCTGCCTCGGCGGCGAGGTGCCTCAGAAGATTATGAACGCTGATTTTAAGGGCGCGGAAGAGTCCATTCAGTGGTTCAAGAACCTTTTTGGTAATGATTATTACCTTGAAATACAACGCCATAAAACAGACAAGCCTGGTGGTGACACCGAAGTCTACGAACGCCAAAAAGAGGTCAACAAAATCCTGTTGGATTTGGCGAAGAAATACGACATCAAAGTCATTGCCACCAACGACGTGCACTTTGTGGAAGAGGAACATGGCGAAGCGCACGACCGCCTTATCTGTCTCGGTACAGGAAAAGATTTGGACGATCCTTCAAGAATGCACTACACCAAGCAGGAATGGCTGAAGACGCCTGAAGAAATGGGTCGCATCTTCTCTGATGTGCCGTTTGCTTTGGAGAACACGCAAGAAATCGTTGACAAAGTTGAGACCTATAGCATTGACTCCGATCCGATTATGCCGAAATTCCCCATTCCTGAGGACTTTGGCACGGAAGAGGAATATCGTCAGAAATTTACGGAAGAAGACCTTTTCAATGAGTTTACCCGTGACGAGCATGGCAACGTCATTATGAGTCAGGAAGATGCCGAAAAGAAGGTCAAGAAAATGGGCGGCTACGATAGGCTGTACCGTATCAAACTTGAAGCCGATTATTTGGCTAAACTGACCTGGGATGGTGCTCATAAGCGTTATGGAGAGAACCTCACAGAAGAGCAGATTGAACGCATCAAGTTTGAACTTCACGTGATGAAGACCATGGGTTTCCCGGGCTACTTCCTTATCGTGAGCGACTACATTCGTGCGGCTCGTGAGGAGTTGAACGTTTCCGTCGGTCCAGGGCGTGGCTCAGCAGCTGGTTCTGTGGTGGCGTATTGCTTGAAAATCACCGATTTGGACCCGTTGAAATACGACTTGCTGTTTGAGCGTTTCCTCAATCCCGACCGTATCTCGTTGCCCGATATCGACGTGGACTTCGA
>CALEMB010000177.1 GCA_937902805.1 uncultured Bacteroidales bacterium
GCATCCGGCTGCAGCAATGTTTATATCACGTTGTTCAACGACACCACGCTGCTGCATCCTTGGGGAGACACAAACACAAATCATGATGTGAATATCGCCGGCATTGAGAATAAAGACATTTCCGTATACCCCAATCCTGCATCCGACAAAATAATGGTAAAGGCAGGGAAAAACATATCTGATATGGTGCTTTACAACGTCAAGGGAGAAGCCGTTCTTGTCAAGAGAGGATCTTCCCTGAACGGTCAGTCGGTAATCGAAATAAACGGCCTGAATGATGGCATTTATTTTTTGAAAATAGTAACATCTGATGGCACATCCACAAAGAAAATTATTAAAAAATAACCCTAAGCATGAAAAAGATTATCATTACACTAACCTTGTTGCTCTCGCTGGTGCCGATACAAGCAATTTGTTCCACGATACCCATTACAAGCAGCGACACAAATCAAATCCAGCAAAACTGCATGGTGACAATTCTCGGCCCCCAGCAGGAATGTGACCTCACATCTTACCTTGATCAGTTTTATCCGCAACTGCTGACAGAAGAAAACAACTATGCAGACGCCATAGCTGCCTGCAAGGGTGATGAGGTGACGTACACCGCACTGACCGACCATCCCACCGGAACAGAAATGGAAAGTTACCTGTGGACTGCAATAGGCGGTGATATAACTTCGAACGACAATGGTGAAAGCGTAACCATCAAATGGGGCAATGGCGATTTCGGACAATTGCAGATAACGGTTACCCTTTCAGACGGCAGCGAATGCACACTGACAAGGAACGTCGTCCTTATCAGTAAACCTGACCTCAACACGCAAACTCTGCCAAGCTATTACATTGACGAAAATGGTGACAAAATAATCGAAATATGCAAAGGCGGCTCTGTGGAATTCATCGACAACAGCGTGAACGTCCAGACCATTGCTACGGGTTTCCTGTGGGAAAGCAGCATTAGCACTGAGAGCACTCGAAATTACACGCTTGAAGACATAAACACAGAAATGATAGTGAAACACATTCTGACTTCGTTCTGTGGGTGTGATACCACCGAGACATTCCGCATCAAACTCAAGGACGGAAAAAATCTTGAATTGTCATGTTATGGCACTGTTTGTGGGGGAACGGCAGCAAAATACACGGCTCTCAACGTTGCATGTAGTCCTTACGTCTGGATTGTAGATGGGGGTGTCATCACGACAGGCCAGGGCACTCCATCCGTTGAGGTGCTGTGGGACAATCCAGCCAGCGGTTATGGGACAATCGGACTCGACGGTGCATTTTGCGATGAGAATGTGTGCAACAGTATTATGTCCGTAAAGATACCCATAATATCCGATAACATCGGCATAATGGGAAAGAAAGAACTCTGCCAGGGAGAATTCTTCAAATACAGTCTTCCATTGTGGGGCAGCACTTATTACGACTGGACAGTACAGCCCTCGACCGGCGTGACGATAGTCAACGGCGACAACATAAACGAGCGAATCATCACCTTCGATTCCAACGGTGTATATACTATCACCGTCAACTATGGCTGCGATTTTCTGGGTTGTGTGGGGTTTACCTCCCAAGTGGACACCATCCATGTGTTGCCAAGACTTGTCATCAATGGAGAGAAAATTGTATGTCTCAATAGTTCATATACCTACAGCACCAATGAGCCGGATGGTATTCTACAATGGAAGATACTTTCCCCTTCCGGCATAAGTCAGACATCGGATGGCAACACCCTCTCATACCAGTTTTTAGAGACTGGTACCTACACCATCACCGCCTCAAGCGATAATTATTGCAACGAGGCCGTATACTATGTCGAGGTCAATGCTCCCCCGGAGGCAATAAGCGTGGGCATGATAGAGGGCAAACACATCGTGTGCCGCAACAATTCACTTGACCTGACTATTAGCAGTGGAGCTGGTGTGGGCGAGGGCTGCCATCTGGAATGGGCAGCGCCATGTTCACAGGCAACCTTGACGCCCATTTCTAACAATATTTTCACAGTCCCATACGGCGACGAGGTGTGTAATGTCAATGTGTTTACCGTCGACAACCGCACGGGGTGCAGGTCGGAGGCTGCCGTCCATACTGTGACAGCCTTCGAGCTTGCGAGTATAGTACCCGAAACGTTATATGCCTGTCCTCAATCCATAATGCATCTCGATGCACCCCTACAGGACAATGTGTTCTATGAATGGAAGGTGCAGCCAGAAAACCGCGCAAGCGTCATTGGTGACAAAACGGAGGCATCGGTGGATGTCATTGTCAACACAATGGAAAATGGCATATATGCGCCATTCGTCCTGTCCCTTGTAAGACATTATTGCTACGGACTGAAAGATTCGGTAGCCTATAATGTCGTGGTGGGAGAGAATAATGCTGTCGTAACCATTAATCCTGCCTCATCTTGCCAAGGGGAAGCGGTAACGCTAACAGCAACATGTGCCAACTGTGGCACCTCCTTCGAGGCGGAGTCATGGAAAGTGGGTGGAATAAATATTGGTTCTTCGAATCCTATAAGCCACACTTTCACTCAAGCCGGGAATATTCCCATTGACCTCACCTACAATACAAATGACAACACCCATTTCTGCAATAATCTTCACGCAACGTCTTTAATTCACATCATACGCAAGCCCAGTTTCGTAATAGTGAGAAATGGGAACATCCTCTCACGGGAAATGAATTATGACAGCGAGAACACTGCGACAAGCCCTTACTCATATTCCTGGACATACGACGGTACGCCCGTTTCTACAACAATGACATGCCCGATTATCGGAACAGGAGAATACTGTCTGACCATTACAAACAACCTGACAGGATGCGATAATAAGGTGTGCAAGAAGATATTGGACGATTGCGAACAATCCACAATGATAACTGATGTTTGCGGTGCTGTGGTGAGAATTGAGTTGGAGGATGTCGGGTGCGAATGGATTATCACAACCGATGATGAGAATGCACAAATCACACAACTTTCCTCAACGATGTTCAGAGTGGAATACACCACCGTCGGGTACCATGTCATAGAGGCCACAACCAACGATGAATGTGATAATTGTCATTATGCTTCTAAAACAATTTTGGTACAATACATACTCAATGTTTCCGCACGATACGACTGCGAGAACTCCCGGATAGTGGTTACTGATAACTCTTATTACTATGACCCTGCTTTTGAAGGGTCCAGAACTCTCTATTTCAACTTCAACAACGCAGACTATGCAATGCTGCCTGGCGCTTATACATATAACATCAATAATATAGTTTTACCTACGTTTGAAACTAACTTCATTATTACTGCGAGAATAGATCG
>CALEMB010000178.1 GCA_937902805.1 uncultured Bacteroidales bacterium
CTTACTGCGAAGTCCCAGGTGGGAGTCGATTACAGAGGACAGAATACGGTCAAATCTGTCCAAAACGAAAAATATTCCGCCAAAAGCGCTGATTTTCTCAGATTTTTGTTGTACCTTTGCCATGTCATTGATGATTTTAAGTGATGGACTACGGACAGATTATAGATAAGGTGTACACAGCCTGCCTGCCCTTCGCCAATGAAGGGAGGCAGGCTGACTATATTCCCGTGCTGGCAGAAGTAGATGCCAATCAGTTTGGCCTGTGCCTGCTGACGCTCGACGGGAATGTCTACGAGCAAGGCAACACGCGCACCCGCTTCTCGCTGCAGAGCATCAGCAAGGTGTTTGCCCTAGCCATGTGCCTCAGCCAGGAGGCTGACCGCCTGTGGCAGCGCATGGGTAAGGAGCCTTCCGGTAATGCGTTCAATTCGCTGGTACAGCTGGAATATGAACACGGCATTCCCCGCAATCCGTTCATCAACGCCGGTGCTATCGTCATGGCCGACGTGCTGCTCTCTACGCTGAGCCGCCCCGAGGAACAGTTTCTGACCTTTGTCAGGAGCCTCAGTGGCAGCAGCACCGTGGGGTTCAACCGCCGTGTGGCACAGAGTGAACAAAGTTGCGGCTACCTGAACGCAGCCATTGCCAACCTGCTGAAATACCACGGCAACATTCGGGGTGACATTACCCGTGTACTAGAATTCTACTTCCTGATGTGCTCCGTAGAGATGTCGTGCCACGAGTTGGCCCACGCCTTCCTGCCCTTTGCCAACCATCGGCAACCATTCAACTATGGCGGCGTGTCGCTCACCTCGTCGCAGGTGAAACGCATAAATGCCATCATGCAGACCTGCGGATTCTATGACGAAGCCGGAGAATTCTCTTATCGCGTAGGCTTGCCGGGCAAGAGCGGCGTGGGAGGCGGCATAGCGGCCATCCATCCGCTGCACTATGCCGTAGCCACCTGGAGCCCCCGGCTTAACATAAAGGGTAACTCCGTCATGGGCATGAAGGCACTGGAACTGCTGACCTCTGAGACCGAAGAGTCTATCTTTTAATTCAGCCGCCCGCAATCATAAGTAACATCTGCACGAGAATAACTCTGGCGAACATGCCCAAAGGATAGACCGTGGCATAACTGACGGAAGGACTGTCGCCCTCAATGGTGTCGTTGACATATGCCAAAGCCATCGGATTGGCCATACTTCCGCTAAGGATGCCGCAGATGGTGCCGTAGTCGAACTTGTGGCTCCGCAGGGCAGCCATGCCCACCAATAGCACAGGCACAACAGTGAGTGCAAAGCCTATGCAAATCCAGAGGATACCTTCTGGTCTTATGACCGTCTCGAAAAACTGTGCGCCACTATCCAGACCAAGAGAGGCCAGATAGAGCGAGAGCCCCAACTTACGGAGCATCAGCGAGGCACTGCGGGTAGTGTAGGTGATGAGGTGAAACCGCGGCCCAAAAGCTCCCACGATGATACCTACCACGATGGGGCCTCCTGCGATGCCCAGCCTGACCGGAATGCTCATGCCAGGCAACTGGAGCGGGAGACTGCCCAGGGCAAGTCCGAGGATGATGCCAATGAAAATAGCGGCCAGGTTGGGCTCGTTTAGGCTCTGAACGCTGTTGCCGAAGAAAGCCTCAACGGCATCGACGGACTTGGGGTCACCCACGATGTGAAGACGGTCACCATACTGCAACCGCAGGTCTGGCGTGGCCAGCAACTTGATGTCACCACGTGTGATACGGCTAATGTTGACACGGTAAGTGTGGCGTATCTTCAGACTGCCAAGTCGCCTGCCGTTGAGTATCGGTTTGGTGAGCACTACCACGCGGCTCTCCATCTTGTTATCGAGTGCATTCCAGTCCACCTTCTCGCTGTTCCAGTCTTCCGGCTCTTCCACATGCAGGCCTATTAGGATTTCGAGCATTGAGGCATCTTCCTTTTTGGTGACTACCATTAGGCGGTCGTCCAACTGTAGTTGGGTTGTCGACTTGGGCACGATGACTTCGTCACCGCGCCAGATACGCGAGATGATAAACCGCAAGTGAGTCATCGTCGCAATCTCTTCCAGACTCTTGCCAACGATGGCGGGATTAACCACGTTGAACCGGGCAATGTAGGTCTCGTTCTCTTCACTGATACTTCTGGGCATCAGGTCGGCAGGGCGTACGAAAAATTTGCGCATAAACAGGATGGCGAGGATGACACCTACCACACCCAACGGATAGGTGACGGCACAACCGAGGGCCGTCCCACTGTGGGGGATGCCCAGCTGTGACAGTGTCTGCTGGGCAGCACCCAGTGCAGGTGTATTGGTGGTAGCTCCACAGAGCAGTCCCGCCATGTCAGGCATACTGATGCCTGTAAGCGGACAGAGACAGACTGCCATCGCCGTGCCGATGAGAATGACGGCCAGCCCCCACAGGTTGAGTGTAACACCCTCGTGGGCCAGCGAACCGAAGAAACCGGGACCCACGCTCAGGCCGAGACAATAGACAAACAGAATCAAACCGAAACTTTGGGCATAGTCAAGCATCCTGGAATCTACTTCAAAACCGAAATGACCTGCTAGGATACCAACAAAAAATACGAATGCCACGCCAAGGCTTATACCCATGACCCGAATCTTGCCCAAGGCAAGCCCCAAGGCACAAATCAGCGACAGTACCACTACGGTCTGCATAGCCGATGGATTAAAAAGCAGATTGTTTATCCACTCCATGTCTCACACGATTTGGCTACAAAGGTAGTCATTTTATGTCGAATGACCGAGTGCTTTTTGTTTTTTAACCTCCTTTTACATCAGCTTGTGACTCTATAACTATTGACTCTGTAAACGGTAGAAAGACATTTTGCCGAAAAACATTTTGTAATACCTAAAATCCGCAGATAATTTTTCGATTGTCTGATTTAGTCCTTGCTTATGATGATTCTGTCTGACTCTGGGCTTAGAAACGCTTGAGCTTGACTTGTATGCAGACACCTTCCCCTTACCCCGTAAGGTCGAGAGGCTTTGACCTAAGCATCAATGAAGAGTGTTAATCTATCCG
This sequence comes from uncultured Bacteroidales bacterium, assembly GCA_937902805.1. Taxonomy (GTDB): domain Bacteria; phylum Bacteroidota; class Bacteroidia; order Bacteroidales; family F082; genus Limimorpha. Next base: position 3,059 of record CALEMB010000178.1, read on the forward strand.
TGCTCCCAAATTATGTTGTATGGTTTGTTGGAGTAGATGTTGAGTTTGTATTGTCGTGCCGTTCTGATCCACTTGGCAGGGACGGCGATGAATCTGAACAGAAAACTCTTGACTCTGTCTGTGGCCTTGATTCCAAAGAGGACGGCCATGAGCGGCAATGCCACGATGTATCGGTAGAAGTTTGCAGCCATGGCGGTGATAAGCAGGAATACGGTGTTCTGGTTCATGAATGACTTCGGCAGATGCGCCCATCCGAAGTCGTTGT
>CALEMB010000179.1 GCA_937902805.1 uncultured Bacteroidales bacterium
CGCTCTTCCGATCTCGATCTTTTCGTTTAGATAGTAGAGACGGTGTGCACACCGTCTCTACAAAGGATTAGAATTTACATACCAAATTCCTGTCGCCATAAGCATCGTCGATGCGGGTGACGTGCGGGAAGTATTTGTCCTGGACGTCGCTCTTCATCGGGAAGCCAGCCTCTTCACGGGTGAAGGGGAAGTTCCAGTCGTTGGCCATCAGCATCTCAGCGGTGTAAGGCGCATGCGAGATGATGTTGTTGCCCTTCTCGGCCTTGCCGTCCTCGATGTCCTTGATTTCCTTGCGGATCTGGATCATGGCTTCAACGAAGCGGTCAAGCTCAGCAATGGGCTCGCTCTCAGTGGGTTCCACCATCAAAGTCTCGTGGACTGGGAAGGCCACGGTAGGAGCGTGGAAGCCGAAGTCCATCAAACGCTTGGCGATGTCGATGGCAGCCACACCAACAGTCTTATTGATGCCATTGATATCGAGAATCATCTCGTGGGCCACATGACCGTGGTTGCCAGTATACAGAATCGGGTAGTAGTCCTGCAAACGTTCCTTCAGATAGTTGGCATTCATGATGGCACCCATGGTAGCTTTCTTCAGGCCTTCACCGCCCAGCATCTTGATGTAGCAATAGGTGATGGTAAGGATCTGAGCGCTACCAAACGGAGCGGCTGACACGGCGCCTTCCTGCTTGTCGCCACCGCAATGGAACAGGATGTGCGAAGGCAGGTAGGGCTTCAGGTGTTCGGCCACGCCTATAGGACCAACGCCAGGACCGCCACCGCCGTGCGGGATGGCGAAGGTCTTGTGCAGGTTGAGGTGGCAGACGTCGGCACCGATGAAACCAGGGCTGGTCAGACCGACCTGGGCATTCATATTGGCACCGTCCATGTAGACTTGACCACCATTGTCGTGGACGAGTTTCACGAGGGTGCGGATGCCATCCTCATAGATGCCGTGAGTGGAAGGATAGGTGACCATGAAGGCGGCCAGGTTATCCTTGTATTGTTCAGCTTTAGCTTTAGCGTCCTCAAGGTTGATGTTGCCGTGCTCATCGCAAGCGACCACCACCACCTGCATGCCAGCCATGGCGGCTGAAGCGGGGTTGGTGCCATGGGCTGAAGCAGGGATCAAGCAGATGTTGCGGTGACCCTGACCATTGGCTTCTTGGTAACGGCGAATGGTGAGCAGACCGGCATATTCGCCGCTGGCACCCGAGTTAGGCATGAAGCTCATGCCCTTGAAGCCCGTGATCTCGCAGAGGTCTTTCTCCATCTCGTTGATAAGTTCGAGGTAGCCTTCCACCTGGTCAGCAGGGACGAAGGGGTGGATGTTACCGAACTCAGGCCAGCTGAGGGCATACATCGAAGTGGCGGGATTCAGCTTCATGGTGCAGGAACCCAGCGGGATCATGCAGCGGTTGAGGCTAAGGTCGCGGTTCTCGAGCTTCTTCATGTAACGCATCATGTCGGTCTCGCTGCGGTATTTGAAGAACATCGGGGCCTGCATGAACTTGGAGGTACGCTGCATCTCAGTCGGGATACCGCTGAACTTCTGGCAGTTTGGGTCGCAGACCAGCTCTTCATGCTGTTTGCCAAGGGCTTCGGCGACGACTTGGCCGATTTCGTTGATGTCTTCGCGAGCGGTAGTCTCGTCGAGGCTGATGCCAAAATGTTGCTTGTCGATAATACGGAAGTTCATGCAGTGTTTCTCTGCAACTTCCTTCACTTTGCAAGTGCAAGCGCCTTCAGGCAGTTCGAACAATAGGGTGTCGAAGAAGTGTTTGTTGAGTTGCTTCACGCCTAGTTTAGCCAGTTCAGAGCTCAGCTTGCCAGCGAGGCAGTTGATATGATGAGCGATTTCAATCAAGCCCTCTGGACCGTGATACAGGGCATAGAAGCCTGACATGATGGCCAACAGAGCCTGAGCCGTGCAAATGTTTGACGTGGCTTTTTCGCGCTTGATATGTTGCTCACGGGTTTGTAGAGCCAGACGGAAGGCAGGATTGCCAAGGGCATCCACGCTAATACCGATGATACGGCCAGGCATCTCGCGCTTGTAAGCTTCAGTGGTGGCGAAATAACCGGCATGAGGACCACCGAATCCCATCGGCAGACCAAAACGCTGGTTGGAACCTAAGACCACGTCAGCGCCCCATTCGCCTGGAGGCGTGATGAGGGTGAGGCTGAGCAGGTCAGCGGCGACGGCCACTTGCATGCCTTTTTCTTTCCATGCGGCAACCTTGGCGCGGTTGTCAACGATTTCACCGAATTGGTTGGGGCACTGGAGCAGGATGCCGAAGTATTCTTCACCGCAATCGAAATTGTTGACGTCGTCCACCACGACCTCGATGCCCTGGAAGTGGGCACGGGTCTTGATGACTTCAATGCTCTGCGGGAACACGTCGTTGGCGACGAAGAACTTCTTCACACCGGCCTTCACTTGGGCGCGGCTACGGGCGTGCCAGAACATCAGCATGGCCTCGGCAGCGGCTGTGCCTTCGTCGAGCAAGGAAGCGTTGGCCAAAGGCATGGCGGTGAGGTCGCTGATGACGGTCTGGAAGTTCACGAGGGCTTCGAGACGGCCTTGCGAAATTTCAGCTTGGTAAGGGGTATAAGAGGTGTACCAGCCTGGGTTCTCAAGGATGTTGCGCATGATGACACCAGGGGTGATGGTGTTGTAGTAACCCAAACCGATGTAGGTGCGGAACTGCTTGTTTTTGGCACCTAAGGCCTTAAGGTGGCTGATGACTTCGTATTCGCTCATGCCTTCGCCGATATTGAGGTCTTTCGGCAGACGGATTTCGGGAGCGATGATTTCGTCGATAAGTTGTTCTTGCGATTTCACGCCGATGACCTTGAGCATCTTTTCAGCATCCGATGCGGTGGGGCCGTTGTGGCGTTTGATGAAGTTGTTTCTTAACATATTTGAATTGTTTTGAAGATTATAATTTGTTGTTATTCAATTTTTTTGAGTTTGTTCTTCAAGTCATTGATGGTGTTGATGTTTTCCAACTCAGCGACAGGGACTTTGTGGAGCTTGAGGTACCATTCCTTGAAGGTGTTGTAGTCTTTCAGGATGGTAAAGCGCAGGTAATCGTATTCTTCGCCTTCCACCTTGTTCTTGTATTCTTTGAACAGCGTGTCGTATGGATCCATCATGATGGTACGCTGGTGGATTAAAGCCCAGAATGCTTGCTTGAACTGCACATTGGGGTCGTCGGCGACAGGTTGTGGTTGTGTTGTTTCTTCTTGGACCTCGGTCACTTCGGGTTCTGTCTCAATAGTTTCGCTCGAGGTATCAACGGTTTCCGTCTCGGTAGTGGCGGAGTCAATAACCACAATCGGCTCGGGCTCTTGGGTTTGCACTGCGGTTGCAGGTTCTTTGGCAGGACGATTCGGCTTGGGACTAGGATCTTTGAACACGCCTGCAGCCAAGATGACGATGAGGGCGATGACGGCAATGATGGCAAAAGCCAAGATGAATTTCCAAAGGTTAGCCATCACTTTTTGGTTGAAAGGCTCTTTCTCGTATATAGCGATGAGCTTGCCGTCGTATATTTGGTTACTGGCGTCTGAGTCGAAATGGAATCCCTTGAAAATGTAACCTTTGGGTGGGATGATGTATTCTTTAACGTCGCGCCCGTCTTCATAATTGGAGTAAGGGCAACCGTCCATTTTCTTCCCTTTCCCAGGGTCGATGCTAAAACGTCTTTCTCTAAAATCCGTCATTTCCTAAAAGAGGGTTGGGTTAGTTCAGGACTTTGTTCATGGTAATGAAGTCGGGATAAGCAAGTTGTTGCCCGTTGATACTGATGTAGGGCTTCACTTTTAATCCAACGTTGACAGGGTCGCTGTTGGCACCGGCCAATTTGAAGGCCAAATTGAGGATGGCATCTGCTGATTCGCCGCTGAACAACTGGAAGAGGTCGGTGGTAATGGGAATCGAAACCACACTATTTGAATTGGCGGGAACACTAATGCCGTTGTTCATCGTAGTGCTGATGACTTGTTTGCCGTTTAATGTCAGAATGTAATCCATCTTGGCCATGGCGGCAGCGATGCTGTTGGGATTGTTGACACCGACATTGACATTGAAACTCACGGGAAGTTCCCTTTTCATCAGGGCGTTGGCGAGGTTGAGCAACTGCGTCGCATTCAGATCGGTTTTTGTCATGCCTTTGTTCAAATTGATGCCTAGCATATTGATTTGGTTGACGCTGTCGAAATTAAAGGTGCAGTTGACGAAGTTAGCCACCTGTGCCACTTGGTTCAGCACCTCGCATGAGGACAATCCCACCATAACAAATAGGATAATCAGTGTTCTCTTTATCTTTGACATGTTTTTAAATCTTTGATTTTTAATAAAATAAAATAGTTGACAAATAGGGATAAATAGCTAAGTCGCTCGTTTTCTATAAAAATGCAATAATACAAAAAAGTCGGACACGCAGCCCGACTTTTGGAAAAATATTTTT
>CALEMB010000180.1 GCA_937902805.1 uncultured Bacteroidales bacterium
CGATCTCGCAATGAACACAATAGGACATCTTTTCAGGCTCACTACTTTCGGAGAGTCGCACGGTACGGCCATTGGCGGTGTCATTGATGGCTGCCCCTCACAGCTGAAATTGGATTTCGATTTCATTGACAAGGAGTTAAGTAGGCGTAAGACGGCACAAACCGTAACCGCTTCCCAGCGCAAGGAATCCGACAAAATCGAGTGGCTTTCAGGCTTGCTTGATGGGGTTACCTTGGGGACACCGATAGCTTTCATGGTACGCAATGAGGACTGCAAGTCAGAGGATTATGAGCCGTTGAAGGATGTCTATCGCCCTTCTCATGCCGATTTCACCTACGTACAAAAATACGGTATTCGGGATTGGCGTGGTGGCGGAAGGGCTTCGGCAAGAACCACTTTGCCCATCGTGGTGGCGGGTGCTATCGCCAAGCAGATCTTGAAAGACAGAGGTGTCACGATTACGGCAGAAGTGACCGCTGTGGGTGATGCAGAACAAGCTCGAAAAGAGAGTGATACCGTAGGTGGCATTGTGGAATGCCATATTGTTGGTGTTCCTACGGGTTTGGGTGAACCGATGTTCAATAAGTTCTCAGCTGAGTTAGCGCATGCTATGTTTAGCCTCCCTGCCGTGAAAGGCTTCGAAATTGGTGACGGCTTCGCTTTGGCGAAGATGAAAGGCTCTGAAGCCAACGATACCTTTATTAATAAAATGGACGCGGGACTAAGAGACGCGAGACGTGAGACAAGTCCCGAGTCCCGCAGTCCCGAGTCTCGTGTCAATATTACGACTTTGACCAACCATTCTGGCGGCATACAAGGAGGTGTCACCAACGGCAACGATGTAGTTTTCCGCGTGGCGTTCAAGCCGATACCGAGTATAGCCCAACCTCAGCAAACGGTAAACAGGGCAGGGGAGCCTTGTGAAATCGCCATCGAAGGGCGGCATGATGTGTGCGCCTTGCCGAGAGCTGTGGTACTTGTTGAGGCTTTGGCGGCTATGGTTACCTTGGACCTCGAGATGATTCAAAGAATTGTAAATCAGTTGTAAATGTTTTATCAACTCAGCTAAAAGTGCCTAAAAAAGCATACTTTTAGCTGAGTTCATGCTTTTTTGTGGTGCTTGTGGTTTGAAAAAATCGTCCAAAGTTTAATATTTATCCAAATTATTCCTATTTTTGCACTGCCATCCCCAATGAAGTGGACGGCAGACATAATGGAAAGACGTTGAACTGACGTTTTATCTGCGGCTACTCGAATCTCGCAAATTCCTGTAATCAGTCTCAAGATAACGCAATGGTCGATGTCCAATTGTTTGTGTATACTATTTTGTATATAACATAGCGTGGGCTTCTGCATTGCTTATTCTAGACTGATAGGCAATGCGAGAGCCTGAGTAGCGGGATGAGCAATAGTTTTGACTCCCGCGCTTTTTCTTTTGTGTTTTCGGGAACATACTGACCAATTCGGCTTAGGAGCCAGCCGGGGAAAAACAAAAGAAATCACTTTAAACTAATCCAATATGAACAGATTCAAGAAGGCTATAGCAGCCATAATGCTATCGGTGGCGGTAGTCATTGCCGCAGGGTGTACGAAAGACCCGAACAATGGCGGTAACAATAATGGTGGTAATGGAGGAGGAAATAGCGGAGGAACTTCTCCAACAACCGAAGGTGTCTATTTGGGTATTATTGGGTTTAACCAAGAACTCTACACCAAGGAAATCAAGTTGTTGAACAGTTCAACCAGTTGGACATTTACCGATTTTATTGACGGCTTGGCACCTGGGATGGGAACAGGACTTTATTATGCCGACTATATGGCATTGAAGAAGTTGAAGTCATTTGCAGAACCTCCAAAGTTGAAGAATGTTGCCTTGGTTACCTTTACCGATGGCTTGGACAATGTCTCTACAGCCACAAGCCAGACAGACCCTGAAAACTATGGAAGCATTTCTGCCTATCGTGAAGCCCTGCACAACATGATTATGAACGATAAGGTTCATGGCAAAAGCATAACGGCTTATTCGATTGGCTTGAAAGGCAATGATGTAACCGATAATCAGGCGTTTTCTCTAAATCTGCAAAAGTTGGCAAGTAGTTCAAATAATGTGTTTGAAGTCTCGAACATGACAGAGGCCTTGCAGCGGTTTAAAGACATTGCCGAGGCACTTTACTCGGTAACGACGACAACGAGCCTTGCTGTGGATGTCCCTGGAGGATATGACGACGGTCAATTGATTCGTTTTACTTTCGATAATGTGAATAGTGCTACGAGTTCTTCAAAATACATTGAAGCAACATACAAACGGACTTCATCTGGTAGGAACTTGCAGAATGTCAGTTATCATGGCTTCGCCCAAGGAGCGACTACTTTGTCTTCTGTGTCGCAAGGGGTTTACTATCGCTTCAAGTTTGATAATCTTGCCTATACGAATGGTGAGCCTGTTTCGCAGACGGATATGGATAGGATTAAACTATGGAAACAGACCTCGAATGGCAATTGGGATAAGGAAACGGAGTTCTCTCCCGGCAGTTCGAGCAATGTTACTGAGGATAAAAGTAGCGCATTGATTATGTTGGTCTTGGACTGCACAACGTCTTTGGGCAGTGATTTTTCGAGGATGCAGTCAGGCGCGAAAAACTTTGTGAACACCTTGGCCAATTCAGCCAATTGATAATAAAGAATTAAGTCAAAAAATAATCATTATTAAACTAAGAAGTTGTGCCCGACACGGATTAAGGGTATTGTGTAATGAAGAAAAATTTTTTGATTGTATTTGTGTCGTCAATCTTTGGATTATCATTGCTGTTTGGGTGCCAGAAAGAAAAAGTAACGGCATCTGGTGAATTGAACGGTCACTCATACGTTGATTTGGGATTGCCCAGTGGAACATTGTGGGCGACTTGTAATGTTGGGGCTGATAATCCAAAAGAAGAAGGCGATCATTATTCTTGGGGAGAAACCAGAACCAAGGGTTCGTATTCTTGGAATAACTATAAGTTTGCACAAGGTGGAGATGGATGGAATGGTTATTTGAATAAGTATTGTACTAATGCGGAATATGGTGTCAATGGTTTTACTGATTATTTGACGAAGCTTGTCGCATCAGATGATGTTGCAACGGTTTTGTGGGGAGAAGGGTGGAGAATGCCGACAAAAAACGAATTATCTGAACTCTTTTCAGAGTGTTCTTGGTGTCATACAAAATATCACGGGACAGAAGGAGTCTTATTTACGGGTTTTAATGGGAATTTACTTTTTTTCCCTGATGTTGAATATGGATGTGAAGATGGTATTGATGGTGGTGGAGGGTATTGGTCAAGTATACTTGACACAGAAAGACCTACATGTGCATATCGTTTATATGTTCATTATGACTCATATGAAATCTGGTCCGAAGGTCGTAATTATGGATTTTCTGTGCGTCCGGTGGCCAGTGGTAGATAAGATGATAATTTAAGTGATTTTGCCAAATACTAGTGGTGGGGTATAAGAGAACTCTCCTTTATGTGAAATGGTGTGATTTGAACCATCCTCGCTCTTCAAAGGAAACTACGAAGAGCGAGGATGATTTTTGTGTGCGTTATTGTCTTATTTTGGAAAAACATGGCTATATTTCCGAATTTGTGTATCTTTGCAAAAACAAAACGCGACAAAATGTGTACCTATCCTATTTCGTTGGACGAGAGTTTGGTCATGCAGGCAGAACGCACCTTGCAGATAAATGAGTCGTTTCAAACCTGGCTTCAGCAACAAGTTGAAATGTGGCTTTTGGCACAGGTCAACGGGCTTTCCCGTCGTGCGCAATACCGTCATGGAAGTCTTACAGACGAAGAGTTGGCTGAAAGATTGAAAGACTATCCGCCGCTTGAAGAAAGCAGTTTCCCGAATTTGGCAGCCGAGGACTACGGCACCTACCTGAAGTCTCGCAGCGGTAAATGAAAAAGTCATTGCCAATATTGTGGATGGCGACTTTTAGGTTTCTCAATACGCAAAAAACCCCACCATCCCCGACAGCACAATCAATAGTATCGGATTCGCCTTGAAGAAATACGAGGCCACGAACACCAGCACGCAGATGATGACGCTGATATTGTATTGTCCGCGACCGAAGTCGGGGAAGTTTTGCGCGTTCATCATGGAGAGACCGGCAGCGAAGATGAGTCCCGCGATGGCAGGCTTCAGTCCTTTTAAGGTGTTTTCCATCAATGCGTTGCTTTTCTTGCTCATGAACAGCCTGATGATGAGATACACCATAATCACGGAAGGCAGGCAAAGCGCAAACGAAGCCAACAACGAGCCGCCAAAGCCTGCAGTGTTGTAGCCCACATAGGTCGCCAAGTTGATGGATATGGGCCCTGGTGTCATCTGCGAGATGGCCACCATGTCGGTGAACTCGGTAGTGGTCATCCAAGCGTAATGGTCCACGACCTCAAGATCGAGATCGGAAGAGCGTCGTGTAGGGAAAGAGTGTAGATC
>CALEMB010000181.1 GCA_937902805.1 uncultured Bacteroidales bacterium
AGATCGGTCTCGGCATTCCTGCTGAACCGCTCTTCCGATCTCGATCTCTCAAACCGCAAGTGGCTCACTGACGGTGCTCCCACCGGCACTCATGACGAAGATGCCTGCAAGGGCCTCGGTTTCCACCTGCCCCAACTCTTCGACCGCGTCGTCGACATTGAAAAATGCCACCTGCAGGCCGACCCGTCCAACGACATCCGCCTTTTCGTCAGGCGCTTTACGATGGAACGCCACCTGCCCTATTATAACTTCCGCGGCCACGAGGGCCTACTGCGCAACCTCGTCATTCGATGCAACTCAAAGGGCGAGTTCATGGTGATTCTTGTCGTTGGCGAGGACAACGCCATCGTGCGCCACGAACTGATGCCCGCCTTGGAGATGGCCTTCCCGCAAATCGTGTCGCTGCTGCTCGTCATTAATCCGAAACTGAACGATATCATCAACGACCTGCCGTTCGAATGCCTCAAAGGCGATCCTTACCTCATCGAGACCATGGCCTCACCGCGCCCAGGCCACGACGACCTAAAGTTCCGCATCGGACCTGTGTCGTTCTTCCAGACCAACGTCTACCAAGCCGAGCGGCTCTACAAAACCGCCTTCGACCTTGCTGAGGTGCAGGGCGATGAGTTGATGTACGACCTCTATACGGGAACGGGCACCATCGCCCAGTATTTCTCACGCTTCGTCAAGAAGGTCGTTGGCATCGAGTATGTGGAAGCCGCCATCGAAGATGCCAAGGTAAATGCCGAGCTCAACGGCATCACCAACTGCGTGTTCTATGCTGGCGACATGGCCAAGGTGTTCACCGACGACTTCATAGAAACTAACGGCCATCCCGACCTCATCGTCACCGACCCGCCCCGTGCGGGCATGGCCGAGAAAGTGGTGGAGCAACTGTTGAAGATCAGAGCCCAAAAAATCGTGTATGTCAGCTGCAACCCTGCCACACAGGCGCGCGATCTGCAGTTGTTGGATACAGCCTACAAAGTCATGGCGGTGCAACCCGTCGACATGTTCCCGCACACGCAGCATGTGGAGAATGTTTGCTTGTTGACACTAAGATAAAAGGAATGTAATATATCAAGAAAACCCCAGCCAACGCCGGGGTTTTCAAGAACCAAAAACCAAAATTTATGAAACCTTTTACTTGCGACCACTTGATACGGTCGCAGGTCTTAATGATAAGAACCGCTGCAAAAATAGACATTTTTTTAAAAATGCAAGCTTTTTTTGAAGAAAAATAACATTTTTTTGAAAAAAATCTTGACAATAGTGGTTTTTTGACCTAAATTTGCACTCTAAAACAAAAAAAAATCGACCACTATGGGAAAAGCAATGGATAAACTTACCGCCATGATTATGGCCAACGATGGCCTCAACGAGACCGAAGCCAAGGCAAAACTCAACCTCATCTACATCAAGATGGGACAGTCGGACATCAAGACTTTCGTCGATGAGTACACCACATGGCTCATGAAGGAGAAAAAGATGAATTACAAGGCCATCCTGCAGACTCCTGACCAACAACTGCATGAGATGTTTGAATGTGAGTTTAGAGTTGAAAGTTGAGAGTTGCTCCGCTCATGTCATCCCTGCGGAGGGTTGTGGGGAGAATGGGATCTATGAGCGGAAAAGAGTTGAAGCGCTAGTACGGGTGCTTCGACAAGCTCAGCAACCCTGAGATTCAGTGTCGCATATCGTATAGCTCGTCAAGGTGTTTCTTGAGACGCCGCGCCATGGGACGGAAGGTATAATAGGTGATGGTGGCCGAGATAGGCGCACCGACCAATGGTATCACCTTCCCCACCCCCTTGGCAAACCCTTCTTTCGTCATATTAATGCCAATCCATTGTGCTATCTTGATGGCATACTGCGCCATCACAGTTTCCGAGATTTTTATTCCCGCACTTTTCGACACTTGGCCCACGACCTTCGTCAAGGCCTCCACCGCCAGTTTGTTGCCCATCATCGCGCCAACAAAGAGCGTCATGATATTGAGCGACTCGTCATCAAGTTGTTTGTTGACATTCGTCAGGGCAGGCCAGCCATAGAGGTAGATGAGCTTCTGCATCAACGAGAGGATATGACCGTAGAACTGGGTGATATCAGCAGGGATAGCGCCCGCCATCCACCAGCCGCCCGGCAGGCCCATCAAGGCCGAGGTGCCACACACCATGGTGAGGTGGTAGCTGATGCACTGGTTGGCGATCTTATCGATTTCTTTCTTGCTCAGCACCTTCAAAGGGCTGTCGTCCAAGGCCGTCATCACCTCCATGGGAGTGCAGAACTTCGACAATTCCTTGGAGAGGAACTCGTCGCGGTTCACCTTCACGAAAGGCAGGCGAAGGCTGGTGTCGAGGACTTTATTCCAGATGGTTACGGATTTGGTATCGTTGGATTGTTCAGTAGCCATATTTTTCTTTCCATTTGTCGCGAAGGTATTTACGCAATTCGCGTTCGCGAGGGTTGTCTTGGGGTTCATACAAAACCGTGCCAGATATTTCGGCAGGCATGAATTCCTGGTCCACGAAGTTGCCTTCATAGGCGTGGGCGTATTTGTAACCATCGTGATAACCAAGGTCTTTCATCAATTTCGTCGGGGCGTTGCGGAGATGCAAGGGCACTGACAAATCGCCAGTCTGACGCACAAGGGCCTGCGCCGCGTCAATGGCGGCCACAGCGGCATTACTTTTTGGTGACGAGGCCAGATAGGTGACCGTCTGCGAGAGGATGATGCGGCTCTCAGGCCAGCCTATCTTGTTCACCGCATCGAAGCAAGCGTTGGCAAGCAGCAAGGCATTGGGGTTTGCATTGCCGATGTCCTCTGAGGCAAGGATAAGCATCCTCCTTGCAATAAACAAGGGGTCCTCACCTGCCTCTATCATGCGGGCAAGATAATAGAGAGCCGCGTTGGGGTCGCTGCCACGCATCGACTTGATGAAAGCGGAGATGATGTCGTAGTGCATCTCTCCCTGCTTGTCGTATTTCACGAGGTTGCTCTGGATGCAATCGGTGGTAAACTGGTTGGTGATGACCAATTCTTTGGCGGTCTCGTCGAGGTCATTCAAAGAGGTGACGACAAGTTCTATAGCGTTCAATAGCTTACGCCCGTCACCGCCACTAATCTGCATCAGTGCCTCAGGCTCCTTGACGGTGATTTTCTTGCCGAAATCATATTCCAACGCCTTCACGGCCTTCGCCATAAGAATCTCCAAGTCCTCTTTCTCCAACGACTTGAGCACATAGACCTGACAGCGTGACAGCAAAGGCGAAATGACCTCGAAGCTGGGATTTTCTGTGGTGGCACCGATGAGGGTGACGAGGCCCTTCTCAACAGCACCCAACAACGAGTCCTGCTGCGACTTGCTGAAACGGTGGATCTCATCTATAAATAATATAGGTGCCTCGGGAGCCATCCTTGCCCTATCGATGACATCACGCACTTCCTTCACGCCACTGCTTACCGCGCTGAGCTGGAAGAACTGCCGTTTGACCTGCTTGGAGATGATGAAGGCCAAAGTGGTCTTGCCCACGCCCGGCGGGCCCCAAAAGATCATGGAAGGCACACGCCCTGTCTCGATGGCACGGCGTAGCACGGCATTCTCACCGATGATATGCTTCTGGCCGATATAGTCGTCCAACGTAGTCGGGCGCAGGCGTTCCGCTAAGGGTATTGTTGATTGCATCATTCAAATTTTTCGCAAAGATAACAAAAATTAATGGAAAGCTCGGCTTTTTCATTACCTTTGCACCAAATAATAATAATCTATGAAAACCATCAAACACCTTATTCTCATTGCCCTGCTCACCGCTTTCTACGTGGCGCAGGCCTGCACCAACTTCCTGATTACCAAAGGCGCCAGCGTCGATGGCTCCAATTTCATCAGCTACTGTGCCGACTCGCATATCCGCTACGGCGAGCTGTACTTTACCCCTGCTGCCGACTGGCCCGAGGGCAGCATGAGGGTTTGCTACGACCGTGGCACCAACGCGCCACGTGGTAGCGTGCCACAACCTGCCCATACCTACCAAGTCGTTGGCTATATCAACGAGAACCAGGTAGCCCTTGGCGAGACGACCTTTGGCGGTCGCGAGGAACTAATGGACCCCACAGGTATCGTCGACTACGGCAGCCTCATGTTCATCGCTTTGGAACGTAGCACCTCGGCACGCGAAGCCATCAAGATCATGGCTGACCTCGTTGAGGCCTACGGCTATGGATCGGACGGCGAGTCGTTCAGCATCAGCGATGCCAACGAGGTGTGGTACATGGAAATCATACCCAAGGGCTATACGCCAACCGTGACCAAAACCGGTGACACCATCAACGCAGACCGTGGCGCAGTGTGGGTAGCCGTCCGCATCCCCGACGGCTACGTGAGCGGCCACGCCAACGCCGCCCGCATCACCACCTTCCCTCTGCGCGATGGCAAGACCTCCATCACCGATAAGGACTGGAAGAAACTTTATAACGAACAGGTCGAGGTCATTTACAAGCACGACATCATCGACTTTGCCCGCAGCAAGGGCTACTTTAGCGGCAAGGACAAGGACTTTGATTTCAGTGCGGCCTACGCCCCTGTCGACTTCAGCGCGGCGCGCGTGTGCGACTTCCGCGTGTGGACGATGTTCAACAAGGTGTGCGACGGAATGGACGAATATTGGGACTACGTCATCGGCAAGGATCTCAACCACCGCATGCCTTTGTACGTCAAGCCCAACCGCAAGATTAGCCTTTCGGACATGATGGCCTTCCAGCGCGACCACTTCCAAGGGACACCTTACGACAAGACACAAGACGTGGGTGCAGGTCCCTTCGGCTCACCCTTCCGCTTCAACCCGCTCTATTGGGAATATGAAGGCAAGCCCTACCTCAATGAAAGAAGCATCGAGGTGGTTCAAACAGGATTCTCCTTCATCGCCCAGAGCCGCAGCTGGCTGCCCAATCCCATTGGAGGCATTATCTGGTTCGGTGTGGACGACACCAACTCGACGGTGTACACGCCGTTCTACTGCTCCATCAATGAGGTGCCGATAGAATACCGCTCTGGCAACGGCGACATGCTGACCTACAGCGACAATGCCGCCTTCTGGGTCTTCAACCGCCTGGCACATTTCAAATACCTATTTTATAATAGGGTCATCGGTGACATCCAAGCCGTGCAGAACGAATTGGAGAGCGGCTACCAAGAGCAAGTGCAATATGCCGACAACCAAGCCCTGAGCCTCTTTGTCCAAGACCCGAAACTGGCCATCGCCTACCTCACCGACTTCTCGTCCAAGGCAGGACACAACACCGTTACCACTTGGAAGGAATTGGACAATTATTTGTTAGTCAAATATTTGGACAGCAATATCAAACAAGAGGAAAACGGGCAGTTCAAACGCAACGGCTACGGTTATCCCGCCAAGCCGAAGCAGCCTGGTTATCCGGATTCATGGAAAAAGGCGGTGATTGAACAGACGGGAGACAGGTTCAGGAGGCCATAAATGATTTGATTTCGTCTTCTTTCATACTGCGAAAACCATATTCGTAGATAGGCTCGCCGTTATTCATGAAAACAATGGTCGGGAAAGAGCCATTAATGACTTTTATCAAGCTCACCACGTCGGAATAAAGCACATTACGGTATTGTGCCGATTCGGATTCTTCGTAAAACTTTGTGATGCCTTTTTCGGTACCCATGAAGACGTAGGTGATGCGCTCAGCGGGGAAGCCGTAATACTGCTGCATAAGTGAGAGCTTGTGCGCCGCCATCTGGCAGAACTCACAGCCCGTAGAGAAGAAACAGACGACCTGCTTGCCGTCGCGAAGGTTGAGGCTATCCAAGGGGGGCTCGTCGAGGATTTCGTCGAAAAGCTCAATCTGGAGATTATGCTCAGACGTGTATGCGGGAATGTAATTGTCAGGCGGCGAGATAAGGAAGACGGCGATGGTGGAGACCACAACGGCAACGCCAAAAATCAACCAGCGATAGCGTGTTTCCCATTCCCCCATCCAGTAGAGCGGCAGGAAAAGCAGCGCCAGCACGCCGTTTTTGACAAGGCTTTGCTTGGGGTCAAACTGCAGGAAGTCACCGAAGCAATGGCAGTTGTCGGTACGGCCTAGATGAAGCGCATAGATTAATAATAAGGAGTAGCCCAACAGCATGAGCATGCTACCCCACCAATAGAATTTGTGCATGGTGTTGGACACCAGTCCAATGCCCAATACCAACTCAACGATGATGGCCGCACGTGCCACCAAGAACGAGGTGTTGAGGCTGAAGAAATGGTAGCTATAAATGTAAATCTCGAACTGGTCCATATCGACAATCTTCAGGATGGCAGAAGCGATAAAGACAAGTCCGAGCAGGACTTTCATTACAATGGGAACTATGCCAAAAACTTTGTTCATGGAAAGAAAAAAGGCACACGCGTGGGCATGTGCCTTTATTTGTCAGATGCGGGAATCAATAGACTCTGTGGCACTCAATCTCGGAATAGTTAAAGGTAGCCTCATAATCGCTACAGGTCTTACCTTCCGCTGTCAGGAACACATCACCTTCGACGGTGGCGTTACCTATCTTGTAAGTGCATTAGATCGAGATCGGAAGAGCGTCGTGTAGGGAGAGAGTGTAGATCTCGGTGG
>CALEMB010000182.1 GCA_937902805.1 uncultured Bacteroidales bacterium
CCGCCTTGTAAGGGCGATGCTCTGAACCAACTGAGCTAAGCTCCCAACTTCCCCCTTGTAAGGGGGCAAGGGGGATTTGAGGCTGCAAAAATAGGAAATTTTAATTCGATACAGCCAATTTTTCTCATTTTTCGGCAACTTATTATGCAATTTCCCAACTTTTTCTTATTTTTGTAGGATAAACCCTTGTATAATTTTGCCTTTTGGAGGAATGAAAAAATTAAAATTCAACAAATTAAGAGCATATTTGCCCATACTCCTACTCGTTTTGGCTGTTGTGTGCTGCAACATGGCCATTGCAGACGTGGGCAACAACAACCGCTATAGCTCTGGTGGTGGCGATTTCGGCGGCGGTGATTTCGACTTAGGTGTACTTATCGGTTGGCTTATCAACCTGTTCATCGAAAGCCCAGTATTAGGTTTAATCGTGGTAGTGATTATCATCATCGTCTACCGTATCAGAAAGAAGAAATCAAATAGTGCTGACGCCATCAACCAAAACGTGAATCAGCAAGCTAACAACGATTTCGTCTTCGACAATAGCGCTACGGTGGCAGCCCAAATCCAAAAAATCGACCCGAACTTCTCGTCCGACAAGTTCATCGGCTTCGCCCGAGAGGTGTTCATGAAGATACAAGAGGCCTGGACCACCAAGGACTGGAGGCCCATCCGCCCCTTCGAGAGCGAGACCTTGTTTAACCAGCACAAACAGCAGTTGGACGAGTACATCCGTTCGAAAAAGACCAACATAGTGGAGAAAATCACTATCAAGCACTGCTCGCTGCACAGCTTCAGACAAGACGGCGACAAGGAGGTGCTCACCGTGTGGCTCAACGCGATGATGCGTGACTATGTAATCGACGACGAGACCAAGAACGTGCTGGAAAGCGACCCGAACCGCGACTGGTACATGAAATATGAGATGGTCTTCAACCGCAAAGCTGGCGTAAAGACCGACCCAGGCAAGAAAGGCAACACCATCACCAACTGTCCGAACTGCGGCGCGCCCACCGAAATCACCTCGTCAGGACAATGCGCCTATTGCGGCAGCGTCATCACCAACGGAGAACATGATTGGGTGTTGACCGACATACATTCGAGAACCTAATGATAGCTATCAGCCATCAGCAGTCAGCTATCAGCTCAGTTCTGGCAAGCTGAAAGCTGATTGCTGAGAGCTGAGAGCTAATACAAATAGAAACAATCAAACAATTAAATAAATCAACAATTAAACAACAACACAATGGGATTAATTAAAGCAATCGCAGGCGCCATTGGAGGCACCATGAAAGACCAATGGTTAGATCTAATCAAATGTGACGACATGGACATGAACACCCTGATGGTGAAGCAGACCACCAAGACGGGTCAAATCTCAAAAGGTAGCCGCATCCTTGTGGCACCTGGTCAGGTGGCCGTCATCTACGACAGTGGTTCCGTGCTCGACGCGACAGCCGAAGAAGGTGTCTACACCTTCGACCAGTCATCATCGCCGTCGTTCTTCGGTGGACAGTTTGGTCCTGTCTTCAAGGAGATGTGGCAGCGTTTCACCTACGGTGGCACTCCCGCCAAGGAACAGGCCGTGTTCTTCTTCAACGCTAAGGAAATCCTCGACAACAAGTTCGGTACTGCCACGCCCATTCCCTTCCAGGATTGGTCACACGCCATCCCGAACCAGATGACCGGCTCGCTCAGCCCGATGGGTGTCAACGTGCGCTGCTACGGCAAATACACCTTCAAGCTCGACGACGTGGCCGTCTTTATGCGCATCCATGCCGGCACTGCCAACGTGGTGAGGAAAGGCGACATCACCGAGCAGATGCGTAGCGAAGTCATCGCCGCATTCCAGAACGTGCTGAATGAGATGGGCAACAGCCAACACCGTGTGCCCGTGCTCGAGCTACCCAGCTACACCGACGAGATGAAACAGGTGATGGATGAGCGCGTGTTCGACGAGCCCATCCGTGCCAGAGGTGTCAAATTGGTCAGCTTCACCGTGGAATCCGTCTCGCTCGACGATGCCAGCCAAGCCAAGATCGACCGTTACGAATACAGCTCCAACTCGATGATGCAGCAAGGCAAGATCATCGACGTCATGGAGACTGCCGCTGGCAACGAAGCTGGCGCTGGCAATGCCTTCATTGGCCTCGGCATGATGAATGCCGGCACTGGCGGCATGACGGGTGGCGCGATGCAAAACGCATGGAACAACCAAGGCCAGCAGGCCAATTACGACCCGTATGCCCCGCAAGGTGGCGCACAAGCGAAAGGTGTCCCCTGCCCAAAATGTGGCACGCCCATCACGGGTAAGTTCTGCCCCGAGTGCGGCACACCTGCGCCAGCACCCAAGCCCATGATGAAATGCCCGAAATGCGGCACCGAAAGCAACGGCAAGTTCTGCCCCGAATGCGGTACGCCAATGGCAGCCGTGGGACCGAAGCGTTGCCCGAAATGCGGCACCGAAGTAACAGGCAAGTTCTGCCCAGAGTGCGGCACGCCCGTGGAATAAAAAATGTAGAGACGTGCCATGGCGCGTCTCTACAATAATAATCGCGAGCGAATAACGGGGTTCGAACCCGCGACCCTCAGCTTGGGAAGCTGATGCTCTACCAACTGAGCTACATTCGCATTTGCGCTGCAAAAATACGAAAAATATCATAACTACAAACAGAATACAATGCAAATCTCAGTAAAAGACGAACAAATTATCCACGAAAGTTTTCACCCTAAGTCGTGGACCGAAATAAAGACCCACAACGCATGGTCAGTATTCAAGATTATGGCCGAATTTGTGGATGGCATGGAAAAGATGTCTAGAATCGGGCCTTGCGTGGCCATCTTCGGCTCAGCACGAACCCAACCTGACGACAAGTACTACCAGATGGCTGTTGAGATTGCCGAAAAACTTACTGACTATGGGTTCGGCATCATCACCGGTGGCGGTCCCGGCATCATGGAAGCTGGCAACAAGGGTGCTCAGCAAGGGGGTGGCACCAGCGTCGGACTGAATATCAATTTGCCTTTTGAGCAGCATTTCAATCCCTACATCGATTCCGACAAGAACATCGATTTCGACTATTTCTTCGTCCGCAAGACCATTTTCATGCGTTACGCACAGGGTTACATCGCCATGCCTGGCGGCTTTGGCACCTTGGACGAACTCTCAGAAGCCATCACCCTCATCCAGACCAACAAGATGGTGGAGTTCCCCGTCGTTCTTGTCGGTAGTGAGTACTGGAACGGCCTCGTCGACTGGTTCAGGAACACCCTGCTTCCCAACAATATGATCAAGGAAGAAGACTTCGACATCTTCCACATCGTCGACACCGCCGATGACGCCGTGAAGGTCATCAAGGATTTCTACAAGAAATACGCCGTCAAGCCGAATTTCTAATGCGACGCTACACAGAAATTCCCATACAACTGCTTGACATCGAAGGAGAAGGCTTCCATATCATGGTCAAAGGATCGATCCATGGTAAGGAAGCCTCTTTCCTCATCGACACGGGTGCCTCACGTTCCGTCTTCGATCCCAAGACCATCTCTTCCTTCATTGACGGCCTGACCTTCGAGAAGAAAGAAGGCATGACGGCAGGTGTGGGCAGCTCCGACCTGGAGAGTGCCACCTTCCGCATCGACGCTTTCTCTTTGGGAGACATGGAAATCCTTGACTATGAAGCCGTTGCCCTGGATTTGGAGAACATCCATGAAATGTACGGCAAACTCGGTCTGCCCCACATCGATGGCATACTCGGTGGGGATTTGCTCAAGCGGCACAAAGCCGTCATCAACTACAGGAACAAGAAACTGAGGTTGACACCGTAAAAGGTTATTCCGTTTCCTCCTCGTTTTCAGCCTCTTTCATCAGAATCTCGTCTTCCGAGGCCTCCTCTTCTTTCACATACTTCGCATCCAAGCACAGCCTGAATCCACCGAAAGAATTCTTCAGGTCGGGCAGACGTTTGCCACGCCATGAGACACGACATGAAGTCTTGGGCAACTGCCATGCCCCGCCACGGATGCAGTACATCTCGCCTTCCTTGCCCAGTTTAGCATTGCGTTCCCTGTCAAAATAATGGTATTTGGAACTGCACCACTCCCACACATTGCCGCTCATGTCGTAGATACCTAACTCGTTGGGGCTGCGTTTCTTGGGATTCATGAGTTTCCCAGTATTGCCGTTATGCCAAGCCACACGGTCCACATCTTTGCCACCACTGTAAATATAACCTCGTGAGTTCTTGCCGCCACGCGCCGCATACTCCCATTCCTCCTCGGTAGGCAGGCGGAAGTGCATCCCCGTGATGCTGTCGATGCAATACAAGAACTCCTGCACCTCATAATAATCGACATCGGTCACAGGAAGCTTATCGCCCTTCTTTTTGCTTGGATTATAACCCATTACAGCTTTCCAAAGCTTCTGCGTCACCTCGGTTTGGCCGATGTAGTAATTCTCTTTAATCACCACATAATGCACGGGCAACTCATCGGTTTGCGAATAGCGGTCGTAGTTGAATTCGGCCGTATCCATGTGCTGCGCGCCCATCCAAAAGCTGCCTTGCTCAACAAGCACCATGTTGAAAGACACCTTATTAACTCGATAGGAAGAAGGAGCAGGCAAGGTATCCTGGGCGACAACTGCCATTTGCACGAGAAACAGCAAGCCAAAAAACAGGGAAATTTTCTTCATTTTGATTCAATTTGAACGCAAAAATAGAAATTTTGCGCCAAAAGTCGCTATCTTTGCGCAAAAATAGACAAGATGACCAAGATACTCATCATTGACGACGAGGCCCCCATCCGCCGCGTGCTACGCGACATCCTCGAAAACGAAAGCTATCAGGTGGACGATGCCTCAACGGGCATGGAAGCCCTGCAACACATTAAGGACCAAGATTTTGACGCTATCTTCTGCGATATCAAGATGCCGGAGATGGACGGCATAGAGACCCTTGAGGCCATCCGCAAGGAGTCGGACGTGCCCGTCATCATGCTCTCGGGCCACGGCACCATCGAGACCGCCGTGGAAGCTATCAAGAAAGGCGCCTTCGATTTCATTCCCAAGCCGCCCGACTTGAACCGTCTGCTCATCACCTTGCGCAACGCCTTGGACAAGAAGAACTTGGCCAATGAAAACAAGGTCCTGAAGAAAGCCGTCAAAATCCAAAGCCGGATGATTGGCGAGTCAGGACCGATGATGGAAGTCAAGGACATGATTGGCAAGGTGGCGCCCACCAACGCCAGGGTGCTCATCACGGGTGAAAACGGCACGGGCAAGGAACTTGTCGCCCGACAGCTGCACGAACTCAGTGCGAGGAGCCACGGTCCCTTTATCGAGGTCAACTGCGCAGCTATTCCTGCAGAGCTCATTGAAAGTCAGTTATTTGGTCACGAAAAAGGTTCTTTCACCTCTGCCATCAAGCAGAAAAAGGGCGATTTCGAGCTGGCCGACGGCGGCACTCTCTTCTTGGACGAGATTGGCGACATGAGCCTCTCGGCACAAGCCAAAGTATTGAGGGCTTTGCAAGAAAACAAAATCGTGCGCGTGGGTGGCGAGAAGGAAATCCCTGTCAATGTGAGGATTCTGGCCGCTACCAACAAGAACCTGAAGAACGAGATCGAGAAAGGTAATTTCAGGGAAGACCTTTACCACCGCTTGAGCGTTATCGTCATCCAAGTACCACCCTTGCGTGAGCGCAAGGACGACATTCCACTGCTGGTGGAAAACTTCGTGAATCTGATTTCGCAAGACATGGGCAAGGCTGCGCCTCATTTTGAAGAAAGTGCCATTGAGACCTTGCAGCAGTACCAGTGGACAGGCAACATACGCGAGTTGCACAACATCGTGGAACGTCTGGTCATCCTTTGCGGCAACACCATCACCAAAGACGATGTAGTGCGTTTCGGCAACCCGCTGAATTAATGAAGGTTGCTGAGCCTGTCGAAGCACCGTCATATTTTCAATCGGCCCTTCGACCCTTCGAGTGGCCTCAGGGACCGCAAGCTCAGGGACCTTAGCAGTAAATTTCTCCTATCCCCTTGCGGGGTAATGAGAATAGTTGTATTTTTGCAGTCCGTTCTTTGAGAGATGACAACTCTACACTCTCAACTCTCAACTCTCAACTCTCAACTCTCAACTAAAAAAGGGGATGTATGGTTTTGACAGCAAGATGAATTGTCATGTAAGCATGCCGAGCCTCGCAGTGACGCTCGTTAATCTTGACTGCAAAAAAGTAATTGGCGAAAACAACTACGCTCTCGCTGCCTGATCGAAGCACAGTAGATCACTGGCTTAATCCGCACACAAGGTGAGCGGACGAGACATCTCGCAGGTGGAGATTCCTGATTCCGGCCTGAGAACGAGGTGCTAAGCAATTTCGGGATAGTCATGTTGGCGCTCCGACGACATGGCGAAACTTAGGAGATAAGGTCACGTTTAGGGCGTTCGCTCCCTTGCGTGGCACGAAAACCAACAGCGGAATAAGCATGTAGAAAGCCTGGGGGTTCCTTGTTTGGACGA
>CALEMB010000183.1 GCA_937902805.1 uncultured Bacteroidales bacterium
ATGTTCACCACGTTAGTGAGAATGGCGATGATCATGGGAATGGTGGTGTTTTGCATGCCGATGAACCAGCCGTTGAAGGCATAAAGGCAGAGCACCGCTGGCGCCGCCCAGATGCGCACGCGGAAATAGGTGGCGGTATGGGCCAAAACCTCCTCGCTGCCGTGCAATAGCTTCATGCTGAGCCATTCCACAGGCCTTTGCAATGACAACACCAGAACCGTAGCTATCAGGGCGATGCAAAGCGAGCGATACAGCGAATAGGCAATTTCAGCGCGGTCGTTGGCACCGTAGGCTTGTGCTGTGAAGCCTGTGGTACCCGCTCGCATGAAGCTGAAGATGGAGTACATCACGCTGAAAATGGTGCCGCCTAGACCAATGGCTCCGATATAAGCAATGCTGTCCTGATGGCCCATAAGCACCATATCCACCAGTCCCAGCAGTGGCACAGTGATGTTGCTGATGATGTTTGGAATGGCCAAACGCAGGATGGAACGGTTGAGGGAGTCTTTGGGCATAGGTGCTGTTTTCAGGTTGCAAAAGTACGATATTCTGCTTATTTTTGCGGCATTAAATCCAATTGTTATGATATTCTATTTCAGTGGCTGTGGCAACAGCAAATTTGTGGCCGAGACCATCGCGGCAGGCCTCAACGATACATTGGTTTTCATTCCCGAGGCGGCTCGCGAAAACCGTTACGAATATGAATTGGCCAAAGGCGAAAGTCTTAGTTTCGTGTTCCCCATTTATTCTTGGGCTCCACCAAAACTAGTGCTCGATTTTGTGGAAAAAATGACAGTTAAGGTCCCTGAGCCTGTCGAAGGGCCGACCTTTAAGCCGTATGTTTATTTCGCCTGCACCTGTGGCGACAATTGTGGCCACACTGAAAAAGTTTTCCGCAAGGCTGTAGAAGCTAAAGGCTGGTCGCTGTCGGCTTGTTTTAGTGTGCAAATGCCTGAGACTTATATCGGCATGGCAGGTTTCAAACTCGATACTGATGAGAAAGCCAAGCAAAAGATAGATGAAGCTAATGCCTTGTTGACGCGTAACATCCCAAGACTAATTAATAAGGAGTGTTTTTCTGAAATTGTCAAAGGCAGCATGCCATGGTTGAAGACATATTTGGTAAATCCAGGCTTCAATCAATATGCCACTGACGACACAAAGTATTTGTCAACGGACAAGTGTATCAGCTGCGGCAAATGCGTGGAAATCTGCCCGTTGAAGAACATCATTCTCGAAGAAGGTCGCCCGAAATGGAGTGGCAACTGCACGATGTGCATGGCCTGTTACCATCATTGCCCTGTCAATGCCATCCAATACGGTAAAGGCACGGAAGGGAAGGGACAATATTATTTTGGAAAAAGCAATTAAGATAAGGAAATCTTTCTATCTTTGCCGCATATTATTCACTATCAAATACAAACACTATGAAACACAAACTACTATTATCACAAGCTATTCTAGCAATTGCTCTTGTTTTCTTGACCTGTGCAGCTTCGTTTGGCCAATGCACGATAACTGTTACCGACGGACAGCCTTACATCGAGGATTTTGAAAGCGATGGTTTCGATTGCTGGACCGTGGAAATCGATGGTGGCAGCTGGACGCCACTCGCTGGTACAGAAAGTACTGTGGTGTCTTTTACCTACCACAATAACGGCGATGAAGCCCGTTTGATTTCGCCCATTTTGGACATGTCAGCGGTGGAATCGGCCACTTTTAGCTTCTCTTACGCCATGATGGGTATTTATCAGAATGACGAACTTGAAGCCTGTTACCGTTCTTCCGAAAGCGATGAATGGCACATTTTGGGCACCTATAGCATAAGCGACTATTCCAACATCTATGAGGAAATTTTTGAGTTGGAAAACCTCAGCGCCACTTATCAAGTCTCTTTTTTGGGACGCGGCCTCGGTGGGATGTACATTTTCGTCGACAATATTGAAATTGCCTCTTCGGTAAGCTGTACCCGCCCTGTTAGCTTGCAAGCCACTGAGATCACTGCTTTTTCTGCTTTGCTTAGCTGGTCGACCAGTGGAAACGAGGAGAGCTGGACCATTGATTTGGATGGTCACGAAACGACCGTCACCGAACAACCTTATCTGTTGGAAGGCCTGATGCCCCAAACGCAGTACACCTTCAGCGTCAGGGCCAACTGTGGCGAGGACAACGTCTCGGGATGGGCCGTCCCCAATTCCTTCATGACCCTTTGCGATGTGATTACCGTGACGGATGATGAGCCTTATTTCGACGACTTTGAGGCATCTGAGGATTTCTTGTGCTGGCAAAACGAGATTATCTCAGGCGAGGACGGCTGGGTAATCGACCCTGGTTATCTCATCGTGAACAATACGGCATTCTTCATCTGGCTAGGCGAGGAAGCCAGGCTCGTTTCCGCGCCGCTCGACATTACTGCCGTCACCACCCCCATCCTTACTTTCAAGCATAGGCAGCCCAAGCTGGAACAAAGGGTGGACGAGCTGTCGGTATGGTACGCCACCTCGTTAGACGATGATTGGCATCTTCTTGGAAACTATACAGACGTTTGCGAGGATTGGGAGACCGTTACACTGGCCTTGCCCGATGCTTCGGCCACTTATTACATCGCTTTCAAGGGCAAGTCGAACAATGCCGACGGCGTGTATTTCGACGAAGTATGGGTAGGCAACGACCCGGGTGTCGGTATCGATGAGCAGTCGACCCTTGTTGCCACCATCAGCCCCAATCCTACAACGGGAAGCGTTGTCGTGGAAGCCAATGCCAACGAAGGCTATGTTGTCGTTTACGACATGCTGGGCAAACAAATGCTGACGGCACTGGTCATTGAAGGTCGTGCCAAACTCGACCTCGGTGGTTTTGCCAAGGGTGTCTATGTGGCTCGTATCTCGAGTGAGACGGGCACCAGCACCATCAAGGTGGTGAAAGATTAACTGTACAGGAATCTTCTGATGCTACGCTTGGGCGTCTTCTCAAATTCCTTGTCGACAAGGACGATGGACGACACCTTTGAATAGGCGGGCAGCATGGCGTTCAGTTGGGCGAGATTTTCGTTCATCAGTTCCTCCATGCTCTTGTCATGCAGGTCATATTTCTCGTCGGGATAGACCAAGGCGACAATCTTGCCCTGACGCCCCACGATGAGCGACTCAACGACACCTGGCAGGTTGTTGATCTTGTCTTCGATTTCTTCGGGATAAATATTTTGGCCGTTGGAGCTGAGAATCATGGCCTTGGAACGTCCCTTGATAAAGAGCAGACCTTTCTTGTTCATGGTGCCGAGGTCACCGGTATGCAGCCAACCTTCTTCGTCGATGGCGTTCTTTGTGGCTTCTTCATTCTTGTAATACCCCATCATCACGTGTTCACCGCGGAACAAGATTTCGCCAACCACATTCTCTGGGTCGGGTGAGTCGATTTTCAGTTCGTTACGGGTGACGCAGGAGCCGCAGCAACCAATCACCTCGTTATACCAATGCTCGTAGCAGATGAGCGGTCCAGCCTCAGTCATGCCATAACCCACCACGAAGGGGAACTTGATGCGGCGGAAAACCTTCTCCACCTCCGCGTTGATGGCGGCGCCACCCGTGATAAGCCAGATGAGGTTGCCACCGAAGGCCTCCATCAGTTGCTTGTAGATGGTCTTCTCCACGATTTTGCAGAGCAGAGGCGTGTGCCACAGGAACTTCACCATGGGTTTGTTCAAGGCTGGGAAGATCTTCGCCTTGAAGATTTTCTCGAGCACTAAGGGCACGGTGAGGATCATATAGGGTTTGGTCTCTTTGTAAGCCTTCAGCAGGATGGTGGGTGAAGGGGTCTTGCTCAGGAAATACACATGGCAGCCGCCCGCAATTTGGTAGAGGAACTCGATGGTCATGCCGAACATGTGGGAAAGGGGCAGCATACACACCTCGGTCCAGCCGGCATGGTTCGGGATGGTCTCTTGGCTGTATTGCACGTTGGCGGAGATGGCGCGATACGACAACATGACGCCCTTCGGGGCGCTCGTGGTGCCCGAGGTGTAGTTGATAATCATTAGCTCATCGAGGTTGTCGGTGGGCAGGTTGACATCGTCCTTGGTAAAGCCGTAGGGGTATCGTTCGATGAACAAGCGTTCAGCATTTTCTTTCACGTTATTTAAGCGCTCATCCTGAGTGTAAAGGACATCGAAATTCTCCGTGCCGATGGCGATTTGTATGTTGGGCATCTTGTCGGTGTGGAGGCGTTTCCACACAGCGGGTCCGACGAAGATAGCCTTGGCATCGGAGTGGGTAACGAGGTTCTCGATGTCGCTTTCGACAAAGGCATCCATGATCGACACCACCACACCACGGTTGGCGGCGATGGCGAGGAATGAGATGGCCCAGTTGGCGCAGTTCTTCGAGCAGATGGCGATTTTGTCGCCTGCCTTTAGCCCAGCGACCTCAAGCATGGCCTGCACCTGCATCATCTTGGCACCCATCTCACCATAGGTATAACTCGTGACATCGTCGTAGTCGGTTAGAGCGGGTTCATCCCAGTTCTTGGGCAGGTTCTCGTTGAAATATTCAAAAAAGTGTTTGGTGGGTTCTATTGGTTTAGGAGTTTTCATAGCTGTCATTATCATTGAAAGTTTGAGGCTGCAAAGATAAGAAATGTTTTGTTTGGTTGAAAAAAGTGTTTATTTTTGCGGTACGAAACACTACTTTTGTCTAATAAAAGCATAAGATAATGAAACGCACAAACCTCTTGGCAGTCCTCCTTTTGCTGCCCCTATTCCTGAGCGCACAAAGCGCCAACGACTACACTCAATATGTGAATCCCTTCATCGGGACGCAGACCGACGAGACAGGTGCCCTTAGCGGCAGTACCTTCCCAGGCGCGACCATGCCGCAGGGCATGGTACAACTGAGTCCAGAGACGGAACAAATGGTCACTTGGGATCCTTGCTCGGGCTATGATTACAATAAAGACATTATCTACGGCTTCACACATACCCACCTTAGCGGTACGGGCTGCACCGACCTCATCGATGTGAGTTTGATGCCTCTTTGCGCTGCTGTGACGCCCGAACAACTGAAAGCTGCCGACTTTGGTCAACACTACAGCCATGACAAGGAATCCGCTCGTCCAGGGTATTATCAAGTGTTGTTGCAGGAAAGCGGTGTGAATGTAGAGCTTTCGGCTACCACCCGCACAGGTATCCATCGCTACACCTTCCCCAAAGGTCAACCCCAGACTATCGTCCTTGACCTCGACCGTGGTACCTATCGGGGCGATGCTTATTACTCAGGCCGACGTTCATACGACATTATTCAGGCTCAAATCAGAATCATAGATGATCACACCATCGAGGGTTACCGCGTGATTACAGGTTGGGCCAAGATGCGCAAGGTGTATTTTCGTGCCGAGTTTTCGAAGCCTTTCAACCAGCATTTGCTGATGAACGGCAGCCTCAATGTGGGCAATAGTGACGTGGTCAACGGACGCACATTAAGAGCTGCGTTGAGTTTCGACCCCGCTAAAGGTCAGGAACTGACGATAAAGGTTGCCATCTCGCCCGTTGACAATGAAGGCGCACGGAAAAACATGCAAGCCGAAGCCAAAAGTTGGCGTTTCGATGACTATGTGAAAGCCGCCCACGACACTTGGCAGCGTGAACTCAGCCGCATCGATATTGAAGGTACGGATGAACAGAAGACCATTTTTTACACGGGTCTCTACCATGTGCTGATGCAGCCCAACACGATGAGCGATGTGGATGGCCGTTATATGACCACCAACTTCGAAATCAAGCAGATGCCTAAAGGACAGGTTTACCACAGCACTTTCAGCCTTTGGGATACCTTCCGCGCTGCCCATCCGCTTTATACCCTCATTGCCCCCGACATTGCTGCACAGTTTGTCCGCGATATGGTGCTGCACCACAAGACCTATGGCTACCTGCCCATTTGGGACTTATGGGGCCAGGACAACTATTGCATGATTGGCAACCACGCTATCCCCGTGCTTGCTGATGCCATCCTCGCTGAGATTCCCGGTATCGATGTGGAGGAGGCTTATCAGGCCATGGCGGAGAGCAGCACCCGCAGCCATTTCAACTCGCCATTTGAGGTGTGGGAAAAGTACGGCTACATGCCTCAGACCTTGCAAGACGAGAGTGTGAGCATCACCATGGAGCAGAGCTTCGACGATGCCTGTGTGGCTTTGGTGGCTAAGAAATTGGGCAAAACCGAAGATTATGAGCGTTTCTATCGTCGCAGCATGTTCTACAAGAATCTCTTTGATCCTGAAACGGGCTTCTTCCGTCCGAAGGATGAAAACGGCAATTGGATAGCAGGTTTCGACCCGCTTTCGTATGAACAGCCTTGCTTCGTGGAAGGTAACGCTTGGCAGTACATGTGGTTTGTACCGCAAGACCCGCAAGGTCTCATCAACCTTTTCGGTGGCACAAAAGGCTTCTTGAAAAAACTCGATGAGAACTTCAGCCTCACTGCCACCAGCGGCGAGGTGAATGGTAACGCCAGCGGCTTCATCGGACAGTATGCCCACGGCAACGAGCCCAGCCATCATACCGTATATCTTTACAACTTTGCAGGCAAACCCGAGCGCACACAGGAGTTGGTGGAGCAGGTGAGGAGCGAGTTCTATCGTGCTACACCTTGCGGTTACGCTGGCAACGACGACTGCGGCCAGATGTCGGCCTGGTATATTTTCTCCGCCCTCGGTTTTTATCCTTTCCATGCGGGCTCGGCAGAATATGTCATCGGAACGCCCTTATTCACCAAGGCGACATTGCATCTTGAAAACGGCAAAGACTTCATCATTAATGCGCCCAACAAGACTGCAAAACGCATCCATGTCAAGAGCGTGAAGCTGAACGGCCAGCCGATAAAGGACTACACCATCACCCATCAACAAATCATGGCTGGCGGTGTGTTGGAGTTTAATATGAAATAAGGTTTTCCGCCGCCATCGGCAAGTCATGCTCTTGCTCGTAAGGCACCATTTTTGGCTGATGCAAAGCCAAGAAATGTTCATTGAGCAACAGCTCGACCCGTAGCATGGTCTCCTCAATGCGTTTGGGTGTCAGCTGACATTCCCACACCACAATGACCTGCCAGCCATTGTCGTGCAGCATTTGGTAGTTCTGCTGGTCGCGCTCTTGGTTCCTTTTGATTTTGTTCACCCAAAATTCCCGATTCGTCTGCGGAATTTTACAACATTTTGAACTATCTACTTTCAACTCTCCACTTTCCACTTTCAACTGACTCTCAACCCTCAACTCTAAACTCTCAACTCTAAACTTTACAAAATGACCGTGCCAAAAACATCCATTGACAAATATCGCTGTCCGATACCGCCGCATGACAATGTCAGGTTTGCCAGGCACGCTCTTCACGTTGAGGCGATAACGGTAGCCATGCCGCCAAAGCCATTGCCGCACCTTCAGCTCGGGCTTGGTGCCTTTGCCGTGGATGCGCGACATACAGTAGTGTCGCTGTGCGGGAGTCATTTTATCGGTCATTGGAGAATCATTTTTAGCAGTTCTTCAGCAGTGTCAACAACCATAAAACACAAAGGTCCCTGAGCTTGTCGAAGGGCCGACCATTTATTGGCTAAATCTTTCATATTACGATAGCCCCAATTAACGGCAATGCCATCGATACCCCCATTGGCGGCAGTCTCCATGTCGGTGTCGGAGTCACCGACCATAACGGCCTCTTCTCTCTTGACGCCTGACTTTTTCAGCACTTCTTCGACAATCTCCGGGCTAGGTTTGAGCGGGAAGCCGGGGCGACTGCCCAGGACCGCCACAAATGGAATGTCGGGGAAAAACTCCTTGATGAGGTGTTCGGTGCCTTCTTGGAACTTGTTGGAGGCCACGGCCAGCATCACGCCTTCACGATGCAGTTTGGCCATGAGTTCTTGTATCCCCGGGAAAGGTTTGGTATGCACGTCAATGTGGTCGGTGTAGTAGGCCCTGAAGTCGTTGTAGGCGGCTTCCACCATGTCATCGTCCTTGTGGCCGTCGGGCAGGGCCTGTTGCATGAGGTTGCGGGCACCGTGGCCGACCATCTTCATGTATTCGTCGCGGCTATGCAAGGGGAAACCCCTCAGCTGCATAGCATGGTTGACTGCTGCACCGAGGTCGTCAAGCGTGTCGAGCAGGGTGCCGTCGAGGTCGAATATGGCGAGTTTGTATTTCATGACTTCACCAGATAAAAGGCAGAACCTTGTATTTCACCCGTTGGGGTTGGCGTTCATGGTTATCTATCAAGCTATCCGTTGTCTCCGCAAAAATACAAAAACCCCTTGAATCTTGTCGAAACAGTTTTTTTTCTATTTTTGTCACCGCATCGAATCAAACTATCAAAACTGATAAATCCTTTTGAAATTGTTTCATCATCCTTGGATATGTTTTACTCCTTTAAAAAGACAATAATTTGTAAATCAATAGATAAAAGAAACAAGCAACATCCTTTCGATTATCAATATGCCGAGAGTTTTTCGCTCGAAGGTGAAGAAGACCCATTGATCAACAACTCCTATTATTTTTCTGCTCATGATGAAAACATGTCATTTTTTGCGCGTTTAGGAAAGAGAGTCAATGCTGACGAAGTATGGTTTGCCCTTTATTTTGAAGACAAATTGTATTCTCTAAAACAGGAGTTTTTCCCCAATGGCAGCTCGCCTATCCTTGTTGAAAAAAGCGATGAAAATTGGGTGATTTCCTATCAGGGTAAATTAAATGAGAACGACGAAATCACCTTTCATGCGACCTTTATTGCCAATCAAAAGCCTATTGATTTTACAAGCAATATGCCTGCTGAGAGGATGGCCACTGGGATTGCCAACGAAAAATGGAACAAGACGTTTTTTGAGCAACTGCAAAACGTCAGTGGGCAGTGTCATTATGAACAGGAAGGGGTGCTGGAAGGCCAGCTGTCCTTGAATGGCAAAACAATGGATTTCCATTTACCCTGCGTGCGTGACCATTCTTTTGGGAAACGGGATTGGAATTACATGAATAACCACCTATGGCTGATGGCGGTTTCGCCTTCTCGCCAATTCAATTATTCCTTGGTTTCTTACCCTGTCATGAGTGTGTTGGAGGTAGGCAATTATCGCGATGAGGCAGGGATGCATTATTTAATGCAGGCTGATTTGGATTTCCAGCAAATCAATCAAGGGACGATTCCTCACGATCTGTCGTTCCATGTACAATTGGATAATTCCCGAAGCATCCATGTCACGGCCAAGAAGCTGACGGGAGAGACTTACCATTTTCAAGAGGGTCAATACATTTTGCACGAGAACATCGCGGAGTTTTCAATTGACGGCAAAACCTGTCGCGGCATCTTGGAAATTGGCTTTAACGGTAACAAAAACCGATGGTTTAATCAAAGAAAGTTGGAGAGTATCAGAAGATGAAAATATACTCATTAGGGGAATTGCCCGAGAGTTTGTATCCAAAGGTAGGCGGGAAAGCGAAAGGGTTGGATTTGTTGATCAGGCAGCATTTTAATGTCCCCAAAGGTTTTGTAATCACAGAGATTGAGCAATTAGACGAAGAGGCTGTATGTCAAGCTTTTGATGCCTTAAATATTCAACAGGTATCGGTGCGTTCGTCTGCTTCGAATGAGGACCAGTCTGCGGCATCCAATGCCGGACAATATGAAACCTGTTTGTTCGTTGACCGTCTTCATCTCATGGAAAGCATCCGAAAATGTTTGGATTCCTTGGATTCCCATCGCGTCAAGGATTATGCCCAGCATTTTGATTTGAGCCAAGGAACGATGAATATTGTCGTTCAGGAGATGGTGGACAGCGACAAGGCAGGGGTGATGTTCACTGCTAGTCCGAACAATGGTTCAGACATCCTGATAGAAGCGGTCGAAGGGCAAGGCGAAAACTTGGTTTCCGGGCAAGTCGCCGCCCATCGCTATGAGATTTCCCGTAAATGCTATCGTCCTTGCAGTGACGGTTTGCTCAATGAAAGTGAGATAAAACAGCTCTATGAGATTGGGAAAAAGATAAGAACGGCTTTTGGCGAGGAGAAGGATATTGAATGGGCCATGAAAGACGGGAAGCTGTTTCTTCTGCAAATGCGTCCCATTACCACAGAAATCATCGACATTGAAGAATTCGACCGTGATGACGATGTAAGCCGCCATCTGTTTACCAAAAGGAATGTCGGTGAAATGATGCCGGGAGCCGTCACGCCACTCACCTTGTCCACCTCGGCTAAAGCCATCGACTATGGTATGCGTTATATGCTTTACATAGCAGGGGTGTACAAGTCGCCACATGAAGAAACGCCGTTGAGGTTGATTTCCTCCATATCAGGACATTTGTTCTTTGATATGAATCTGCTGTACAACATGCACACAAAAGTCGCCATCGCCAATCCGCAGTCGATGAATCTGTCCATTATGGGTGAATATCACGATTATCCGCCCATAACCATTCCCTATGCCAATCCGTTTGTCCGTTTCGTCAACTCCTTCAAGTTCCTTAAGTTTGTGTACTCGGGTCATGGTGCGATGAAGAAATTTGATGAATTGTTGACCAAAGTTCATTTTGCGGAGACCTCTTCCTATCAGGAATTGTATAAAAGTATCGATGCCAACCTCGCCTATTTGGATGAGAGTTTAATCTACCATTATGCTTCTTCCGCTTATTCTGGCAGAACGACCAGCACCCTTTATATGATGCTTGACAAGGAGTTCCCTGACAAAAAGGAGTACCAATCTTTCCTGTCGCATCTGCTGACCAATATCCCGAACATCGAAAGTGCCGATATCTTGTCGCGCTTGCAGGATTTGGCGATGATGATTAAAAAGCAGGAACCTAAAGCCGTGGATTTCAGTGCTGACAAACTGTTGAAGTTCATCGAAAACAATTCGGAAATCAAAGGGAAATACCAAGATTTCTTGGCTCATCATGGACATCGCTGCATCAAAGAGGCCGAACTGAGAAGCAAGCCTTGGAGAGAAGACGAAATTCCGCTGATGAACTATCTGTTGAGCATCATCAAATCGCCGATGAACCTTGTCCAAAAGGAAGAAAAAATCGGCTATCGGAAAGAATTCGCCTTTATCAAGAACCCTTTGCTGAAATCAGCCTCCATATCATTTGCCCAAAAAGCCCGTCAAGCCGTCGTGGACCGTGAATACACCAAATCACGGTTGATTGAAATCATTGATTTATTCAAGACACAATATGTCCGCTTGGCAGGCCTTCTCGTGGCTGACCACCTGCTTTCGGATACGGATTTGATTTATTTCTTGACGCATGAGGAGATTGGCAAACTTATCGAGGGTGACCCCCGACTTCTTCCGCTTGCCATAAGAAGACGAAAAGCCTACGCCATCCAAGAAGGGCTGTCGTTTGATGACATTTACATCGGCAAGCCCATAGCGGAAGTCTTTGATGTTGAAGAAAATGATGGCGTGATGAAAGGGGTTCCTGTTTCCAATGGAGAATGTGAGGGTGTTGTGCATATCGTTTATTCTCCTGATGATGCGAACACATTACAAAAAGGCGAAATCATGGTGGCGAGGTTCACGGACATAGGTTGGACGCCCTATTATTCCATTGTCAACGGACTGATTACCGAGATAGGTTCTTCTTTGTCGCACGGAGCTGTCGTGGCGAGGGAATACGGCTTGCCCACCATTGTCAATGTGAAAGGCGCCACGAAAATCTTGAAGAATGGGGATCATATCAAAATGAATGCGACTAAGGGCACGATTGAAATCATAAGCGCTTCTTAGTAATGACTTGTTATGCGGCCATCCTTATCTCATCTACACGAATCTCTTCGCTGGTGGAGATGATATAGACTGCTATTTGTCCGTTTTCGCGGGCAAATTCCAGCGCCTCTTCCAGTTGGTCTTCCGGAAAGATTTTGATGCTGTCGAAATAATACATTCCACTTTCGCTATCGAGCCATCCGCCTACATAGCCGTCGTGTTTCAAGGCATGAATCACGACTAATGTGAGCGACTCATGGGAATGGCTGTCCTGGGTGGCAGCGTATGAAACGGCAATACCTTTCGTAGGTGTCGTCATTGTGCGTACATCGACGGTGAGGCCATCTGGGTGCGACTGGCTGAACGTCCACACCTTCTCCACCATGGATTTAACGTTTTCCTTATCGTCACACGATACCAATATGAGCGTTCCAATAACAACGACCACCAGCCAAAACGCAGATTTTTTCATACCTTTGAAATTTTAATTCATGTTACCAGATATAGGGAATCACCTTGTATTTTACCCGTTGTTTGTATTCACTATAGCCCTCTAAGCCTTGTTCCAGCACAGCTTCTTCGTTGCGGATACGCTTGGCGATGAGGGGGATATAGAGCAGCATGATGCCGAAGGAGATGGGCGAGGCCAGCATTAGGGGCATCATCAAGAATAGAAGGGTTGTGGCCATATACATTGGATGACGAACGATGCCATAGAGACCAGTGTCAATTACCTTCTGATGCTCCTGAACTTCGATGGTACGTGAGAGGTAGGTGTTTTCGCGCAGCACCTCCGCATACAAGAGGTAGCACACCAAGAAAAACGCCGTAGCCACCCACACGGCCCAGTTAGGCAGCATGCACCATTGGAAGCGCCAGTTGAGCCCAGCAACGACGAACGCGGCGACGAACAGCAAGCCACTTAGCGCCACGACGGTCTTCTGTTCTTTCTCTTGTTCCTTGGCGTTGAGCCGTTTGCGAAGCAGTTCCGGGTTCTTGACCATCATGACGAGTCCCGCAATGAACATCGGCACAAAAAGCACGCCCATCAGCAGCCAGCCCTGCCAATAGTGGAGTGAGCCTGCGGGCAGGAAGATAAGCAGGCCTAGGATGGCGACACCTAGGAGGAATTTGGTTAGGGATTGGAGGAAGAGGGATTTATCCATTAGTCACAAGGTTTATTCAATAGTTGATTATTCTGCAAATATATCAGTGTATGGTTTGAATGAGAATAACCTGTTACGACTTTGGCCAGTGGACTCAACAAGGTAGTTATCCTTGCATAAATGCTTGACAATGTCATTTGCGGCTTTGTATGAAACCCCACAGATTTGTGCTGCGTCATCGACTGTTATTACAGGATCTTGAAGAAGTCGATGGACAAGTAGTATGGCATTAGTGCTACGGCGACCATAATGAGTACGGATATGACTTTCCGTTTCTTCCTTGAATTGGATGATTCTTGTAAGCGTTTGAACAGCAAGTGTTGCCGTTTGTTCAACACCTACAAGGAAATACTTTAGCCAATGGGACATGTCGTTATTTACCCTTACCGAGTTGAGGTTGTCATAGTACAAATCTTTCCTTTTTTCAAAATAGGTAGATAAGTAAAGTAGAGGTTTGCCAAGTATCTTTTCCTGCACCATATAGAGTGTAATCAGCAATCTGCCAATACGACCATTACCGTCAAGGAACGGGTGAATGGTCTCGAACTGATAATGTGCTATTGCAATTTTCACCAAATCTGGGACATTTACATTTGGGTTGTTCAGAAACTTTTCAAGATCACCCATTAATTCTCCAACAAGTTGGTGATGAGGAGGGATGAACCGGGCATCTGCTATGGCATTACCACCGATCCAGTTTTGGCTGGTACGATATTCACCAGGCATTTTGTGTTCCCCGCGGACACTATTAAGCAGTATTTTATGTGTAGAACGTATTAACCGTGACGATATTGGTAGCCTATCAAGATTTTCAATAGCATCGTTGATGGCATCGACATAATTGCGTACTTCCTGCCAATCGTTTCGACGTTCTTCACGCACCTCTGACTGTGGTAAAAGGGCTTCATCCATATGGGTCTGTGTACCTTCAATACGGCTTGATAGCACAGCTTCTTTTGTGACGTGCAGTTGTATGAATAGGTCTATATTAGGTACAAGACGGGAGTATGAATTTAGTTCTCCAAGTCGCAGGGATGCCTTTTCTAAAAGTTTGCTTATGGCCGGGTCATTCCACGTCCATTCATCATTAATCATAGAGGGCACAAAGTATTTATACCCTGCTCCTTGCTCGTAATGTCCAGATTGGTAGTTTTCTAATGCAATCATCACTTCAACATTATTTGGTGCAAAGATACGACTTTTATTTTACTTTCCGTCAAAAAAGTAAAACAAGTTTTGTTTTTATTTTACTTTCCGCTGCAAAAGTAAAATAACAAGGGGTGCTATTTTACTTTTCAGAGCTATTTGCCAATTTCATAGACCCGCAGCCGTGGTCGAACACCGCCAGCGGCGGGAAGATAATGGCTAAGATGGCTTGGAGGCAGGATATGGAGATATAATTTGATACTTATGGTGTTGGTGTGTCAAATATGAAAAAGAAGGACTTTTTCCCATTATTTATCAGCGTTTCAAGTTCTTCAAAATTAGAATCTATGAAAGTGTAATTAATCATTTTTGAAATGTCAATTCGTTGGATTTCATCGGACAATCTATGATGAAATCTTAAATGGAAAGCCAAGCGGATGTCATCGGTTTCTTCCTTTCCACCATCAAATTGCTTTGCTTCGCTACCTTTGATGGTGCGAATCTTTGTGATTTCATACACGTCACGGATACCTCTGTCTTTGAAGTAGGGAATAAAGAAATGCAGATTGTGGAGTGTAATGGTTGACGGAAAGTTGGGTCCAGTGTAGTACAAATCAGCATTGCCGTCCTCAAAACTTTGGTTATAGCCTTTCCTTGGACTTGGCGAAACCAAACCAATCAAAACACGATTGGGGACAAAGACAGTTGTTCCCTTTTGCGGAATCACTTTTGAAATAGTGACTGCAGACTTGGTATCAATGAGATCTTTGATGAATTGCTCAAGCAGTTTCCGATTTGCTTCGTTTTTAGGCCTTAGGGGGAATGCTCCAATATTCACCTCTTGGATGCTCTTATAGAACTTTGACATCTGCACCTCGGTAGGGTTGCCGTCTCCAGGAAACAGGATATAGCCGCCTATCACTTCCTTTTTGAGTTGTTGCGAGTCGTAGTCCCTGTAATAAATGGCATCACGGAAACGGTGCATTTGGTTGATGGCATCTTCGGGAGGCAAGTCCACGTTATTACTGTCTTTCTTGTCGATACGGTATTTGGCATCAAAAAGATAGGTCATTTTCATGCCTTTTTCCACATCGTCTTTGGTAAGCTGCAGCACGATATCAGGCTTTTGTGGAACTGTGCAAACCTCCAAATTATTGATGCCAACTTTGTCGTCCTCTTTTTCCGTATGTTTAGGATTATATACCAATTCGGCCAATTCCACACCGTCTTTTTTGTATAGAATACGCGATTGTTCGCCTTTGCCAAGTTCCCAAGTGAACAAACCGTTCATTTCCATTCGGTTGCGATGGTCGATGTCTTCTTCACTAATACCCAATTGCTCTCTGACGATATGGCTCACCTCAATGAAACACCAGATTTCATATAAAGTTGCGATGTTTTTTGTCTCCATGCGGAACATTCCATCGTTTAGAC
This sequence comes from uncultured Bacteroidales bacterium, assembly GCA_937902805.1. GTDB lineage: Bacteria > Bacteroidota > Bacteroidia > Bacteroidales > F082 > Limimorpha. The sequence continues at coordinate 15,482 of CALEMB010000183.1, forward strand.
TGAACGATTTGCGCAGGATGAAATAGGTGCGGTATATGGTTGAATAATTGGTGTCGCGTTGCAATACCAGTGACTCTTGTTTCAACCCCTCAAAGTTGCCCACTGTGCGGAAAAACGGATTATTCAACAGGTGTCTTAATTCTTCCTCGGAGTGTTGTATTTGTTCACGAACATTGTCTGATAACGGCATTTTGAACTTCAAAATTCGATCGGCTAGATCAGAATAGCGTTTTTGGATGATTGATAGTGCATATTTGAGGAAACGATTCTCTACAGTGTTGTGCGTATGCTGTTGCTCATCCACCAAATATAGCCGTGATTCTTCTGATTTATGTTCGGCAAACTGTTGTTCCAAAAGTGGGTTGAAATGCCTAATCTGGTCAGCGCGTTTGTAAGACGAAATGGTTTTGAGACGATGTCGGGGTCGTTCTATGATATTGCGTGTGGCTTGGATGAATTTCTCTTGCAAATTATGGAAGATGTTCCACCAGATGATGTCGTAAGACCCTCCTTCGCCTTCAGATATGCCGTGATAGGTGCGTTTTAGGTAATCTAACGAAAGCATCCGATATTCTTTCTCAATGTCTTCCAAGATAGGCTTCCAATCGTGGTGGTAATCCAATTTTGCGGAAATCACATCGTAGGAGAAAACAAAGCGTTTTTGCTCTCCATTAATGGTGTAACGCAACGGCAGATCGGCGCGACCGATGTCGTTGCCATAGTTGAGGAACCCCATAAGGATATGCTGTTTCTTTTTCCACGAGAAATGCTCGTTCACATCGGAACGTGGACTATCGAAACACGCTTCAGTGACATTGTTGTTGAACTCTACCCAAATGCTGTAATCGGTCTGCTCAAAAAAGAATGCTTTTTCATTGGGATTGCCAGCGATGATTTCCGCTGTTCGGCTTTCTTCCTCGTTGGTTCGTTCTACTTTCTCAACGCCTTCTGTCCAGGAATAGGTGGAAGTCAGTTGGGCATCTCCTATATTACGCACTCCTTTCTGCCATTCCTGCCAGAAATGGGAACACTCGATGGTGAGTATAAAGTCGTTATGGGTGATGCGAAAGATTTCCATTGTTTATTCGCCCTTTCTTTATGATTGAAAATCAATGTGTTATGGATTGTTTTCGGGTTGTTTTCCCTATTCTATTTGCCCTTTTATTCGCCCTTTCTTAATAGCTGAAAATCAATATATTATGAATTGTTTTGGGCCGTTTTTCCTGTTTTATACGCCCTTTTATACGCCCTTTGTTCATGCCCAATAACTTGTGTAGCCCGAGTCCTTGAGTTTCTTAAGCATTTCCTCAATCTTTGCATAAGTGATGCTCTTAAGTTTCTCTTTGCCTTCCTCGGGTTCGGGAATGGCCTTGTTGATTTCTTCTTCAACCAATACTTTGAGGCCTTCCAGGACACTTTTGGTTCGTTCGCTGTCGCCCTCGATGCGCGAGAGGATTTTCATTGAGGTCATCTCATCGAGGGTTTGCCAAAGTTGTGATTTTTCATCGAGCAGTTGGCGATTGACGACGTAGAGCAAGAACTCGTTGCGGGTGCGATAGGCGATTTTGAAGGGTGTGCCTTCCAACACCGCATTCACTTTCTCCAAATAGGCCAACACTTGGTCGCACAATTCCTTGTTGTCGGCATACACATCTTTGCCTTCGGCGGCGGTGCCGATGATGCAGTTGCCGATGTAGCCTATTTCGGAGCCTTCATCGGTGAGGCCGCTGTGCAGGTTCACTTCGTTCATCTCCAAGGTCATGGCGCGGTCGAGCACCTTGTGGCTGAAGCTGAAGGTGGTCTCGTCCATGTTCACCGTGCCGACCACGAAAAGGTTTTGCGGGATGGTGAGGCGCTTGCCGTCGGTTTCCGACTTGTAGGCCTTCCTGTCTGCTTCATCGGCAAACAGTTGGTCTATCAAAGTGCCGTAGGCCTCGGTGTTCTCGTATGGAATGATTGGGTCGGTGGTGATGCTGCCGTCGGCATTCTGTTTGCGGCTCTCAATCACACTCAGATATTCGGCAAAGTATTGCTCTACAGGAGCCAGATTCATCTCGTCCAAGCAGAGGAAATAAGGCGTATCGGGGTCGTTGATGGCTTTGGCTAGAAAACGCAGGAACGGACCAACCACATATTTCTCGCCATTGATACGGCTCACATAGCCAATAAGCTCGCTGCTGTCGTGCCAGTTGGGTTTCACCTGCACCATACAGAAGTTTCTCGGATGGTTTTTGCCAAATTCCTCATCTCCTTCTTTCCAGCAAGCCTTAGCCAGTTCTCTCACGATGCGGCTCTTTCCTGTGCCGCTGATACCTGCGAGCAACATGAAGGGTTTGGTGCGGAGAGCGGTGAGGTAAGGGAGATACTTTGCGTCTTTTACCGACGAATCAGGATGTAAAGAATCATCAATATAATCTTTTATTGAATCATAATTTACTATCTTACCAATTTCATGAGGCATACTTGGAATCCAAATCAAATGTTTTACACGTCTTATTTTGCAAGAATAAAACTCGGCTGTATGAGCGAATATAGCTTCCATTGTTGAGCGAACATTGCCACTACCATTCAAAATGTTGTCAAATTTAAACGGCTTGTTTTCTTTGATATTTGTAGCCAGTGTGTTAAGAATGTCTGTGGTCATACTCGCGTTTTTTTCAGAACCATCAGCGTTAACACGAACTATTTCAACTTTTACGTTTTCTCTATCAATAGAAATTAGTTTGGCTTTACTCTCTCCACCGCTAACATAGTCAAAACTCTTATTAATAGGGAGCAGAGAGATCAAATCAAGAATATGGTCAACTGTTAACTTCATAGTATTTTTCAATTTTGATCAATGTAATAACTAATACTTTTTGCAATGCAATTTGCTAATAAAAATGGCACGCCATTCCCAATAGATTTGAACGCATCTGTTAAAGAGACATTTTGAGGTACTTCAAATTCTTTGGGAAGTGATTGTATTGCCAACGCTTCTGAAACAGAAATCCTTCGTGTTTTATAAGGATGAATATGAACTTCATTATTGCCATAGGCTGCAGTAGGCGAATATCTCCACCTGTGTAATCTTTTAAAGCTTTTCTTAAGATCGTCTCCCTCTTCAATACAATTAAAACGCGTAAGTGCTGCTCTTGGTTGAAAGTACATGTTTGCATTGGGGTGATGTGCAACATCATTCTTCTCCCACCAGTACTCTACTGTTAATTCGTTAATAATTCCAGCAGGAGGAGTTGTAACAATATCCTCTTGGAATGGCGATGTCTTAGGCCATGGACATTCTTTAATTTGCTCAATTGAATACTTTTTGTATTGATCCCATGGAAAATCCAACAATTCTGTTTTCTTGACGGGGACATTTAATTGTTTTGCTTTTGATTTCTGGAAACCAATCAAAATAATTCTTTCTCGATCTTGGGGGGCTCCATATTCAATTGCATTCATCAACTTTTCTGTTAAAACATATCCTGCTTTTCTGAATTTTGCTTTAAGAAATTCAAAGAATTCACGATGTTTAGCAGTTCGATATAAACCTTTTACATTTTCAAATAAAAAGAAATCTGGTTTTGTGGCGCAAATGAGTTCAGTATAAGTTCCTGATAATTTCCCGTTTTCACCTTCTTTGCCTTTGTTTTTTCCAGCAACTGAGAAATCAGGACATGGGGGTCCTCCAATAAAACCAGTCAAATGCTGTTCTCGAGATTCTTTTACAAGCTTCTTCAGGTTTTTAAGATTATCTTTTTCAAGTAATTTTGTTATATCCTCAACATGATGCCCCAATATTGGTTCAGGAATGCTCATTTTTTTACGAGCATATTTGTATATGTCGTCGAATGCTTTGTGAAATTCATTGACATATACAATATTATACGATGGTTCTATTTCGAAACCAAGATCAAGAAAACCGGCACCAGAGAAGAAAGAGAATATGTTTATCATATTTGATCCATAGTCGTATGGCATAATCTACAAATGTAAAAGAATTATTTATTTGGGAAAAAAGAAATCCCAACCCTGATTGAATGTGTAAATGCATGATTTGCAATTCTTTGTGCATAATTTTGTTTTAAGGTTGTAACATAAACTAAATCTAGTTTTTCTTTTTTTGAAATTTGTGCTTTTAATCTGTATGCACTTATTTGATTGTTTTTGATAGTTGTTTTGGGAATTGTCAATGGAACAGGTGTGATGTAAATAGGTTTACCCTTATCAGAACTATCAGACCACCGTATCAATGTATTATCTGGTAGATAGCTAATAAATACCTCTTCACTTCTCTTTAATTCTTTTTCAATGGTTGTTTGTTCTACCTTATGTCCTTTTGCAAAATAGAATGTGTTTTCATTTTTTGGTTTTGCACAATCACACAATGGATTAATACAAATATAATAGCATACCTCTTCGGTTTCATTATCAACATATTTAAATACGTCCCCAAAAGTTAAGTTGTTGTTTCTTGTGCGATATATGGAATTATAATACACATTCATTTTAATCAATTCGTTATTATTTGGTTTAAAGGTCTTTGAAGGAGTGTTTAAACTTTGAATTGTAGTTATTCTTTCATCCAATAGATTCAAGTAAACACCACTTAGCATAATGTCTTTTATGAAATCTTCAAAGCCGTCTTTGTCTTTCATTTTGTGATAAGCAAATAATTCTCTGGAAATACTTGTAATCCTTGGATCGATCATCATGCCTTTATTTTGTATTATATTATTCAATTCCAAACTCATTAATAACGAAAACCCATTTGAATAATTTGCAATTATTTGGGTGAATTTACCAAGCAACTTATCAAACTTCGTTAACTTCTTGTTTAATATAACAATAAAAGTGTTTCTAACCAAAAGAGCCTTATCCGAAACTTTGTATGATTCAACTTTGGTTTGATTTGAATTGGATTTTTGAAAGTCTGAGTATGCACACCAGCATTCTATCAATTTATTTCGAAGATCATCTATGTTACAATTAAAGAAATCTTTTTCAAATATATTTGAAAATCTGTTTTTAAAGTCCGTAATACGATTCTTTTCAAAAGAGCCATTCAAAACAATATCGTCAAGATCGGATTTGAAATTAGCGTAATTGTCTTCTTCCTCTAGCATGAGTTGCAATTTTATGTCATCGCTTTCGTGACTTGTAATTCCTGAAAAAAAAGATAAAAGATTCTTAAATACAACATCGGGCTGTTCTTGGGTATAGACCCCACAGAATAGTATTTGTGGTTTAGCATTAATTATGTTCGAGATGATCTCCAAAGCCAGGTCTTCACCAGATGCTCCATCAAGTTTCCAATCTAATAATACAAAATCACGACCATTCAATAAATAATCTTTTTGTTGATTGTATTTTAATGCATCAAATTTGTATGTGTTTAACAGGATGTTGTGATTTGCAAAGTCTTTATATAATTCTAAAGAGAGCTTTTCCTCAAAAAGCTCTGGTGTACTGCTTGAAGCAAAAGGTTCTCGAGCATTTTCATCTATATAGATGGCGGTTTTTATATGCTCTTTTATTATTTTTTTTGCTGAATCTTGGTATGTCATAATCAAAAGTCTTTTTAGGTAAGGGGTTTTATTACGAAGCAAGCTCCAGATAAAGTGTTGTATGCTTTATCGTTGGTTGCATAAATATCAAAATAGCAGTCGTTGAGGCTTTCTTTGGCCAAATACAGACCCAGACCGCGACCGTTTGGTCGGTTCGTATAGAATAATTCAAATATTTTCTGTAATTTATTGTCTTTGATAGGTAGTCCAGAGTTTCTAATAATAATTTCCTCAGTATTCGGATAATATGCAAACTCGACAATTTTGTTTTCAGAATTTTTCATCCAATATAGAGCGTTGTTCATGATATTAATCATAACTGAATAGATTACGGGCTCTTTTATGTGAATTATGTGATTTTCGAAATCTTTTGTTGCTCGGATATCGACATCTGTGGTTAGCAACCTGTTTTCGAAAAAGCTTTTTAAGAATGATAATAGTTCGCTACCCGAAATATCTTTGGCAACACTGCCAGATATTCTATATAATGGAGATAACAAAGCATACTTGTCTTCAAGAGTTTTAAAAGATTTCTTCAAATAAGCAAAATCTGAAGTGTTGTTGTTTTTGCTCATCAAATCCAATGTAGAATTAATTTGAGAGTATAGCGAATTGAACTCGTGGTCAATGATTTCCACAGCAATTCCCAACTGAGAAGTTTCTTTTGACAATTGCCATTGTTCTTTTATTCTCTCATATTGTTCTTTATAGGCTCCTTGTAATAGTTCTTCGTCAATATCCAAGCTAATTCTTTCTACGTGAGCAACAAGGGGCTCTATGCTGTCTGTAAGACTTGATTGCAGAGTATTAAAAAGACTATTAATAATTTCTATTTCTCTTTCTATGTCATTTTGGGAAAAAATAGCATTTAAGCTTTTTGTCTTTTGTGCCTTTAATTCGATTAGAAAAGAGGATGCTCGTTCTTCGATATCACATGACAACTGGTTCGTTCTATCAATAAACCGCCTTTTTAATTTCTCAATATTCTCTTCAAGATTCGCAATATAGGTATTACACCTATTTGAAAAGTCTTTTCTAAGATCCTGAATCTGCAGACGCGCTCTTGCCTCTTGGACTATACTGCTTCCTTTTGCATTGATGGTATCTCTAAACAACTCCAATTGTTTTGCATATTCATCCAAACGGTCTTCTTGGGCCTCTGTCAGTTTATATCGTTTGGGTATTTTAGGCAACAAGTCTGAATATTGAATATCTAAATTCTGAATTCTATTCAAAAGGGACTCAATATCAGCAAATACCATGTTTGATTGAACAAGTTTTTCTTGCAATTCGTCTATGGTTTTTTCATATTCTCGCTGGTATTCTTCAAAACGTTTAGGATACTCTCTTAGACTTCTTGTAAATGCAGTTTTTTCTTGTTTTTCCCTTTCTTTATCTTTTTTTATGGCATCTGACTGCTCTTTGTTTTTTTTCTTTTCGTCAAGAAAAATAGATTGTTTCGCTTTGTCACTGAAATACTCGTTTGCTAAGTCAACAAACATTGCGATTAAATCATCTTTAAAAGCACGATAAGAAGCGTTGTTAATTAATCCTTCTCGACTTGATTTATCTTTTAATGAACTGTTCCCTTTTCGTGACAGTTCAATGTATCCAAATATTCTTCTATAACTGAAAAAATATCCAAAACGTTTACTTCTTCTTTCTTCTAATTCTAAAAAATCTGCATCTGATCTGCCATATGGTAATACTCGAAAACCATCTCTATAAATATATAATCCGCCATATTGTTTAACTTTTTGGTCTATTTTATACCATGCTTCCCCTTTTAAAAAAGAATCTTCTTCTCTACCCATAGAATATCCCAATTTTATTGAGTATTCACCGTAATTGCTTCGAGAGTCTCTTCTTCTAGTAGAATTATAAAAAGAATAATCTATTAATTGGCTTGAGAATTTTAATTGGCCATTAAAAGAACCATTTCCATCCCATTTGCCTTCAATAACAATGTCTGCTATATCATAATCCTTTTCATCAAAGAATTGGCCACTTCCCCGAAAAAAATCTATTCCAACAGGTTCATCACTGTCTATATGCATTGGGAATCTTGTCTTTATAGGCAACCTTTCTGATTCGGGCTTGAATAAATTCGTAAAGCCAACTAGACTGGATCTGATAAATCTATTGTCGTTGTTCTGGTCATCTTCTTTCTCTTTGTCGTATACCAAATTTACAATTTGCTCTTCTGGCTCAAAAATAATAAATTTTGTTCCATGAGAATCTGTATCCACAAAGGAATTCAATATTTCTTGTTCAAAGAAATCTGGAATAATAATGTTCTCAGTGCTTTTAATTATGGTATCCCTTAATGAATCTTGATCTCTTTCCCATAAAATCTTTTCTTCAGAATTATATTTTCCAGGGTCATTGACATTCTTGAGAAAAGATTTCTTGAGGATTTCGAAAGTGTGTCTAAAAGAGGGAACATCTGTAGATTCTACAGGGATCTCTACATCGTCCAAGAACATATTATAGTTTTCCAGAACTCTCCAATCAAAATACATGGCTTGCAATGGATAACCTTGTTTCTTTGTCAACATAAGCATTGGGGAGCCCAAAAAAGCAACAGATAAACGACCGATGCCTTTTTCTCCAGCTTTGATTCTCGGTTTTTTCCATAAAGTATCTTCTCCTTCAATGTCAGCCTGTGACGAGCGGCTTTTACTATCAACACCAAGAACAAGCCATTTATCCAAAATATCAGATTGTTTCATGCCTGTTCCATCATCGGAAATAACAAACAAAGGAGAGGTTAATCCTTTATATCCTGATAGAAATATTTCAGCTGTAAGGTTATCAGCATAAGCATCATAGCCATTTTTCCATAATTCAGTTATAGCAGTGGGCAGATCGGCAATTTGTCCTTTACCTAGTAAGTCAACGGCACGTGCTTTAGTTCTAAATTGCATATATTTTTATTGTGTTTTAATTATCGTTTCACCTAATCTTCTCGCATACTCACAAGGCACAGCATTTCCAATAATTCGAGCTGCACCTGCGATGCTGTTTGTTTTGAAAACATAGTCTTTGGGGAAGGATTGCAACGTGGCACCTTCACGGATGGAAATCGCTCGGTCTTCCTCGGGATGAGCAAAACGGCCATTGGAGATACTGAAAAACTTGGTGGTTATCGTTGGAGAAGGCTTGTTCCACCACATTCTACCATAATTATCTTTGAATATGTCGTCTTTCCCAATGTAACAATCAAGTTGTAATTCGAGTTGGTTTGCCCAACTTAAACGGTTGCCGCCGTCGTGTGGCGTTAAAGCCATACGTTTCAAACTTACTTCGTTTAACCCTGCAACCGTATGTTGGAAATCGGTGGTATCCTTGTGTCCAGCCTTTATTTTGGGAAAGCCGTTTTTTACTCCTAAAACATCAGCTACTGTCAACACCTTATCTGACTTTTGAGGCAAAGACACTTTAAAGCCATCCAATCGTGTGGCAATAAGCGAAAAACGGCGTCGGCTTTGCGGCACGCCGTATAGGCTCATGTCAACGATTTCTTTCACGATGTTCTTGTACCCAAGAGCATTCAGCTTGTCCAAAAAACGGTATAAGACAGTTTCTTTGTTGGTAACAATTCCAGGAACATTTTCAACCAAGACGTATCCAGGTCTATAATATTCAATAAACCGAGCAAAATTGATCAGAAGGCCTCTGGACATTTCAGCTTTGGAATGGTCGGTGTTGATAATGCTATAATATTGGCAAGGACTGCAGCCCACCATAATTAAGCGGTCATCATATTTTGTAACGCCAAAATTCCGTTCAAAATAGTTGCTCCAAAGGTTTTTGATGTCTTTATCTATGAACTTGCTACCAGGATTGTTGAACTCGTATGTCTCTTTTGCGTTCTTGTCAAAATCCACCCCGGCAATCACATCAATCCCCGCTTGTCGCAATCCACAGGTCATCCCTCCTCCTCCGCAGAAGAAGTCTATCGCCTTGAATTTCTGGTTATTACAAAGTTTCATCGCAAAATCTCCCTATAAATCTGCAAATATAGAATTTTTTCTCCAAAACCCGTCTATAATTCCGATAAAAAACACATCCCGTCACATTTTCCCCCGCAGCCCCTCACCCCCAATCTCCATGCGGCCAAAGGCGAACCATTTCATGCCCCAGTCCTTCAGCAAGGCCCCGGTACGATAGGCGTTATCGTCGATGCTTTTTTGTTGTCACACAGATCCTTCGACCAGTTTAGGACATATTCCACAGATTTATGGTATTTCCCAAATCCTCCCCAAGCAGCAGCCACACTCTTCACCCGCCTTTCCCATAGTGTAGCCAAGCCTTTCCCAAGCCATAGCCATAACAGTTATTCGATAGTTATTCGATATTTCTTCGTTAGTTGTTCGTTTACTAATCGAAGAACAATCGAAGAACAATCGAAGAACAAACGAAGAACAATCGAAGAAATATACTGGCAATGGTATGGGAACCCCTTGGGTACAGTATAGCTGCCCCTTGCCAATGCCTTGGGTAGAGCTCGCGAAAACGATATTATTTACTTTTGGCTCAAGTTTACTATAGGACTGATTTTTCAATAGCCTCGGAGAGGCTGAATC
>CALEMB010000184.1 GCA_937902805.1 uncultured Bacteroidales bacterium
TCCTTTTGTGATTTTGATTCCATACTTTCGACTAAATAATCATGGTTGGTTTTTAGGCCTTTGACAGCGCAACAAATACAAATGTCAGGAACACCGCGAGGATGATGTATCTCACCCAATTGACAATCTTGATAATTCTTTCTGCTTTTTCTTTATCCATACTTTTGTGCCAACGAGGAATATGGTCATGCCCTCTGTTGACGCTGCAAAAGTACAGACTGGATGTTACGAATGTGTTGCACTGGTAATACATGATTATTGCAACCTCACAATGTCATGAGATTGCAATAACAATGAAACGGCATTGTCACGCCGTTCCATAGAAAAAATAGGAGATAATAGGATTACGCCTGAAGGGTGAACCTGACAGTCAGTCCACCGCCGGGAGTGGGAAGGGCCGTTACAGTGCCGCCGTGGACGGTTACGGCATTCTTGACGATAGCCAACCACAAGGTCGAAAACGGCAAGGATAATAAGGAATACCACTATTCCTAGAAATAGAATGTTCATGTGTTTGGTGTATTACAGTTTGTCCGTCGATGCAACAATAATCTCCAAGTACATAAGCACAAAAGTTAATGCGAGGAGGATTACAAATACCAGCCAATCGACAAACTTGCTTTTGTTACTATCTTTGTTCACATTGTCTGTTTTTCGAATACGTGACAAAGGAACACACTTGAAGTTACAGGCGTGTTGCGGTTGTATTACAAAAGCATTGCAATGTTATCCCCCAAGCGTAAACTTAACAGTCAGTCCGCCGCCAGGCGTGGGTAGCGCCGTGATGGTTCCGCCGAGGGCGACAACGGTGTTTTTAACGATGGCCAGGCCGAGACCTGTGCCTCCAAGTTTGCGAGATCGGCCTTTGTCGACGCGATAGAAACGTTCAAAAAGATAAGGGAGATGTTGTGGCGGAACCCCTACGCCGTTGTCGGCAACGGAAAACTCGCCGTTATCGTAGGTGATGAGAATTCGAGTGGCTCCTGTGGCGTAGGCAAGGGCATTGTCCACAAGGTTGCGAAATAGGCTGTAAATCAAACTCTCTGGTTCGGCAAAAGGTGAAGAAATGATGATGCTCGCAGGAAGTTCGACGACGGGCTCAATGCCTTTGTCTTTTAATTGCAAGGCGGTGTCTTCCAATACATTGTAAATAATTGGCACAATATCAATGGCATTGTTGTTTTCTTTGTTTATTGAAAGACTTGTCGGCATTTCATCCAAACGTGTCAGTTGCGACATGTCCATGAGCAATTTGCTCATGCGCTCGCTTTGGGCATAGCAGCGTTCCAGAAAATGCTGACGTTTGTCCTGAGGCATATCGGGATGGTCAAGGATGCTCTCCAAATAGCCGTGTATGCTGGCGGCAGGGGTTTTCAGCTCGTGGGCAGCATTTTGGGTGAGCTGGCGTTTGAGGCGGAGCTTGTCCTCCTCGCTATGGCGCAGTTTCCAGTATAAGGTAATGATAGTGTGGGAAATCTCGCCCAATTCATCATCCGGCAACCGCCGTTCCAACTCGTGGTCAAGTTCCTTGCCTTCCTCTGCTTTTATCGCAAACTCCCGCAGATGACCGATGTGCCGGCTGATTCGGCGCGTGTTCAAATAGAGTGCAATGGCCAACAATAAGGTCAGCGCAATGGTGAAATAGATAAAGGTGTTGTCTGCTTTTAACGATTCCGTCAGTTCGGCGGAATAGGGAACGGCTGAACGGACAACCAAGTCACCAAACCGAGTGGCAGAATAGAAATAGGTTTCGTGGGTGGATTCGGAAGTCCGCTTGATGTCATACCCGTTGCCTTGAGCCAAAGCCTCCTGCACTTCAACGCGTTTCAGATGGTTGGGCAGTGAGTCAATCCCTTGATAATTGTTGTCCTGAAGCACCAGTCCGTTGGTGTCAATAATGGTCACACGCATCTTATCAATGCTAAGGGATTGGGTGTAGGACTCAAAAAGGCTGTCGCAAAGGATGCCTTGCTCACCCAAAGACTGCATCAGCTCATAATTGTACATCTGCAAGCGTGAGTGAAGAATGTCTATTTTGTATTCTTTTTCGCGTTGGTATTGATACACGCTGAAACAAACGGCAAACAGCAGAAAAATACCGCCAATGCTGAAGAACAGATTCTTCTGAAACGATTTACTTCTCAAAGCAGTAGCCATAACCAATACGTGTTTTTATCTGTTTGCCATAGCGACCTATCTTCTTTCTGAGACGGGTGATGTTGACATCTACAGTGCGGTCAAGCACATAAACATCTTGTGGCCAACATTGGGTCAGTAATTCCTCGCGCGAAAACACCTTGTCTGGGTTATGGAGAAAGAACGACAACAATTCAAATTCCAACTTGGTAAGAGCCAATTCCTTGCCGTCAAGCGAGGCTGTTTTGGCGTTCAGGTCAAGGGTGATTTCACCATAACAAATCTTACAATCAGAAACTTCTCCTTGATGAGATTGAGAATTAGCCCTCCTCAACACTGCTTTTACTCTTGCCTTCACCTCTTTCATACTCAATGGTTTGGCAATATAGTCATCTGCACCGATATTGAGTCCTTTGACCGTGTTGTCCTCGCTGTCGAGAGCCGTGATGAAGATAATTGGTATCTGTGCAGTATAGGGATTGTCCTTTATCTTTCTCGCCATTTGGAACCCCGACATTTCGCCCATCATCACATCCAAGAGAATTAAAGCATATTCTTGTAAAGGAAGTTTGAGAGCCTCCTCTGCTGAATTGGCAGTCACGACCTCATATCCCTCGGTTTCAAGGTTAAATTGCAGAATCTCGCAGAGATCCAACTCGTCATCGACAACAAGAATCTTCATAAATTCATTGGTTTAGTAAGCTTTAGAAAAAGTACCAATCGAGCACAAAGATACAGCTTTTCATTGAAGCCACAGGACGATGATGTTACAATGTTATTACAATTTCAACATCGGGTATTGCAAGGCTGGTTCATCAGGCGTTCCAAAGCCTCGTTGCATAAGGTGTCTAATTGCAGTTAAAAGACATTTTTTCGTCTAGAGAGGAACACCCTTTCCTCGATTTTCCGTACTTTTGCACCCGAATTCGGCGAGCGTGTCGGTAGTCGAATCATAGGGTGAATCTGTAAGAACTATGCCAGTTGGACACATGTTTAATCGAATAGATTCTTACTTATGAAGAGAGATTCATCCAATCCAAAGATTCTTGTTGCGACCATCCTTTCGATGTCGCTGCTGACCGTGATGGCGGGAGCCGCCGTCGCACCTGCCTTGAACGCCATCAGCGCCCATTTCGCTGACGCCAATCCGCTGCTCATCCAGTTTGTGGTGAGCATGCCCGCACTGTTCATCATCCTCACCAACCTCTGTTTCCCGATGCTGTGCAGCGTGATGCGCACCCGCACCATCGCCCTTTGCGGCCTGCTGCTTTATGTGGTGGCGGGAAGCGGAGCCTTTTTCGCCGACAACATTGCTTTGCTGCTGGTACTCAGGGCCTTGTTGGGCGTGAGTGTGGGCATGATTATGCCGCTTTCCACGGGACTTTTGGCCTACTATTTCCCTCCCGAGGAGCAAGCACGACTGATGGGTCTTGCCGCTGCCATGAACCAGATGGGCGGCGTGGTGGCCACTTTCCTCGCGGGAATGTTGGCGGCAGTCAGTTGGAACTACGCCTTCTTGGTGTATCTGCTTGGTCTCATCGCCGTAGCGCTCGTCATGCTTTTCCTGCCTAATGAGCGATTGTCAAACAAAGGGGGCATTTCGCTTTCACTTCTAAAGAAATTCCATCCCTCGGTCGTGGGCATGTTTCTCGTGATGATCCTTTTCTTCATCTATCCCACCAACTTCGCGCTGACGGCCTCAGGGATGCTTTCGGTGAAGGGAATCACCTTGGTGATGATGGGCTTGGATGTGGTGATTTCTTGGTAGGTTTGGTTTTTGGTGCAATGATGAAACGCTTTGCCGCACAGATGAAATATGCTGCTCCCATCGGCTTCATGGCGGGGTATTTATGCCTTGCCGGAGGAAGTTCATTGTCACTTCTTTTGCTTGGCTCGGCACTCATTGGCATTGCCAACGGCATCGGCGTTCCCTATCTGAACACCATCGGAAGCGTGAAAGCGGGCAAGGAAGCCGCCACCACGGTGATGCCGCTGCTTTCAACGGCTCTTTATTTAGGACAGTTCCTCTCCCCCTGATTGTTTCGCCTATCGCATCGGTGGCCCATCTGTCACCGTATGTGATAGGTGCAATTATTGCAGTCATTTATCTGCTTCAGGCTATCGTTACTAGGAAGGGGCAGATGCTGCCGCAGTAATTTTCGTTCAAGAGGAGCAGATAGTAGATTTCGCCCGTTTCTGAATTGCTTTTTATTAACTTTGCAGCCGAATTGCGAAACAGATAAATCGGAATTTAGCGTTCTGGTTACTAAGCAACTCAACAAGTAAATTCCAATTTTTCAGAGTGTTATATGACTTTAATAAAGCATGAGGAAATAATAGAAATGAAAATAGAGAAATTCACGAATGATGACTTTGCTAAAGCAGTACCACTGGCTGCTGGTGCATGGGGAGAGTTTTATGCCGACGAACGGCAGTGGTTTATCGATGCAGTGGCAGAGTATATTCTCCGCTACAATTACAGCAATCCCTCGCTGGCCTTGAAGGCCGTGGGCGATGATGGCGTGATTCATGGGGTGCTGTTTGCCAACTTCCATGACGACAAGGCAGATGTCTATCAATGGCGCGAGAACATTGAAGCACAGATGACCGACCATGAGCGTGAACGCTTCCGTCTTTTGGCCGACTATATGCTGGAGGTTGACGGGAAAACGGTGCAGTGCATGAATGACGGCGAGGTGAAACTATCGCTCTTCATCAGTAATCAGAAAGGCTGTGGAAAGCAGTTGCTGCAGGCTATGATGGATGAGTTCCAGCGCAGAGAACTGAAAAATCTTTACCTTTGGACCGACACCAGTTGCACCCACGAATACTACCCTCAGCATGGTTTCACACTGGTAGGTCAGTTTCTCAGCGAGGTCTATGACTCGTACGCTCCTGGCTATACCACATATATCTATAAGAAAGAGTTTCGATTAAACGAGAACAAAGCGTAATTGCTCGCTACAGTTTGAGACCTGATTTACGGATTTTTGTTTTTCACGGTAACATTTGTTACGCTTCAAGTCGTTCCTCGTATGTAGTTTTGCGGCAAATTTCACAACTAACCCAACACGCAAGACTATGAACGAGAAAATGTTTTGTTTCCAATGTCAGGAAACCGCCGGATGCACCGGCTGCAAGATTTCTGGAGTGTGCGGAAAGACCCCGCAAGTGGCTCATGCACAAGACCTTTTGATCTATGTCCTTAAAGGATTGGGCGTCATCGCCAACCATCACCAGCACGGATGCGGACACGATTATTGCGATTTCCGCAAGAGTATCCACGCCTTCGTGAACGACGCACTGTTTTCGACCATCACCAACGCCAACTTCGATGCTGAGAGCATCTACGCCCGTATCGATAAAGGCTTGGAATTGCGCGAAATGTTCAAAGACCGAGTGACCAACAAGAAAGGCATCGTGCTCCCGAAACTTGATGTATTGGAATGGGATTGCCCCCGCGAGCAATATGACGAGAAAGCCCAAACCGTCGGCGTGCTTGCCGAAACCAACGAGGACATCCGCTCGTTGAAAGAGTTGACCATGTACGGCCTCAAAGGTATGGCCGCCTACTTGGAACACGCCGCTCGCCTTGGTCAAGTCGATGGTGACATCAATGAGTTCATCCTGCAAACCCTTGGCCAATTGGTGACCTGCAACGATGCCAACGAACTCACCGCTCTTGTCCTGAAAACAGGCGAATGGGGCGTAAAGGCGATGGCCCTGCTCGACAAAGCCAATACGACCGCTTACGGCAACCCAGAAATCACCGAGGTGAATATTGGCGTGGGCAACCGTCCGGGCATTCTCATCAGCGGCCACGACCTCAACGACATTGAGCAACTTTTGGAACAAAGCAAGGACGCCGGCATCGACATCTACACCCATAGCGAGATGTTGCCTGCGCATTATTACCCCAAACTGAAGAAATACAGCCACTTGAAAGGCAACTACGGCAACGCTTGGTGGAAGCAACGCGAGGAGTTTGAGAGTTTCAACGGCCCCATCTTGTTCACCACCAACTGCATCGTGCCTCCGACCGCTAATGCAACCTACAAAGACCGCGTTTTCACCACCAACAGCACAGGTTTCCCGGGTTGGAAGCACATCCCCGCTGATGCCAACGGCAAAAAGGATTTCAGTGAAATTATCGCTTTGGCCAAGACCTGCCAAGCCCCGAAAGAGATTGAGACGGGCAAGATTATAGGCGGTTTTGCCCACGAACAGGTGTTTGCCCTTGCCGACAAGGTAGTAGAGGCCGTGAAAAGCGGTGCCATCCGCAAGTTTGTGGTGATGGCGGGCTGCGACGGTCGTATGAAGAGCCGCGAATACTACACCGAATTTGCCAAGGCCTTGCCCAAGGATTGCGTCATCCTCACGGCAGGTTGCGCCAAGTACAAGTACAACAAACTTGGCTTGGGCGACATCAATGGCATTCCGCGCGTGTTGGATGCGGGCCAGTGCAACGACAGTTATTCGCTGGCACTCATCGCATTGAAACTGAAGGAAGTGCTCGGTTTGGATGATGTGAACCAACTGCCCATCGCCTATAACATCGCCTGGTACGAACAGAAGGCCGTCATCGTGCTATTAGCCCTGCTTAGCCTCGGTGTGAAGAACATCCACCTTGGCCCGACCTTGCCTGCTTTCCTTTCACCCAATGTGGCCAAAGTCTTGGTCGAGAACTTCGGCATTGGCGGGATTAGTACGGTTGAGGAAGATATGAGAATGTTTGGAATTTAACACTTCTTGTAGCCTTTCCCATCTTTTGTGATAAGGCCCTCGCTCACCATTTCCGAAAGCACGCGGCTGAGTGAGGGTCTTGTTGCGCCAAGTTGTTCGGCAGCGGCGGCCACGGAAGTGATGCTGCCGTTGGCTTCGAGGTATTCGATGACGCGGTTGCGAAGACTGTTGACGGCGAAGGTGCGCATCTTTCGGCTCAGGAAACGGCCTCGCTCGGAGAGGACTTCAAGAAAGGCGCGCAACACGGTCGGCTCTTGTTGCATAAACTCAAAAAAAGCCTCACGGTTGATATGCCACACGGCGCAATCGGTGAGGGCGGTGACTTCCACAGGTACGACATTATTGTTGGCAAACAGAAACGCTGGTGCCAGCAACATTGGGGCTTTCAGGTGGTCGACGAGCACCTCACGGCCTTCCTCACCCATCATTCGTGCCTCGGCCTGACCCTCGATAAGTACCATCAGCGCACGGCAAGGGTCACCCGGGTTGAGCATCCGCCTTCCAGCGGGATAATCCTTTTGGCGACAAGGGTTTTCGAGCAGATGCTCCAAGGATTCATCGCTGCATCCTGCAAAGAGTTTGACACGTTTCAGTTCTTCCATAACAGTATTTTTTCAGCGCAAAAATACGGAAAAAAGTGCCTGATGTAACATTTGTTACGCTTTGCCGCAATGGAGAAGAAAGGCAACAGCCGCGCCGAGATCATCGAGGTGCTGAAGGATAAATTCACAGAAAAGAATCCGGACATTAAACTCATGTAAAATGGAAATCACAAAAGACACAAAACTAGCCGACCTCATCACCCAATATCCTTGGTTGAAGACGGAAATGGCAAAAGTGAACGAAAAGTTCAAGATGCTCAACACGCCCGTTGGCAAAATCATGTTGGGCAAGGCTACCATCGCCGAAATGAGCAAGAAATCGGGGATGGAAGTGGAGTCCATCATCGAGAGAATCAAAGGATTGATTAACCAACACATAAACCAATAACAGAAAGGAACATCATGAAGTACAAAGTGAATGACAGTTGCATCGGCTGTGGGCTTTGCGAGTCCACCTGCCCCGAAGTGTTCAGCATCCAAGGTGATGTGGCTGTCGCCATTGAAGGTGAAGTGCCCGAGTCGGCATTGGCTTCCGCAGCCGAAGCCAAAGAAGGCTGCCCAGTGGGAGCCATTGAAGAAGCGTAACACAAAGTTCTATCAATCTAAGTCGCCGATGCCTCTTCAGGCGAACATTCCAACCTCAGCACCATTGGTTTTGCCATAGGTTTTGTGCTGATGATGGTGGTGGATGTGGTAATGGGGTAACCGCCTTTTGTGGTAAACATGGTAATTATATCCTCTTGTTTTACAGCAATACTAACCAAAAGGTGCGTGTATTGACAAAAGGTAAGTAATTGAAAATTAGAATTTTTTCTATATTTTTGCCTCGTTAATCCAGAAAACGATGAACAACAAGAAAGAAATACAAAGTGCCACATTCCCTGATTGCCCGATACGCAATGTGATTTCGCACATTACAGACAAATGGTTGCTGCTGGTGCTTTACACCTTGGAGCAAAAAGAAGTTCTGCGGTTCAAGGACTTATGGCGAGAAATCCCCGATATTTCACAGAAAAAGCTAACTTCAACGCTGCGAAAACTTGAAGATGACGGTATTGTCAGCCGTGAGGTGTTCACGGAAGTGCCGCCGAGGGTGGAATATCGTCTTAGCGAACGCGGGCAAAGCCTCATGCCCCACTTGGATGCGCTGATTTCTTGGGGTCTTGAGCATCAGAACAGCATTCTCAAAGATAGGACAAAACATTCAACGTCAAATAATTAAACAACAATCAAAATGAAAAAGATTCTCATCGTTAACGGAAGCAAGAGGCTGAAAGGCAATTCATACGCGCTGGAAGCCCGTATCGTCGAACAACTGAAGGGCAAGGCCGAGGTAACTTGCCTCGACATCGCCAAGAAAGATGTGCGTCCCTGTCTCGCCTGCGATGCCTGCAAACAGCAGCATACTCCCAATTGCATACAGAAAGATGATTTCACGGCATTGATTCCCGAAATCGACAACTGCGACGCCATGCTCCTCCTCGCCCCTGTGCATTGGGACCAGTTCCCTGCGCAACTGAAGGCTCTCCTCGACCGCACCTATTCTTTCATGGACTTCACGCAGCCTGATTTCTCGATGGCCACGCGCAAGGACAAGAAGATCGCGGCCTTCCTGTGCTCCGGCTTTGGCCCTGTGCCTATCTACACCCAGATGGCGGAAGCCAACCTGAAACTCTTCGCCACCGCTGGCTTCACAGCTTGCAAGGCGCATGTGGCAGGCGATGCCAATGTTCCCGGCAGCATTATGGAGAAGCCCGAGGAGCTGAAAGCCGCCGACGAACTGGTGGAATGGCTGCTTGTTTGATTCGTCACAAACGACAACACTATGCAGACAGCTTTGGATTTCCTCAAAGCGCACAACGAGATTGCCCTTGCCACCTGCGAGGGCAATCTTCCTCATTTGCGCATCTTCCAGATTATGCGTCAGGAAGACTCCACGCTCTATTTCGCCACCTCAGCCAAGAAAGCCGTATGGCACGAACTGCAAGCCAATCCTAATGTGGACCTGTTAGCCTACGCTGACAATATCTCTGTCCGTTGCTCAGGCATAGTGAACTTCGAGGTTGAAGATGAAGTAAAACGATGGATCTACGACAATAATCCCGTCCTGCCCCGTCTCTACACCAGCTATGATAAGTTGGAATACTTCTGTCTGCCCATCGCAGAACTTGACTACTTTGACCTTACGCCCACACCGCCAGTCTTCAAACATTATGACTTGGTGACGGGCGAAGCCTCAAATGGCTTTGTTGGCGAGCGGTTTCAGGGAAAAGACTAACTTTGCACTTTCAAACGCGATAGCCTTATGCTCATTCAACAATTATTCCAAGCCCTTCAATCCGCTGATGCCGTAGTGGTCGGCGCGGGTGCCGGACTATCCACCTCGGCGGGGTTCACCTATAATGGGGAACGCTTCCAAAAGTATTTCTTCGATTTTATCGAGAAGTACGGTTTCACGGATATGTACACGGCAGGGTTCCATCAGTTCCCGACTGAGGAGGAACATTGGGCCTACTGGAGCCGGCATATCTATTACAACAGATACATTCCCGCCCCGAAACCCGTTTACGACTACCTCTTGAAACTCGTGCAGGACAAGGACTATTTCGTCATCACTACCAATGTTGATCATCAGTTCCAGAAGGCCGGCTTCGACAAACAACGGCTGTTCTATACGCAAGGCGACTATGGGCTGTTCCAATGTGCGAAACCTTGTCACCAAAAGACCTACGACAATGAGGAAACCATTAGGAAAATGATTGCGTCGCAAAACGATATGAAAATCCCGACCGAATTGGTTCCCCATTGTCCAGTTTGTGGCGAACCGATGAAAGTCAACCTGCGTTCCGACAGCACTTTCGTGGAGGTCGAGGGCTGGCACAAGGCCGCACAGCGTTACCTCGATTTCGTGAACGGTCACCAACACGGCAAAATCCTGTATTGGGACCTCGGCATCGGGAGCAACACCCCGACCATCATCAAACTGCCGTTCATGCAGATGACCTACAAAAACCCCGAAGCGACCTACGCCACCATCAACCTTGGCGAGGCGTTCACGGTGGAACAAATCAAAGACAGGTCGATTGTGATTGATGGGGATATTGGAGAAGTATTAGAGAAATTGTTGAAGTGTTGATTAACTTCGTTGAATCTTCGATTTGTTTAATCGTTTAATTGTTGATGATGAATTGTTTGGACTATTTGATAGAATATCTTCTGAAAGAAGACCCGCAATATTCCGAAATGCAGATTCCATCGGATTTGCAAGGCAAGCGAGAACTGTTTCGCGCCTTGCGCAATGTACGTTGGCCGAAACCTGTCAGCGAGGAATTTCTGCGTTTGCAGGACGAAGAATTGCAGGAACAATTGCAGGAAAAAGGCATTGTTGACCTAAACAAACCATCAACTTTCAACTCTAAACTTTCAACTACTCTAAACTCTAAACCCTCAACTCTAAACCTTACAATTTGGCAAGGCGACATCACCCGATTAAGGGTAGACGCCATCGTCAATGCGGCCAATAGCCAAATGTTGGGTTGCTTCCATCCTTTGCACAAGTGCATCGACAATGCCATCCATTCCGCAGCCGGTGTGCAATTGCGCGAGGAATGTTACCAACTGATGCTCCAACAAGGTCACGAGGAGTCGACGGGGCAGGCCAAAATCACAAAGGCTTACAACCTGCCGTGCAAGTATGTCATACACACGGTTGGGCCGATTATTCCGACAGGCATTCCAAACCCATTGCAAAAGGAACAATTGGCCTCTTGCTACCGTTCCATCATACAATTAGCCGATGAAAACCATCTTGAAAGCGTCGCTTTCTGCTGCATTTCAACGGGTGAGTTCCGCTTCCCGAATCAGTTGGCCGCCGAAATCGCCGTACAAACCGTCAAAGAATACTTGACCGAACATCCCGATTGCAGCGTCAAACAAGTGGTTTTCAATGTGTTCAAGGATGTCGATAGGG
Source organism: uncultured Bacteroidales bacterium (assembly GCA_937902805.1). GTDB lineage: Bacteria > Bacteroidota > Bacteroidia > Bacteroidales > F082 > Limimorpha. The sequence goes on from CALEMB010000184.1 coordinate 11,452, forward strand.
ATGTTTATCAACGGCTGTTGTAAAGGAGTTCATCAGAACTTTTCTTGTTGAAAGCCCGGCAAGACAGAAACTCCACCGGAAACTCTTCGAAAAATGTATCACGAAGACCTCAAAATGGTATCCTTTTTAATGGTTATTTACATATATCAGGACGATAGAAAACAAAAAGACACATGGATAGCTTGCCGGACAAATGCAAATTTTGAAAAAAAGTTATACAAATAAGGATTGATATTCCAAAATTGTATATCTTTGCCGCTGAAAAAGAAACTTGTGATGGCATATATCAAACGTACATTAGAAACGCACCTGCGGTATCTCTCCAAACACTTTCCGGTGGTTGTGGTGACCGGTGCCAGACAAACCGGCAAAACCACACTTGTGAAAAACACTTTCGGGGATGTTCCTGGTGTGAAATACGTCACGTTGGATTACCCAATCTTGAGGCAACTGGCACAAACCGATCCTGAGCTTTTTCTGCAACAATATCCTGCCCCGCTCATCATTGACGAGATACAGTATGCGCCTGAACTTCTCCCGTATATAAAAAACCGCGTGGATGAGAACCGGGATAATGGGCAATATTTTCTCACTGGTTCTCAGATGTTTAACCTAATGCAACATGTCAGCGAATCGTTGGCGGGTCGAATAGGCATCGCATCGCTTTTCGGGATGAGCCGCCGCGAAATATCCAACAGTCCCCGTTCTTTTTTCCCGTTGAATTGTTCTGTCCCGGAGCCTCTTCACGATACGGTAGATACCGTTTTTGACAAAATCTATAGAGGGAGTATGCCGCAGATGATCGTTGACGCAGCGCTTTCACCCGAGGATTATTATGGTTCGTATGTCCAGACATATCTTGAACGTGATATTCGCAACTTGCTTGAAATCAGGAAAGAATCGTCTTTTTTAAAATTCATTTCATGTGTGGCAGCCCGTACTGGACAAGAACTTAATTTAAATGACATTGCATCAGACGTGGGCATAGACAGCAAAACTGCGGAGAGATGGCTGTCCATCCTGATCACTTCAGGTATTGTTTTTCTGCTAAGTCCGTATTCGGGGAACACCATCAAGAGGATAGTGAAGCGTCCAAAACTCTACTTCATGGATACGGGCTTGGCGTGTTACCTGAGCTTGTGGAACAACCCGAGAGCGCTTGAAAGATCAGCCATGGCCGGCTCGATGTTTGAGACATACGTGATCGGCGAACTTGTCAAGTTGTACAGCAGCAACGGTTTGGATGTCAGGAGCAGGTTCTCATATTACCGGGACAATAATGGATGCGAAATCGACCTGATTATCTCAGAGAACGGCATCCTTCATCCTGTGGAAATAAAGAAAAGCAGTACCCCCGGAATGGAGGCTATAAGGAACTTCAAGGTTCTGTCGTCACTGAACGCGCCGTCAGGCGAAGGATACGTAATATGCTTGTCTCCAATAGAATATCCGTTGGATGAAAAGAATAGAATTATACCCATCAGCTTGTTGTGAAGCAATCCTTTTGCAATCAGATCCTTGATAGCGATAGCCATAAATCGGATTGACGACAGAGCTTTGGCTTTGCAGCCTCAAAGAAAACAATAATGTCTTTAGGAAAGCAGAAATGATTCATAAATAAAACCCCTAAGAAATGAAAGTGTTATTGTTAAACGGTAGTGCCAACCAGAAAGGCAACACATTCACGGCGCTCTCGGAGATTGCCGGACAACTTGAAAAGAACGGCATAGAGGGTTCCGTTAGCGTTTCACCAGGAAGCATTTCGGAATACTCACCTCTTGCATAGGCTTCCTCTCGCTCGTCTAACATGGCATAAAACTCTTCCTTACTCATTGCCGTAGGGTCTTCCGTCATTTCCTTGGCGACCTTGCGAATGTACTTGGCACCCGTTTCAGCATGCCTTCGTCTTCGGCGATGATACCCATATCGCGCCAAATCTGGGCATTCAAAGCATTTAGTTGTACTGCGGTCATCTTCTTGTCCTTTTTTTGGTTTATGCTGCAAAAATAATCATTTTCCCCTACACCGCAACATTTTTCGTCCCACCTTCTGCGGCTGTCCTTTTTGAATCACGTCGCCCATTGTTTTGGCGGACGGACATTTCTTTTATTGGGCGGACACATGGGTCCGCCCCTACTGAAATACTGACGCGGCCTTAGTGTCACGTCCTGTCCCACACTGTCCCACTGTCCCTAAAGGGACAGGTGGGACACTTGGGACAGCTGGGACACTTGGGACAGTTTGTCTTGTCCTGCTTTTGGTTGACTTTGTGTCAACTTTTTTCCACGTAAGACATCGGCACATGAACCTATGTTCATCGGCTCATGAAGCCTTCTTTTTACTCCTCCTTCAAATCCGCGGCATTGATTTTATTTCTTTTCAGTATCCACATTCAGCATCACAATAGCAAACAGCATCACAAAAGCAGCCATCCATTGCACAGGCGAATATTTCGTTCCATTGACGAAATAATCCAGCACCACGGCGGTGATGGGGTACATCAGCTCAAGGAAGGTGGACAGTGAGGCTTTCACATGGCGCAGGCCGTAGTAATATAAGAAGATGGCTCCTGAGCCAGTGGTAAGGCCGATAAGGGCGATGAAGAGCCAGTTGCGCGGTGTCACCTGCGAGAAGTCGCATAGATGTCCTGTAAACAGAACGATAATCAGCATAATCAGCGTGGTGAAACCGTAGCGGAAGAAGGTGGAACTGACGAAGGAATAGTTGCCCAAGATTTTCTTGGAGAACACCGTGGAACTACCAAAGGAGAAGGCCGCCAACAGTGACAGCAAAGCCGCATAAACCGTGGTGATGCCTTCGGTGCTGAAATCGGGCAAGGCCCATCCGAAGGTGAGGAAATAGCCTGCAATCAAGGCGATGCTGGCCCAGAGTGCGAAATGCTTTTTGATCCGCTCTTTCAGGATGATGCGTGCCAGGATGACGGCAAAGACGGGTTGAAGTTTTTGGAGCAAAACGACGACGGAGAGGTTGTTGAAATGCAACAAAAACAGTGACTTGACGATGGTCAAGGTGCCTAAGGCACCGCCAAACAAGGCGATGAGCAGGAAATAGATCAGGTCGGAGCGCGTCATGGTCTTCAGATGACGGTATTCCCTGAAGAAGAACACGTTCATCAGCGCAAAGGGACAGAGGTGGATGACGAAGACCACGAAGGCCGTGTTGAGGTTGTAGAGTTGCGGCGTGAGCAGGATGCCGTCCACGCCCCAAAGCATGGCGGAGAGAGCTACAGCTAAAGCCCCGATGAGTTTTGTATTTTGTTGGCTCTCTTTCATTTCAGTAGCTTGTCATTATCGCAGGCTTCCTTCTCCCAACGCACACACATGATGATGGAGTTGATGAGATATACGGAATACATCATCGTGATGGGGAAGTTGCCCGCCTTGATGTACATGAAGATGCTGACGCAGTTGATGGCAATCCAAAGCCACCATTGCTCGCTGAACATCCTGACCATCAGTATCATGGCCACGACCTGCATCACTGCCTTGGCCGAATCTGCAAAAGGAGCAATGTCGTTGGTGAAATACTTCATCAGCAGGCCGAAGCCGATGGTGCCCACGATGATGACAGCCAAACTGATGAATCTCGACTTGTTTGGCATGTGTATTTTCATCACCTCGTGGGTCTCGTGGTTCATGTTTCTCGACCAAGTGAAGAAGCCAACAAACTGCATGACGAAGTTGTAGACGGTCACACCAAAGTCGGCATAGAGTCTGGAAATCAGTGTGATGTAAATCATCAGGCAGCAATGGATGAAGCCGAAGAGGTAGTTGGAGAGCTTGCCTTTGCCGCCGAGCACCACGTTGATGATGCCGCAGGTCGCTGCCACGATGTGGATCCAATAAAACTGGTCGTTGGCCTTGTCGTATTTGAACAGGACGGACATCACCGTGATGACGACACTCACCGTTACCAGCCAGATGATGTCGAATGGCTTCCATCCTGATAGCTCTTCGTGTATTATGCTTTTGATTTTCTGCATATTGAATTGTTTTATTGATTCTTTATAGTGTTTGCCATTTCTTTCACTGCCCTAAACCCCTCAGGTATCGGGAACATCGCAAAGGTGTGGAACATGCCCTCGTATTCATGAAAATGTCCGGTTTTGCCTGCTTTCTCGTAGGTCTCCTTGAGGAAAAGGTCGTCGGGCTGGAGGATTTCGTCGGAGCCATAGTAAACGTTAAGGTTGTCGACACCGCTGAAGTCACCGAACACTGGACTGACCCAAGGATGTTGCATGGGCAGATTTCCTTGCCAGATGGCATTGAGGCTGATGACGCGGTCGAGTTGCAGCATCGTGTCTTTATCCTGCAAGGCGCGCATTGCTGCCTCCTTGGTGTGACTGAGGTCGACGCAGGGCGAGAGCAGGGTGGTGGTTGTGGGTTTTTGCCAGCCATTCTTGTGGGCTTCCTGCGCCACGACCAAACACAGACATGCGCCTGCCGAGTCGCCAACCAAATGGATTTCATCGTATTGCTTTGACTCAGAGATGTTTTGGTAGTATTCCAAAAGCGTTTTCACGGAATGCTCGCAGACGTATTCTGGAGATTTAGGATAGACGGGCAGCAAGGCGTCACAATGCGTACGTAGGCAGAGGTCGTGGAGGAAACGCCAGTGGAAAAAGACTGGGGGATAGATGAATGCGCCGCCGTGGAGGTAGAGGATGAGCTTGCGTTTCTTCGGTCCCTGAGCTTGTCGAAGGGCCGAAGGGCTATGGATACCCATCGCGTCCTCATGCCTGAAGACCTGCATCTCAAAACCCGTGGACGCATGGAATTTCTCTTCTTCCGTGAAAAAGCCTCTGAAATACCTTGGTATACGCACAGGACGGCGGTTCTCGCGACGGCAATGCTCCAACTCAGAGTTCACCTCTTCGGGCGTGGCGTCGCGCAATGATTTGAACATCAACTTCAAATAACGCTCCGTGAAAACTTTTCCTGCATTCATATTTACCCGTTCTTTTTGTTTGTTTTGCGGCTGCCACGGTGTGACAGCCCTACAACCCAAAACTTTCAACTCTCAACTCTCAACTGACTCTCAACTCTCAACTCTAAACTCTCAACTAATTAACGTTTCTGATAAATCTTTAAATCAAACATTTCCGCCGCCGCGAGGACATGGTCGAAGATGTCGCTTTGGATTTCCTCGTAGTTGACCCATTGCTTGTCGTTGCTGAAGGCATAGATTTGCAACGGCACTCCGAACTCTGAGGGTTGCAGTTGCCTGACCATCATCGTGAGGTTGTGGTTCAGCTTCGGGTTGTTGTTGATGTAGGCCCTGATGTAGGCGCGGAAGATGCCGATGTTGGTTTGCTGGCGGCCATTCATGATCTCTGATGTGTCGATGTTGTTGGCCTTGTTGTACTCGGCAATGTCTTTCTCGCGCTGTATGATGTAGTCTTTCACCAAAGAATAATGCTTGTATTTCTCCAGCATCTCAGGCGTGCAGTAGCGGATGGTGTTCACGTCGATGTTGATGGTGCGCGCGATGCGACGTCCGCCCGATTCCGACATGCCGCGCCAGTTGGTGAAGGGAGTGGAAACCATTTGGTAAGTCGGAATGGTGGTGATGGTGTTGTCCCAGTTCTGCACCTTCACCGTGGTGAGGTTGATTTCCATGACGTTGCCGTCGGCAGGCCCCATGACAATCCAGTCGCCAATACGCAGCATATCGTTGATTGACAATTGGATACTTCCAACAAATCCCTTGATGGAGTCTTGAAAGATAAGCAAGAGGACGGCTGAAATGGTACCCAAACCGATGATGATGCTACTTAGGCTTTTGCCCAAGAGAAAAGTGGTGATAAGCAGCACGCTGAAGGCGATGATGATGCCTTTGACGACTTGGACCAGCCCTTCGATGGGCTTCAGCTTCGAGAATTCAAAAGAGTTGTATAGTTCGTGCGCCGTGTTCACCAAGGCCATCAGTATGGAGGCGTAGACAATGATTTCGTAAATTTTCATAATCTTGACGATGATGATGGCGGCACCCTCGAAGTCGGGCATTGCATCATTGATGTAATACTTGACAAGGATGGCTGGTATGAGCAGACAAATGCGTACAAACACCTTGTTTTTAATCAACAGGTCATCGTATTTCGATGGCGTTCTTTTGATAAGTATGTTGACGGTCTTGTTGACGATAAAACGGGAAAGGAAAATGAGCATGACGCCGATGGCGAGGAGGGTGACAACAGCAAGACCTTCGGCAATGGCCAGCGATGTCGATGTGCCAAAATGCATGCTTTCCCCGATGCCTTTGAGTATTTCTATGTATTTCTGTATCATATTCCACTGATTTTGGTTTTTGTATAACCTTTTTGAAGCAAGATGCCGAGCACCTTCTCGCGAAAGTCGCCTTGAAGCAATATCTCGCCATCTTTGACGCTGCCACCGACACCGCAAGCCGATTTCAACTCCTTGCCCAATACAGCAAGGTCGAAGTCGGAGCCTTGGAAGCCAGTGATGAGCGTCACCTTCTTGCCGGCGCGTTGCTTCTTGTCGAGCATCACTCGGAGGTTCTGCTTGCCGGGTTCGAGGGTGACGGCTTCCTCTTCGCCATAGTCGAAGACGAAGTCGGGGTTGGTGGAGTAGACGGTGCCGTTATTGTCACTTCTGTGTTTCATTGCAGATAATGTTGAGACTTAATGGGTTGACTTTTAAATGAAGGTCTTTTTCCATCATCACCGACTCACCGTCGAGGTTGATGGTATCGGCTCTCGGACGTAGGATGGTGGCTTCGGGTGTTTGGATGATCTTGACTTTCGGGGCTTTGTCCATCATTCCGTCAAGCATGTAACCACCCATGATGGGCAGCTCAAGCGGATTGGGCTTCTGCACGATGCACAGGTCGACTTTGCCGTCCCAAAGCGAAGCATTGGGCGAGATAGGGAAGTCGTAGCCCATCTGGTTGGAGTTGGCGAAGGAGATGAAAAACGCATTGACATCCAGGGATTCATTAGGCATGATGATGGTGTAAGGCTGCTCCTTCATCGTGATGTAGTTGCGGACGATATAACGGAAATAAGTTTCGAAGCCACGACGCGGGTCCTTGCTGTAATCTTCGGCCACCTTGGCATCGTAACCCGTTCCGGAAATGCTGATGAAAGGCTGGTCGTTGACGGTCACGGTGTCGATTTTGCGACGATAGTTCCTGTTGATGACTTGCAGTGCGTTGATGGGGTCGAGCGGGAGGTTCAGACAACGCGACAGCCCATTGCCCGAGCCACACGGAATGACGGCTAAGGCCATATCGGTACCGATGAGCGGCGTACCCACTTCATTGATGGAACCATCGCCACCAGCCACAGCCAAGATGTCAATATGCTGGTTGATAGCATCTTTCGCAAGTATGCAGGAATGGCCTGGGTATTCTGAAACACATATCTCATGGTCGAATTTCGAATGGTCAAGATGCTCCACGATTTGTTGTGGGAGATGATCCTTGTGCTTTTTGCCAGAGATGGGATTAATAATGAATCGTATCTTCTGCTTGCTCATAAAAGTTGTCTATTGTGGGTTTCAAGTCGTTGGAAATCATTCTATTGTTGTATTCTTTCAAAAACTGGTACAGTTTGTCGAACACGTCCGAACACTGCAACCTGTCGATGAGATTGTCGTTCAGCAGTGAGTCGTTGATGGGCTTGAAGATGCCAAAAGGATTCTCGCCGTCGGACTGCACCAGATAAGTGCCGTCGCAATATTGGTAGGTGAGGTTGTAGTAACTGGCAAAAGCCGGTTCGCTGAACGTGTCGAATAGGTTGCGCCCGAAGGAAAACAGCGTGTCGTTGACCTCAAGGACGGAGAGGATGGAAGGCCCAAGGTCGATCTGCTGGGCGATTTCTTCGCAACGCAAAGGCTTGATTTTCTTTGGGTAATAGAAGGCGATAGGGATGGAATACATACCCCATACATTGCTGTATTCGGGCTGGAAATGCTCGCTGTTGGAATAGTCTGACGTGATTACAAACAACGTATTATCAAACCATTTCGTTTGTGAGGCAGCTTCAAAGAAATCCCTCATGGACTGGTCAACATAATACACGGTCTTCTCGAAACCCGTCCAGAAATAACTCTCCTTGGGCAGCACAAAGTCCTTCGGGACCTTATAAGGATAGCGCGACGATAAAGTGTAGATGGCGGTGGCAAAAGGCCCGTGGAGGCGGCTCATGGCTTGCACGGCATATTGCAGGAATGGCCCGTCGTAGATGCCCCATTGGCCGTCAAAGTCGGTGTCGTCGCCATATTCGATGCGCCCGAAGTATTTGCTGAAACCAGCACGGTGTGAGAACTCGTCAAAACCTTGCACGCCGTTCTTGCCACCATGTATAAAAACAGTGTTGTAACCACGCTTTTGCAGGTGCTGGCAGAAGGCGTCGAAGTCGTTATTGGCGTAGGGCGACCTCACAAAGTCGTTTTCCATCATCGCAGGGATGCTGGCCAAGATGGAAGGCAGCACCTCAAGGCTTCTTCTGCTGTTCGACATGCCGTTGAAGGTGAGGCTTTGTCCCAAAAGGGAATCAAGGAAGGGCGTAAGTGGGTAACGGCGGTCCGCGCTGTAATAGCCCAGCATTTCCTGCCCCATGTTTTTCAGAATGATGACGACCACATTGCTTGGGATGGTGTCGACATTCAAAGTGTCGCTTTCGATGAAGCGGTTGGCCCTCAGGTCTTTATGAATAGGTGTGAAATCGCTTTGGTATTCTCCCGTCCGCTCTTTCAATTCGGTCTGGTGCGTGGTGAGGAGGCAAAACGGTGTGTTGAGCAAAATGGGCGCGTTTTGCGGGTCGGTGTAACGCATGGCCGTCTCCATCGTGATGGGCTTGGCCTGAAAGCCGCCACGGACAACGATAAAAGTCAGACCCAGCATCACAACCAAGCTGATGGCCTGCCTGAGATGCCAATGTGGTCGTTCTTCCTTCTCTGACTCGCCCAGTTGCGTATGATTGGCTACTGTGGTGATAATCACCACGAAAAGAATCAGGATAACCAAGAGGTACCAGTAGTCGAAAAACACCTGCCTGATTGTGCCAAACGACACTTCGTCGGACTGGCTCAGCACTTTGATGAAATCCACGGTGAGGTGCTTTCCGAAGAAATGGAAACAAACCGTGTCCATGAAATTCAGCAGAATGGCGGCCGCATTGCCGACGATGTAAACAATGTCGACAAAGCCTTGAAGCCCCTTGTTGTATTTGATGTCCGAGGGGAAGCAATAGAAAAGGATGTTCAACAGGTTGATGCCGAAGACGATGGGCAGGTCGAACCGCATTCCATAGAAATACAACGCCAAGGCCTCCCTCATGTCGAGCTGGTGGAAAAACTGGATGTTGAACAAATAGAGCATCCAACGGCTGATGCTGATTGCCAGCAAGGTGGCCAGCAACCTATAGACCAGCAGCATGTATGGCTTGCCCAGCCATTCGTTGAATTTCTCTTTCGGTGTCTTGCGACGCATGATTAGTTCCTTTATCGTGGCAAAAATAAGGAAAAAAGGCGTATCTTTGCCAATTATTCCATCATTTAGAAACAGCTACCATGAAATTCCGTTCGTATTTGTCATTGCTGCTTTGTTTGGTCGCCATGGGCCTCATGGCGCAAGAGTCTTTCCCGAAGTACGGCAGCCCACTCGACATCCCGATTTACCTCTCCGCCACCTTTGGTGAACTGCGTCCCAACCACCTTCATGCCGGCCTCGACATCAAGACGCAGGGTGTGGAAGGCAAGAAAGTTTATGCTGTGGCCGATGGCTATGTTAGCCGTATCGGAGTGTCGCCCTACGGATATGGTAACGTGCTGTATATCACGCATTATGATGGCTATACGAGCGTGTATGCCCACTTGCAGCGTTTTTCGGGCGAGATTGCCAAATACGTGAAGCAATACCAATACCGCAACAAGAAATTCGCCTCACAGATTTATCCCGAAGCCGACAAGTTCCCCATCAAAAAAGGCGACTTGATTGCATACGCGGGCAACTCAGGTGGCTCGGGCGGACCGCACCTGCATTTCGAGATTCGACACACGGCCAGCGAGAAGCCGGTCAACCCGATGTATTTCGGCTACAAGATTGATGACAACGTGCGGCCACTTGTTCAAGGTGTGGCGGTGTATCCCTTGGGAGACGAGTCGACATTGGAAGGTGGCATCAAGCCCATGTATTTCGATGTGACGGAGAACAACGGGCGTTATAGCCTGAAGGACAAGAATTTCGTGTACGCCAACGGCGAGGTGGCGTTCGGCATCCGCACCTTCGACCAAGTGGGTACTTCGACGAATAAGAACGGCCCTTGTTTCTATGAACTTTTCCTTGACGACGAACTGGTGTTTCAGGTGGAGGCAGATAGCTTCTCTTACAGCGAGCCGCGCTATGTGAACAGCCTTTTGGATTACCGTCGCTACAAGCAGAAGAAGTCGAGCTATGTGCGCACCGAGACAGACCCCTTCAACAAACTGCACATGATTAAGGTCAGGAAGGGTACGGTGACGGTGGAAGAGGGTGATACGGTGAATGTCTGCTTCAAAATCAGCGACTATGCCGGTAACTTTTCCACAGCACGGTTCAAGCTGGTAGGTACGGCACCCGTTGAGGTGGAACGCCCGCAGCACCGCCGCAGCGAATATCTCGTGATGGCTGATGGCTCGCAAAACAGCGACATCACCATTGATGATTTCAACGTGTCGATGGAAAAAGGCACGCTTTTCCGCGATGAGTGGATTCAGACGGGACAGCGCGACATGAAAGGTTGTTGCTCACGGGTTTATCGCTTTGGCAACGAAGAACTCACTACTTTCAAGCCCTTCACCATTCGTATCCGTCCCGACGAGAAATGGGCCGACCACCCGAAGAAATACATCGCCTATATTGACAACAGCGGTAAGGTGACATCCCTCGGTGGCCAGCTGAAAAACGGCTGCATGGAGGTGGAGACGCGCTCGATGGGCGAATATGCCATCAAGATTGACTCGGTGGCTCCATCTGTCAGGACCTCCAACTTCAAGGATGGTCAGACGGTGAGCACGCTGAAATCGCTGCGCTTCAAGATTTCCGATGACATGACAGGCGTCGAGACCTACGACATCTATTTGGACGACGTTTGGGTGCTCGGTCAATACGACGCTAAGAATGCCCTGCTGTATTACGAAATTGACGACAAGATGAAGAAAGGCACTAACAACGTGAAGGTCGTGGTGACCGATGGCGTCGGCAATAAGAAAACCCTAAACGCAAAGGTGGTGTATTGATGCCGTAGAGACGCATTGAATGCGTCTCAAACCAATCCGTACCCATTTATTTATCTCGGCACAAACTGATAAGCCCCCATATCCGGAGCACCAACCCTCGAAACACCATCTAAATCAAACGGCATCTCGTTGCCAAACAGCGGGTTACCTGTTCCAATGACGGGAGAGGCGATGCTGTCGATGTGGCAGTTGGGCAGCATCGGGTCGGCAAAGTACGGGTCGAGGTTAAAGAGGCAGTGGCTGAAGCCCGCATTGGTGTTGTTGTATTTCTCCGACTTGATGAGGCAATGGTCGAAGATATAGGTGGAGTCGGCCCCAGGGCCGAAGCTGGCCTTGAACTCATCCTTTTGCTTGCCGTAGATGATGCAGTTGTTCATCTCCATATAGAAAGGCGTATAGAAGATTTCTTCGTTGGCGTCGTAGGCGCAGTTGGCTACCGAAACGGCGTGCTCGTTCTTGTTGTGCTCGTTGGCGTTCCAGTAGTTGGCGATGGTGCCGTGCACAAAGCGATATTCGCCACCGAGAGCCCAAAAGTTGGCATAGCCGCAGTTGGCGATGACGAAGTTCTTGGCTTCGACAGGGTAGAACATGGAGAACAACCCGTAGCCGCTCTGATTTTCGATGATGGTGTTTTCGATGCGAAGGGCACACCCTGTGGCTTTCAGTGTGGGCTGGCAGTTGAGGCCTATGGTGCCGTTGCGGATGATGGCGTGGCTGACACGGTGGTCGGCACCAGCGCGACCGTCCATCATCAAGATCTGTTGCCATTGCCCGGGCGTGTTTTGGTAATAGGCCTCCAAACGGTCGCCTTGAATGATGACAGGTTCCTCGGCAGTGCCATCGATGATGAGTTGACCGTCGCTCCACGAAAGGATGCCGCCGTTTTGGTGACAATAGACGCGTGTGCCTTCTTCAATCTTCAGGGTTCCGTATGAGTTGATGAGCGCATAACCATAGACAACGTAAGGCCTTTCTTTAGTCCACACCGTGGTTTGCAGACTGTCGGCAACGATATGGTAGGGATAAGGCTCGCCTCCAATGTTAATGACCTTGTCGGCCACGATGTAGTTGGCGTTTTGTCCCCATGCCAATAGTTTGATAATCTGTGTGTTGCCGTTGGTGACAAACTCCAGTTCGTCTTCCACTACAAAAGGCGTGTTTGAGTCGTCTGGGTTGATAGTGACGCGCACAAAAGAGAAAAGGCTGTCTTTGGCGGGGATGATTTTGTCGTAAAACTCGGTGGCATTCTCGCCGTCAAGGTTGAAACGGAAAGGGGATGAGTCGCCTCTGACGAGACGTATCGAGCTAATTTGCAAGTCGTCGCTATACTGGTTGTAGATTCTCAATTCATGCGTGGTCGAGCCTAAAGAGGTGAAAACCGTGTCAAAGAGTACCGTGTCAGCCGAAAATTCCAGCTTCAAGTTGGCATCGGGGTTGATTTGGTGGTTTTTCCTGCACGATTGGCCCACCAATAAAAAGAGTGCGATTATGAATAGGAAAAGTCGGTTTCTCATAGCGAAATTTGAAAAGGCAAAGATAATCTTTTATTGGATACGAGTGGAATAGGAATTTATTGTATTTTTGCGGAAAATTAATGCAATAGTTAGAAAACTCATCAACCTATGAAACGATTTGCAATCATAGCATCCTTGTTTTTGATGCTTTTTGGCTTTTTTGGCAAGGCTTCGGCCCAGTTTGTTCCCGAGACGCCGGATATGAAAGGGAGGATAGTTTATGGCGGCAACTTCGGCTTTGGCATTTCGGGCAATTACCTCAATTTTTCCATCGCCCCGCAGATTGGATATCGAATCTTCAATCCATGGGAAATAGGAGTGCGCGGCATTTATAACCTACAATGCTACTTTAACCGTCAATTGGGTAATGAATATAGTCATTATCTTGGTGTGGCACCTTATACCAACGTTCAGGTTTACAAGGGCTTGTTCCTGCATGTCGAAGACGAGATTATGTATGGTATCCATCGGTGGAACCATGAGACCGTCAAAAACAAATGGTACAACAGTGTCTTTGTAGGCGGTGGCTACCGACAGTATTCCTATTCGGGGAACTTTTTCTATGTCATGGTGCTTTACAACCTCAGCTGGGGCATCCTCAAGTCAAACGTTTGGGACACGCCTTACGGCTCACCTGTCTTGGTGCGTGTGGGTTTCTGCTTCTGATCCTGTTCTCCCGGCTCCGAATTTGATTTCTTTCATGAAATCGTTGCCGCTCATCACTTTGTAGGCTTCGTCGCCAAAGAAATGAATCATGGGCTCAAAAGCCTCATAGGCCAATAGTTAATACCTATCCATGCGTTCCAACTCACGCTTCGAATCCTTCGTTTTCAGCGTCTCGCGCTTGTCGTAGTAATGCTTGCCTCGTGCAAGGGCGATGTCCAGTTTGGCCAAGCCGTTTTCGTTGATGAACAGCATGACAGGCACGATGGTGAAGCCTTTTTCCTGCACTTTGTTTTTCAGCTTGCGCAGCTCACGGGCGTTGAGGAGCAGCTTGCGGTCGCGCTTCGGGTCGTGGTTGTTGTAGGTGCCTTGGGCGTATTCCGCGATGTGCATTCCTATGACAAACAGCTCGTTACCCTTGAAGCTGCAATACGAATCTGCTAAGCTGGCCTTGCCGCCACGGATGGACTTGATCTCCGTTCCTGTCAGCACGATGCCCGCTGTCAGCGTCTCCACGAGGAAGTACTCGAAGGTGGCGCGCTTGTTCTTTATCTTGATGTTATTTGTTTCCTTTTTTGCCATTACGGCTGCAAAATTACAAAAATCTTGCCGAAACTGCCGAAAAAGCACTACTTTTGTCGCAATGAACACAA
>CALEMB010000185.1 GCA_937902805.1 uncultured Bacteroidales bacterium
AACATAACTCTAACATAACTCTAACATAACTCTAACTTTACGCTAACCTGATTTTCCTCCATATTTTGTTGCCCCAAATCCCGTTCCCGACAATTTTAATTTGTAATTTTGCCGCCAAATTTAAAAGCGTATGAAAAAAGCGTTACTCATCACCATTTTAAGCCTTTTCGCCTTCTTGCAGGCTTTCCCGCAAGAAAAGCAGCCGTTTATCACCCTCGACAACCTTCAACTGAACACCCGCGCCGACTTCACCCTCGACTATCATCCTGGGCATGACACCGTCGCGCCCAGCACCGAGCACGGCTTTGCAGGCAAATACCTTGTCATCGCCTTGGATGGCACCATTGGCAGAAACAAGAAGTTCTCGTACCATCTGCGCCAACGCATCAACGCGCCCAACATCAGCTTCGCCAACACCTTTTTCCAAGGCACCGACTGGGCCTATCTCAACTGGAACTTCACCGACAACTTCTTCCTTTCGGCGGGTAAACAAGTGGTGGCCATCGGTGGATGGGAATACGACACCAACCCCATCGACATCTACTATGGCACCGAGTTCTGGAACACCGTGTGTTGTTATGCCGTGGGAGCTTCATTGAATTATAAGGACAAGTCCGGAAAGAACCACCTGCTGTTCCAAGTGTGCAACTCGCCTTTCATCGACAAAGCCATGGAAAGCATCTATGCCTACAACCTCATGTGGTACGGCGACTTCGGCGTGTTCAAAACGACCTATTCCGTCAACATGATTCAGTATTTCCCCCTGATTGCCGACCCCGAGCAAGCCCCAGGTGAGCCTACCCATCTGATTAAAGACCCAAACAGCAAATTCATCAACTACATTGCATTGGGCAACAAACTGCAATTCAACGGTGTAGAGATGTATCTCGACATCACCAACCGCGCCTCCTTCGAACAGGAGCACTTCTTTGGCCAGGACATCACCGCGATTTTCGGCATCGGTGTGGACATCGGCAAAAAATGGATTGTGTTCGCCAAAGCCGGCTATGATTACAACCGCGCTCAGTTGCCTAACACGGACGTATACGTCTACGACCAGTATGTGGTTCCCGGCAAAAAGGTGGACTTCGAAAGCCTCGGCTTCGAGTTCTATCCTCTGGGTGACCGCAGTCTTCGCCTGCACCTATGCGGTTCACACAGCTGCGCCGACGGGGCACACAAGTTCCAAGGCAACATAGGCCTCACTTGGAAGGTTAACCTACTCAACTTGACAAAAAAATAACCCACTATGGCAAAAACAAAATACAACACCATCAAACGAACCACCACTTTCTACCACGAAAAGGTGGAAATTATCTTCAAAAAGATTGAAGAGATACTGAAACGGCCTTTGAGGTTCACCACCAAGCGCAGCTTCGAGGCCATTCTCTTCCTCATCATCTTCTTCGCCTTCTTCGGCCTGCTCGCCTACAAGATGACGCTGCCCAAGATGCTGAACACCTTCATGCAGACGGCCTACCACCTGCTGCTCGAAACCGTTTTCTACATCATGGCCATCTGCGTGCTGATGGGTGCCATCAGCAAGATGCTCACCGAGTTTGGTGTGGTGCGTCTGTTGGAGAACCTGCTCCGTCCGCTGATGAGGCCGCTCTACAACCTGCCCGGCGTGGCGGCCTTGGGTGCCATCATGACCTTCTTGAGCGACAACCCCGCCATCATCACCTTGGCGCACGACAAGAACTTCAACCGCTATTTCAAAAAGTATCAACTCGTCTCGCTCACCAACTTCGGTACAGCCTTCGGCATGGGCTTGGTGGTCGTCGCTTTCATGACGGGTTTGGGTTTCGGCAAGGGTGCCTTGGTCGGTGTCGCCGGTGCTGTCATCGGCAGCATCGTCTCCACAAGGCTGATGCAACGCTCTACCCTGAAGGACTATCCCGAACTTGACGCTCCCGTCGATGAGGAGTTTGGTGGCGACGAGCAACAAATCTCCTTCAAGAGCGAAGGCGGCGTGTTCATGCGTTTCCTCAACTCGTTGCTTGACGGCGGCAAGGACGGTGTGAGCATCGGTTTCGCCATCATCCCGGGCGTGCTTTGCATCTCCACCATCGTGATGATGCTGACCTTCGGCCCCGCTGGCGACAACAAAGAATACCTGGGCGTGGCCTACGAGGGTGTACCCGTTATCAGCTGGGCGGCTAACAAGGTCAACTTTATCTTCGACTGGCTCTTTGGCTTCAAACATGGCGCTTTGATTTCCTTCCCAATGACAGCTCTTGGAGCCGTGGGTGCCGCCATCGGTCTTGTACCTCGTTTCATCACAGAAGGCATCATCGACAACAACGCCATCGCTGTGTTCACCGCCATCGGCATGTGCTGGAGCGGTTTCCTCAGCACCCATGCCGCCATGCTCGACAGCCTCGGCTACCGCAAGCTCATCGGCAAGGCCATTGGTGCCCACACCATCGGCGGCCTTTGCGCTGGCATCGCAGCGCACTGGTTGTATGTGTTGCTGGCGTTGATATTCTAATTATTTGTAGAGACGCGCCATGGCACGTCTCTACAACAAGACACAAAAAAAACACGACCGCTTGGCCGTGTTTTTTGTTTGTTCATTTTGATTGCATCAACCCTTTTTCTGACCCAGATTAAAGGTGAGGTTGAAGCGCAGGGTGTTCTCCAAGGGGTTGCTGCCGTATTTGGTTCCAACGGGAATCAGATAGGAGACATCGAGACCGAACATGCTGTATTTCAAAGCAGCGCCCACGGTCACATATCTACGGCCACCCTTCAAGTTAGGCTCGTTGAAAAAGCCTGCACGCACAGAGAACAGGTTGTTGTACCAGTACTCGACACCGACACCCACATTGACTTCACAAAGTTCCTCATAGAAGGTGCCAATGTGCTCGTATTGCATGGTGCTTTCATTCCACGTATAACCTGGAGCATCATAGAAGGACTGGATAATGCCTTGCACAACGGCGACATCATTGTCCATACCGTAAAGAATCGAGTCAGTACCTTGTGCCTTGATAGGCGGTGTGGGCACCAAGAGTTTCGTCAAATCAAACGTAAAGCCCAAGGAGTTGTATTCGTCGAGATGTAGCTTCAGGCCAGCACCGACACGCAAGGTGGTCGGGATGAAATCACGGCGACCGCTTGAAGTGGTATAGTTGACCTTACTACCAATGTCCTTAATGGCCACACCCCAAGAGACATCGGCATCCACCGTCTTGAACCATTCCACGGGACGCAGATAATACAGACCGATGTCGGCAGCCACGGAGATACCTGCACGGGCATAGTCCGCTTGGTTCTGAATCAGGTTGGAATAGATGAAACGACCCGCAACGGCACCCGACAGATAATCACCGAGCATACGTGAATAGGTGGCGTCGATAGCCCATTCGTTCGGGTTGTAAGCTCCCAAAGGCTGGTTGTATTGGTCTCTGAAATCCACCTCACCGGCACTGAAATAACGCAAACTCAAGGCCACGGCAGAGCGGTCGTTGATTTTGTACGCAGCGGCAAGATAAGCCAAGTTCATGTCGGGAACGAGATTCCTCAACCAAGGGCTATAGCCCAAGCCGATGCTCAATCTGTCCTCCATGTGGGCATACTTGGCGGGGTTGTAATGCATGGAATACACATCGGGTGATGTAGCCACACCACAATCTCCCTGAGCACCACCCCTCGAATCAGGGTTGATAGAAATAAACGGAACTGCGGTGGTAATCACATTGGGTCTGCGTTGTCCGTACGACACTGCCGCAACCAGCATCAGCGCGGCGATAAGAAGATTCTTAATTTTCATATCCAATTCTTATAATTTCAAATTGCAAAAATAACGATTATTCAAATGGCTTATTGTATTCGAATGAAAAAATATTTCAGGTCAACAGGAAAGCGGCCCTTCGACAAGCTCAGGGACCTCCGAATCAACGCATGATGACCATACGTTGGCTGACGGTGCGGAAATAACCTGTCTCATCCGTCAAGGTAAGACGATAGATATAAATTCCTGACAACAAAGAACTTCCGGAATAACCCCTTCCATTCCAAAGGATGGGCTCCATGAGTCCGTTGGTAACGCTGACCCGTTTTTGCAGCTGCTGCACCTTGCGGCCCATGATGTCATAAATCTCAATGTTCACGTCGAAATTGCCGTCATCGCCCGTATGTTTCAAGGTGAAATAGGTCTCATCGGAGAAAGGATTGGGGTAGTTGCGCACTTCCGACAGGAACACGTCGTCGTCGACGACAAACCACAATGAGGCCTCCGAGGCGTTGTCCTGCGTGTCCCACACCTTCAAAGTGAACTCGTAGGTGCCAGGAACGAGGTCGGAGACGGGCAATGTAATGCGTCCACGCCTGAAGTCGTTCAGCACCGGTTCGTAGATATCGTTCAAGACAAGGCTGTTAAAGTTCGCATGGTTGCTGCTCATCACAATGTCGCGGCCAAGACTGTAATTATAGTGATAGATGCCTTGGGCATCATAGAGGTCGGCATACAGCACACCTTGACGCTCCACATGCTCACCGTCCACAAAGTCGGGCGTATTCCAATAGAAGCTGATGCTAGGACCTTGGTCGTCGGCCACAGCAGCTGGGTCAACGCCACCCAAATTCAGCAAATCAAAGCTCCCCATAGCATCAATGTTGCGGATGGAATCGTAGGCATAGAAGCTGAAACGTGGACGGCCATTGTCCAACCTGATGTCCTTAGGTACCTGGAACGCTGCGCTAAACCTACCATTGCGAACTTCGACACGGCCTTGGTACAGCACATCCTTATGGTAATAGACATTGGTGGAGGTGTTGGAATAGTTCACTTTCACCTTGCTCTTCTTGTCGTAAAGCTTAAGCCACAGTTCACCATTGAATTGCGAGTCAAATACTCCGTCGAGGTTCCTCACTTCGCCATCCAAATTCACCATGCTCATAGCATGGAGGTTGACCGCACCTTCCTCTGTATCGATGCCGTTGATTCTTTCCAGATTAATCTGCTCCTGGGGAAGCGCAAAACGCACAGCCGGGTCACCCAAGAACAGGAAGGATATGTTCTTGTTCTCCATAGGCGCCGACGGCAAATAATTGGTGGGGTCAGCCTTTGCCATCCTGACAATGTCGCCGAAGCGCAAAGCATTGCCATCCCTTTCCCTTTGGTAGAGCACCTTCACCAAGGCCTTGCCCAATTTCGCGTTGTTGGAACCCGAGGTTGGACGACAAGCCGTAAACAGAGCCATAGTGCCTCCATTAGGGTTCAGGAGCATCAACTCGCCCGCCGACACCAGCAAAGGGTTGTCGTACTTGGCGAACTCACAAGTGGCCGTAAACACGAAGGGTACCTTGTCATAATTCCGCAAGTTGGTGATGTCGGAATTGGTGAAAACATTGTCTCCAGTCAGACCTCTGACGCCACCGTGTCCAGTATAAAGCACTGCCATCGCACCCTCATCGAAGGCGCGCATCACATCAGCATTGGCACCAGGAATCTCCACGCCCGAAGCGGTGCTGACCGTGGGATAGGCACCACAATAAATCTTCTTGGCGTTCAATTGCGGACATAATGTATCCGACATCCTATAATAATCCTCGCTATTATCGATGTAAGACCATTGGTCATCGTCGGCAAACAGCAGGAGATTGGTCTTCCAATCGCCATGCACTGCCGCAAGGTCGTCGTAATGTTTAATCTTCTTCAGCATGGTCTCGGCCTCTTCCACCGTCGACACCGAGATTCTACCTATGCCCAAATCCAACTTGCCGTTGCTGTTGACACCTTCGTCATCGTCCATCAGGCCATAATAGTCGTCGGTGCAGAAACTCAGTTCGTATTCGGGTTTACTTAGAGTCTCGTAACAAGGCACAAAATTCTTCCCTGCCCCATTGATATTGCGGAAATCGAACGAAGCCCTGCCAAACAAAGTCAAATAGCGGAGGTTGCCGGCACTGCGTCGGTAGACCATACGCACAAAATCGCGGATGCCCGTGGGGTCGGGAATGCCCGTAGAGAACTCATTATAAATCTCGTTGACATCAACAACGATGCTGCGCAGTCCATCCTTTTCAGCGTGGTAGTCGGCCAAGGCCTGTGCCTGATCCAAAAAGATAGCATCCGTAAGAATCAGCATATCGGCATCGGCGACAGCATGGACATTCTGGTTAGCGACACGCTGCCAATGCTCCACTGCTAACGCATCCGTCGGGCGGAAGAGCATATAACGCTTCTCCGTGACTTCGGCGATGGCAAAAACCATGTTACCGCCACTCACCACGACGTATTGGTTCATGGGAGCCATCGGATTGGTCACATCCCACAGATGGAATTGCGCGTTGGCATTTTGAATCCAAATGACGCTAGAACCTTGTCCAAACTGGCTCGACATCACCCTAAAAGGAAACATGCCTCCCACTCGCTTCAACTGCCGCCAGCCGTATATCTCCACATAATCGAGAAACAGCGATGCCTTGGGACTATTATTGAGGCTGAGGCTAAACAATAAGGTATCCGAATCCGACATCATCTGTCCGTTAATGGTTGATGGGCTCGCATAGCAATTGCTTGCGGGTTTCCCTATCGAAACATTGTTCGCAATATGGGCATCATTCAGCCAAGCATCGTAGTGCATGGAAGTTGTCGTCTTGCCATACACCTTTGCCTTAACCTTTAAAGCCTTTGTCTTCACCAAGTTCGGGAAACAAAACTCCAACGAGAATATGGAATCCTGTTGCGCAATCTTCTCTCCAAACCAGTTTTGTCCCTGATTATAAGGCGAAAACAATTCCTCCTCGTGACACACGAAGTCGGGAAACTCGGAAATCACCGTCGTAGCATTCTCCACGTTAAGAGTGGCCTTCTCTCCTACCCTGAGGCCGTCCTGTCCGCTATCGGGGCAAAGATAATAATAGGTGGTGTCAGTGAAATAGTTGCGTTCCCTTGCGTAGGTGTCGACTGTATTGTCGACCAGCCGCCAGCGAGTAGGTTCTTGTCCATAGAAGAACACTGCATCGCCCAGGTCAAAACTGCCGTCTTCGGCACCTTCGACGAAAATGGCCATTTCGGTCAAGTCGTCGGGGCGGGTTTTCGAGTTCTTCTCCGGCAATACTCCAGAAGGATTACCAAAGAGCCTTATCTGGTTGGGATTCAGTGCACCCATGTTGATGCCCATAGCCTGCAAGGTAGCATAATCCAACTTGTAGACACCTTCCTTTGTCACAGAGAGGCGGTACCAACTGTGGTTGTTCAGCACAGACTGATAGGTGTTGTCCTGGGCCATACCCATCTTGAACGACAAAGCAAGCACACCGACAAGGGCTATTCTCGATACTATATTTCTCATACTGATACTCATTTGCTTAAAACCAATTTTGACACCATTGTGGCCGTTTCGCCTTGGTCGTTGGTGGCCACCACACGATACACATAGACGCCATTGCGCAAGACATCGCCGTGGGCACTGCGGCCATCCCAACGGATGGGGTCGATGCGGGTTGACGAGCCTGAGACCACTTGGGAGAGCGTGGTCACCCAACGGCCCATAATATCATAGATATAGATGTCAACTTTCATATTGTTGCCCCCCTGGTTGTGGTCGAAGACGAAATGCGTTTCGTCCCTCACGGGGTTGGGGGCGTTGAACAAACCTTCAATTTGCATGCCCGTGTTGTTGACCACGGTGAAGTCAATCGTTGCCGTACCCGAGTTGTTGTAGATGTCCCATACCTTCAGCGTGAGGGTGTAATCACCATCGGGCAGGTCCTGCATCTTGTAGGTGATGACGCCCTTGCCCGGCTCATCGATTTGGGAGACAAAATACGAGTTGAGGCAATACGAATTTCTTGTCGGACCCGTCAGAGTGGCCATGATATCGTGGCCAATGCCGGCACCCGTCGTGTTGATGCCGCTTTCGTCTTCCACATAAGCCAGCAGCATCGGATTCTGTCCCGTCAGGCCACCGCTCACAAACAGGGTATCATCGATGAAAAGACGCACCTCGGGGGGATTCTCGTCTTCGAAAGCCTCATCGTAGAAACCGCCAATAATGAAGCTGTCGCAGTTGCCATTGGCGTCGATGTCATAATCCGTCGCGTAATAGTTGATCAAGCCCTGACCAAAACGGTAGGAGATGTCGCGTGGCACGGTGAAATCCATCGTAAACATGCCGTTTTTTACATCGGTCTTACCATTGAAAATCACACTGTTACGCAAGTTAAAATTGATAACACTCGTCGTTGTACCGTAGGTGGATAGTTCAGCTTCCTTGTCGTAGACGATGACGTTCACCACGCCATTAAAGTTCGTAGCGACATTGCCATTGAAGTCCTTTACGACACCCATAATCTCGACAGGCTGCAAGGCTCTGATGGTATCCAGATAAACTGGATAGGTCTTCCATGTCGTATCATTGATTTGAATCGAGTCCAAATTATAACCAGGATACCGGCCGTTGATGCTCAGCGTCTCCACTTTCCATTTTGGATAGACCAGACGCAGGGCCGGGTCACCGAAGAAAACATAGCGTTTCTCGACATCGTAACCGGAGGTCTTGGCCATGCGGTACACGTCGCCCAAGCGGTAATGCTCGCCGCCGTTGATGCGGAACAAATTGCTATACACACCTTTATTAAATGCCTGGTTATGATTTCCGTGCGTCACCCTTGAAGTGGTGAACATGGCAATCATGCCGCCATATTGGTTGAGGAAGGCATATTCGCCCAAAGAGGTGCGCAGGTGGTCGTCGAAACGACTGAACTCGCAGGTGCCCGTAATCATCAGCGGATACATCGGGGCGTTGCGCCAAGAGTCGACGTCTTTGCGTTGCAGGATCTTCTCCTCAGCCAGTTGCACCTCGCCGCCGTGACCCGTGTAGTTGAGTACCAGTGTGCCTTTCTCCATCCTGCTGTTGATGGCGGCATTCACCTCGGGGCAAATCTCGCCGCCCGGAGCACTGATTTGTTGATAGGCATCCAGATAAATCTTGTCGACGACGACACCTTCACCGCCCACGCTCGGCAGCATGGCAGCCATCTCCTCGGCGGAATTCACAAAGCCACTTTCATCATCGGTGAAGAAAGTGATTGTGTTGCGCCAAGACTGCATCGTGTTTTGGTCTTTCACGACGTAACGCTCAATCTTATCCACCATTTGTGAGGCTTGTTCCGCAGTCTGCACAGGGAAACGACCGATGCCGATGTCAGCCAACGAGCTATTGATGGAACCTTCATTTTCATCCATAAAACCGAAGAAGTCGTCCGTGACAAACGTTTCCAACATATATAGCGATTCCACCGTCTCAAAAGCAGGCACAAAGTCCACGATGCCTGTGCGGTTCTTGTAATCATAGGTACAGTCACCGAGCAGCAAGAGGTATTTGATGTTACGTCCCGGCGTGCTGTCGAGATACAACATGCGGCAGAAGTCACGAATGGCGGAAACGTCCTTGGCACCGCAGGAAAACTCGTTGTAAACCTTCTCAGGCGTGGTAATGTAGATGTTCAAATCGGGATCAAGACTGTTGTGCAGGTTCTTCAAGCGCTCGGCCTGTTCCATGAAGCCGTCATAAGTCAGGATGACGAAGTCGACATCACGGATGCCATGCAAGTTTTGGTTATCCACCTTGCCGAACATCTTGGCCTCGCAGAACGATTGGCCGTTGAAGGCAACGAACTCGTTGCCCACATCACCATTGACATTGAAACTGAACACGCCACCACTCAATTGACCCTTCATAACGGAAGGAGCAACGGGATCCGTGACATTCCACACCTTAACCTGCTGTGAAGCGTTGGATAGTTTGTAGGCGTACACCTTATTATTAATAAAGGCCTCGGGGTTACGGAACTGCATTTGCCCGCCCACAAAGGCTAAGTTTCGCCACGCGTTGACGAGGATATAATCCACATAGCCCACCGACGAAACGCCCGAAGCATTGTACTTGAGCGATACGCGCGTCGTCTCAGACGTAGGGTTGGCAGACACCCAACCACCCACATTATAACCATGAACATAATCCGAGACAGCAGCGGAAACGCTATAGGTCGCTTTCTTGACGTTGTCCAGCATGACATCGAAAGTGGCGGGGGTCAGATTCCGGGCGGCCAGTGCCGTTTTCACCTTGCAGGGCTTCGACGTCACCACGTTGGGGAAGCTAAAATTGAAGCTCTTCGTGCTGTTCAGTTCCATCTTGTCGCCATAATAGGTGCGACCGACGCGGAAAAGATTGAACTCATCCATCTCATGCACTTGACGGTCGAGGAATTGCGACACGGCCTCAACTGCTCCAGACGACGGACTTTCCGACTCAGTGATGCGTTTGCCTGCCCCCAGTCCAGTGACCACAAAGGCGTATGCATAGTCGTCGTAAGGATTCTGTTGGTGAACGTAGGCTGCCTTTGCCGCATCATACTTCCAACACACAGGGCCTCGGCCGTAGAAAAGGATGTAGTCGCCATTGTCGAACTTACCATCAGCCTCGCCCTCCACGTAGATGGGAATCTCCACCAAATCGTCGTATCTGGCTTCGGCATTCATCTCAGGCAACACGCCGCCGCCGTTGTGATACATGCGAATCTGGCGCGGATCGACATTAGCGACATCGATGCCCAAATCCGACAAATCGGAATAGGTCAGCTTGTAGACACCCGTTTCCGGCAAACCAATTTTATACCAATTGCCAGAAACCATTGCCGAGCGGTTTGCGTATGTAGGACTGGCCTTTTGAGTCTCAAAATCAGGAGTTAATGTAACTGAAAGCGAAGCAGACACCAATTTCTCGTAACAACCGCCACTCTGACGGAAAGGCACGATACGCACGCTCAACAACGACTCGTCGCGCGAGCGCAACGGCGTGGCTATCACCTCAAAATCGGAGGCGACTGTGAAAGATTCCGCTAGATGCATTTCCTCTTGCGACAGCGGTGCCGTCACTACCTTGTTCAGCCCAACTTTTGCCTTGACATGATTGTCATAAATGGGAAACGACTGACAAAACACTGGCATCTCACCCACATATTCAGCCGATTCCAGAGCGATGTAAGACATGGTGCCGTAGTCGTTCTTTTCCTCCACTACCCCATTCCATTGCAGACGAAGAGGATAAGTACTACCCACCTGAGCGCGAAGGGATAACGAAAAAAAGCATGCCATACCAAGCAAAACAACGGCTAATATCGAGAAACTCTTATGTCGCATACAACTTTTCAATTTGATTATCAATGTATTAAAAACACACCTATATTAATATTCAATGGCGGTCTAAAAGGAAACGAAAATACAACTTTTTTATTGCAGTACGTCTTTTTTGGCATAAAAAAGATTTTTTTCGGAAAACAACTGATAATTCAAAAAAAGACACTATATTTGCCCGTTTTTTAGAAAAAAAATCATTGTGCGATACAATAAACGCAAAACAACCGAGTTATTGAAACAAAATATTTTAATGAATATGTATAGAAAACAAGGATTAAAGACATTAGCCTTCATCGTTTTGGCAGGACTGCTCACCGTATCGTGTTCCAAGAATTCTTCTCGCACAACGGGTTGGGCGTACAATGATGCCAACAACGGTGGTTATGAAGTCGCAGCAGCCAACGACCAAGAGGTTGGTCCCGGCTTGATCGTCATTGAAGGCGGCACTTTCGTTATGGGTGCCACCGTCGACAACGTCACCTATTCGTGGGACAACTCGCCCCGCAAGGTCACAGTGCCCACCTTCCTCATGGACCGCACCGAGGTCAGCAATGTGGATTACCGTGAGTACATCTATTGGCTGAACCGCGTCTATGGCCAAAACTATCCTCAGGTGGTGCGTAATGCTGCCCCTGATACTTTGGTTTGGCGTGACCGCTTGTCGTACAACGAACCCATGGTGGAGATTTATTTCCGCCATCCTTCCTATAATGACTATCCGGTGGTCGGCGTGACTTGGGTGCAAGCCCAAGACTATTGCGCTTGGCGTACCGACCGCGTCAACGAGTTGATGCTCGTTGAAGCTGGCGTCCTTGACTGGGACCCCACCCAACAGGACGAGGAAAACTTCAACACCGACGCTTATCTTGCTGGCCAATACACTGGCAAGGTGAAGAACGGCAAGAAGGACCTCTCGAAAGGTGGCGACGGCATGCGTAACGTCAGAATGGACGACGGCATCCTGCTGCCTTCCTACCGTCTCCCCACGGAAGCTGAATGGGAATATGCCGCTGTTGGTTTGGTGGGCAACACCTCCAACGAACTCGTCAGCGAGCGCAAGGTGTATCCTTGGAACGGCGACGGTCTTCGCACCGACAACAAGAGATATTACGGTAGCTTCATGGCCAACTTCAAGAAAGGCCCTGGTGACTACATGGGTGTCGCCGGTCACCTGAACGATGGTGCCGCCCTGCCCGCCCCTGTCGGTTCCTACTGGCCCAACGACTACGGCTTGTATAACATGGCTGGTAACGTTGCCGAATGGTGCCAAGACGTCTATCGTCCTTTGACCTTCGAAGATGTGGCCGATTATAGCCCCTTCCGTGGTAACGTGTTCACCCGCAAGGCCGTCGACGACGAAGGCTTCCTGCTGCAAAAAGACTCCCTCGGTCGTATCCGCAGAGAGCTCATCCCCCAGGAAGAAGCTGCCAAGCGTCAGAACTACCGTACTGCCTTTAACTCCAACTACGACGACGGTGACTATATGTCAGCCATCCGCAACCGCTGGAGCGACTCACAAGACGACCAAAGCGTGTTCACCAAGGAAATGTATGAAACGGCCACCAACGACACTCCCGGTACCACCCTTATCAGCGACGAATCGAGAGTGTACAAAGGAGGTTCCTGGGCCGACGGTCCTTACTACTTGAGCCCCGGTACACGCCGTTACCTCAACCAGAACTTGTCTGCTTCGACCATCGGTTTCCGTTGCGCTATGAACAAAGTGGGCAGTTCCTTCGCCAAGTAAGTTGTTAGATTCTTTTTTATGATAGCAAAGAAGCCGTTTGATCCGTCAGGCGGCTTCTTTCTTTAAACCCAGGGTCCCTGAGCCTGTCGAAGGGCCCAAACATATTAAACAATGATAGAAACCATTTACCAGCATTTTCAAAAGGACTATAAAGTCACTACCGACAGCCGTAAGGTCGAGCAAGACGCTGTCTTCTTCGCTCTCAAAGGCGAGAACTTCGACGCCAACGACTTCGCCATGCAGGTGGCAGAGGAAGGCAAAGCCAGCCTCGTCGTCGCCGACCGCAAAGGCTTGAAGCACGAGCGCATCCTCGTTGTGGAAGATGCTTTGAAAGCCTTGCAAGATTTAGCCGCCTACCATCGCCAACAAAGCAAGGCCACAGTGCTCAGCATCACTGGTACCAACGGCAAGACGACCACCAAGGAACTCGTCTCGGCAGTATTGGCCAAGAAATACAACATCATCCACACGATAGGCAACCTCAACAACCACATCGGCGTGCCGCTCACCCTGCTGAGCATCAAACCCGAAACCGAGATTGCCGTGGTGGAGATGGGCGCCAATCATCCTGGCGAAATCGACTTCCTATGCAAAATTGCCGACCCTGATTACGGCCTTATCACCAACATAGGAAAGGCGCATTTAGAGGGCTTCGGTAGCTTCGAAGGTGTCATAAAGACCAAGACAGAGCTATATAGGCATATCAAGGCAAACGGGAAGGCCGTGTTCGTCAACCAAGGCAATCCGCTGTTGTGGGAGCAGTCCGAGGGACAGGAACGCATCAGCTACGGAAGACATTGCGCCGCGTTCTGCCCTGTGGCGCCAGGAGCCTGCAATCCCTATCTGAGTGTCGTATGGAGAAAACACCTCATCCAGACCCATCTCGTGGGCAGTTACAACTTCGAGAACGTGGCTGCCGCCATTGGTGTGGGACAATATTTCGGTGTGGATGAGAATGCCATTATCGAAGCTTTGGAAGCCTACACGCCTACCAACAGCCGCTCACAGGTCATTGAAAGCGGTAAAAACCGCATCATCATGGACGCCTACAACGCCAACCCGACATCCATGCGTGCCGCCTTGATCAACTTCCACACTATTTGCGGAGACAAGCACCTATTAATATTAGGCGACATGCGCGAATTGGGCACGGCTTCTGAGGAGGAGCACAGAAATATCCTTGGATTGATGAAAGAGCTGGGCTTTAAGGAGGCTTATTTGGTCGGGCAGAATTTCTGCACCTACAACGAGAATGCCGCTTGGAAGACCTTCGACAATGTCCAGGACTTGTGCCAATATCTTGAAAGCAGTCCAGTCAGCGGAAAGACGATACTCGTTAAAGGCTCGAATAGCATACAATTGGGGAAAGTGCTACCATTCTTATAATCGGCGTTTCGACGGGCTCAACGACCTTCACTTTACGCATTAGTTAAGGTCCCTGAGCCTGTCGAAGGGCCGCCAAATTTCCTATAACATGAAAGAAACCACCGCCATAGGATTAATGTCGGGCAGCTCGCTGGACGGGCTGGACATCGCACTTGTACGCTTCCAAGAAGAGGGAGACAAATATCACTTCCAAATACTACAGGCCGAGACCCTACCCTATCCCGAATACTGGACAAAGCAACTCTCAGAGGCTTTCCACAAGCAGCCCGAAGACTTGGTGCAGCTTGACAAGGACTATGGCAAGTACTTAGGCGAGCAAGTCCAAGCTTTTGCCAAGAAACACAACGCCACACCTGACTTTGTAGCCTCACATGGTCATACCATCTTCCACCGTCCCGAGGAACATTACACCTTGCAAATCGGTGATGGGCAAGAACTGGCCAATGCCTGTGGCTTCACGGTTATCAACGACTTCCGCAGCGAGGATGTCTGCAAGGGCGGACAGGGTGCGCCACTGGTACCTATTGGAGACAAAATGCTGTTCAGCGATTACGAGATTTGTCTTAATATCGGCGGCATCGCCAACGTCTCGTATGACGAGGACGACAAGCGCATCGCCTACGACCTATGCATCGCCAATCAAGCCCTCAATTATCTTGCCCAGATAAAAGGTCTCCCCTACGACCGTGACGGACAACTTGCACGCAACGGCGAAGTCGACATGGACTTATTGAAACACTTGAACAGGCATCCTTTCTATGGTCAAATGCCACCCAAGTCCTTGGGTAGAGAGTTTTTCGAAGCTAATCAAAAAGACTTGCTGAAAAATTTGTCCGTTGAGGATATGCTAGCCACTTTCGTGGAGCATATTGCCCTGCAAATTGCCTTGGGCGTAAGCCATTTGCCCAAAGGCAAAATCCTCGTCACTGGCGGCGGTGCAAGAAACCAGTTCCTAATGGAACGCCTGCAAGCACGCACATCACACGAGGTCGTCATCCCCGAAAAGATGATCATCGACTACAAGGAGGCTTTGGTTTTCGCTTTTCTCGGACTTTTAAGGGTTGAAGGAAAGACTAACGTGTTGGCTTCCGTGACCGGTGCTGAGAGCGATAGCTGTAGTGGGCGGATTTGGAATGCGACTTATGGGAGATGATTATGAGATAACTTCTTGTTTTGCAACCATATGCGACAATGCATAAAGAGGAACTACCTTAATCAAATGGTTGTTGGTAGTGTATGACGATATATTCTCTAGCGAAGTCCGTATGCCGTAGGCGGAAGAACGCTTCTCCATAAAGAGGTGAAGGCTCTGCATCTTGCCTTGCGTACTGGCCTTGACTTCGATAGGGATAATCTTCCCGTTGATAACGGTGAGATAGTCTATCTCACTCTGGGTTCCCTTTACAGTATTTTGCCAATAGAACAATTCTGCTTTGACAAAACAATCGGAGGCTTTAAGAAGTTCCAACCCCGCATACATTTCTGACGCAGGTCCCTTGTTTACGAAATCCACATCTGACACCAACAATATATCTTCTGCTGGGAGACCAAGAAACGACTGCATCAGTCCCAAATCGAGAAAAAGATATTTAATATACTTCTCATTCTCCTCCGCGCCCAATGGAAGTCCATGAGCAGCAGTGTGTTTGACAGGTGTAATAAGACCCGCCAATGTCAACAATCGGAGACATTCTTTGATTGATGCCGCAGGAACTTCGCGACTAGCTTGTGAATAGACAAATTTAGTGCCTACTTGAAGCGCCACGGAACGCAAAACCTGACGCAAAAGGTCGGGCGACACTCGTTTTTTGTATTTGGAGAAATCCTGTTGGTAGGTGTCTAGGATATCAGCATGAACACGCTTGCAATCCAAAAAACTCTGTTTTGAAATCCATGTACTGACAGCTTCAGGCATACCACCTACAAGATAAAAAGTGCGCAATTGCTCAATCAGCTGCCTGTGAATGGGATCAGGCAAAGAATCGCCATTGTTAACTGATTCTTGTTTGAACTGGAGCAAGATGTCGAGACTTTGAGCGGAAAGAAAATCATCGAATGAGAAAGGGTAAAGATAGAAAGAACGTATGCGTCCCACTGCAAACGACGGAAGCTCTTCAAGGGCAAACTCTAGTAGTGAACCTGCTGCAATAACATGCAACTCTGGGAAATCCTCACGGAAATAGCGAAGTGCTCGAATGGCATTTTGGCACGACTGAATCTCATCGATGAAAAGCAGTGTCTTTCCTGGCACAATGGGAACACCTGTCGAAACGCTCAACCTTTGACAGGTCTGCTTTACATTGGTATTCTCTGGAAAGAACTGGTGAAGTTCAGGGTGCTTCTCCAAGTTAATCTCCAAAAAATGTGCAAAAGACTTCCCCAACTGCCGTACTGCGGTGGACTTCCCCACTTGTCGCGCACCTCGTATCAACAGTGGCTTATGGTCAGATGCTTGACGCCAGACTTCAAGTTGGTGGTCGATGTTTCTTTTGTAATACGCCATACTCTATTATGTTTTATCGATGCAAAAATACAAAATCAAACATTATACAGAGCAAAAATTGGTCGATTTCTTATAAAAGTAAGATCAAAAATAATTAAAAATCAAATAAAAGTAAAACCAAAATCACCAACAAAACACACAAAAGTAAGACCAAAAAGAGTATTAGGAGAAACACAAGCTGCAAACGGTCACTCAATTCTTTAAAACCCAACAACTATTAGCAAGATAATTGCTATCTTTGCAATTCTAATCAATATGAACGGGCATTGTGTTCAAGAAGATCCTAAATACCTTTGGCACCAAGATACTGGCGGCAGTCCTCAACTTCGCCATTGCCATTATCATCTCCCAGACCTTGGGCGACACGGGTTCGGGGACACAGTCACTGGTATTGACCTCCATCACGTTCATACTCATCTTCTCCGAAATCGTATGCGGTGCCAGCATTATCTATCTCGCCCCACGCCATTCGTTCAAGAAGATATTGGTCGCATCGGTGATTTGGTCGGCTTTGATTGCCTTGGTCATGGGATTCTGTATCAAGCTGTTCTATCCCAAGCTGGAGTCCGATTTGGTCGTTCATGTGGCTATCCTATCGTTCATCTCTTCGCTCAGCAACATCAATTTCCGCTTCCTTGTTGGCAAGGAGGAAATCCAAAAGGCCAACTACAACACGCTACTTCAGCCCATCTTGCTAACCATCACTTTAGTAGTGTACTACATCGCGCTGAAAAAGACCGACATCTACGGCTATATCATCGGTCTCTATGCCGCCTACGGAGGCACATTCCTGCTGGGCGTTTGGATGTTGCGAGAAGAATACGCCAACTTGCCCAACGACAAAGACAAAGACTACAAGCCCGTATTGAAAGACCTGTTCAAATACGGTTTCCTCAACCAAACAGGACATTTTGTGCAGTTCTTCAACCTTCGCCTAAGCTACTATTTATTGGATAGTTACATCGGAAGGGGACAAGTTGGGGTCTTTTCACGCTCGGTCTCATTGGCCGAAGCCATCTGGATCATCAGCAACAGCATCGCATTAGTGCAGTATGCCCGCATCGCCAATGCCGACGACCGTGAATACTCACAGAAACTTACCCTGGACTTAAGCAAAATCTGCCTCCTCATATCGGCAGTGGCTGTTGTGGTGCTATGCCTGCTGCCACCTCAGTTCTATGTCTTCGTCTTCGGCACCGACTTCGGCGAGATGGCACACCTCATCCGCATCCTCGCACCCGGCATCCTGTTTTACTGCATTTTCCTTATTTTAGGACACTATTATTCCGGTACGGGGCGTTATCAAATGAACACCTTCGCGGCACTTTGCGGGTTGGTAGCCACCTTTGTCTGCGGTTTCACGATGATACCCAAATACGGGGTCTCTGGTGCCGCCATCACTTCGGCGGTGTCGTATACAGTAAACGCGATTTTCCTGTTCGTCTTCTTCCTCAAGGAGTCGCAATTCAAGGGCAGCGATTTCATCCTGAGAAAGAGTGAAGTGCAGAACTACATTGCAGAGCTCAAGCAACAATTCTTGAAACAAAACACAGAAAATGAATAAGATACAGAAATTCACCAAAGCCATCGGGCGCATCATCCGACATCCTTACCTGCTCAACCTCGTCCTTCAAGACGAAGGCAGCAACAAGGAAGACGTCATCCGCAAATATGGCCTCGCCGACGGCCTGCCCGTCATCGAAATCAACGAACTGTTCCCCGATTTCCACGAAATCGCGAAGCCCTACGCCTACCTTTCGGGTGCCACTATGCCTATCGACATCGCCTTGTTGCGGGCCTTGGCGAAACGCTATGCGGTAAAGGATTACTTCGAAATTGGCACATGGCGTGGTGAGAGTGTGGCGAATCTGGCCGAGGTAGCAGAGCATTGTGTCACCTTCAACCTGCTGAAAGAAGACATCGTGAAACTGACTGGCAACCAACAGTACGCCGACCTGCACGGTTTTTTCAGCAAAGACTTGGCCAATGTGGAACAACTCTACGGCGACTCCCAAACCTTTGACTTCGCACCCCATTTCGGCAAATACGACATGGTCTTCATCGATGGCGACCACCACTACGAAAGCGTGAAGAAAGACACCGAAACCGCCTTCAAGCTACTGAAAGGTGAGAATAGTATCATCGTGTGGCACGACTACGCCCTCGACCCCGAGACCATCCGTTGGGACGTGATGGCTGCCATCCTTGATGGAGCGCCTGCCGAGAAACGCAAGCATATCTATCATGTTTCCAACACCTTGTGCGCTGTTTATCTGCCCGAGAATTTGCAGACGCATAAATTGGTGCCATATGAAACACCGCATAAGTACTTTGAAATTGATATCAGCACCCATACTATTGAATAACTATTCCTCTGGATTGCTTCGTCGTTCCTCCTCGCAATGACGCGAAGCGACAACTGAACAACTGACAACTGAATAACTGAACAACTGATGAACATCCTGCACCTGCTGAGCTGGTTCCCTCGCCCCGACGACCCCACCTTGGGCAACTTCTGCGTCCGCATGATTGACGCACTGCCTGAAGAATGTCATTCGGTCATCCTCTCCGTCTGCGATGGGAAAGACATGACGAAATCCTTCGAAGTCAAGGAGATTCCCGGGGCGCACCATACCCATGTGCAGATTTACATTCGTCCGCCGAAAATCAATGCCATACGCAAGCTGAAAATGCTACGGATGTACCAATATGGCTTGAATTATATCAAAAAACGTTTTTTCACGCCTGATTTAATCCATTTGCATGTCGCCTATCCGCTTGGGCAAGTGGCCCTGCTATGGAAAAAACTCTTTGGCTACAAATACGTTATGACGGAGCATTGGACCATCTATCAACCGCAAAACAAGGATGTGTTGGTCGGCGGGTTGAAGGGCAAAATTATCAAGATTGCCAACAATGCCGAACTCATCATGCCTGTCAGTCTTGACTTGCAGCACTGCATGGAGGGTCATGGGGTGCATAATCGGTTTAAGGTGATTTATAATTTGGTGAATACTAGTCTTTTCCGTTTAGGCGAAGCCAAAACGGAAAAGACAAAACACATACTCCATATCTCCACCTTGCGAGACGAGGCCAAGAACTTCAGCGGTATCTTGCGTGTCATCGAACACTTGCGGCAACAGCGCGATGACTTTGAACTGCACGTCATCCACGATTACGAGGCTCTTGAATTTAAGGCATTCGTGAAAGAACATCATCTGGAAGACTGCGTCATCTTCCATTGCAAGAAAACCTCTGCAGAAGTAGCCGAAGCCTACCAAGATGCCGATTTTTTCGTGCTGTTCTCCAACTTCGAAAACCTACCCTGCGTCATCGTGGAAGCTTTCGCCTCGGGTGTGCCTGTGTTGAGCACCGCCGTAGGCGGCATTGCTGAAATCCTCTCTCCCGACAGAGGTATCCTCATCCCGCAAGGCGACGAAGAGGCTTTGTTGAAAGGCATGATTCAAATGCTTGACCATTCCTCGGAATACGACAAGGAGACCATACGACACTATGCACTCAGCACTTTCTCCAACGACATCATTGGAAAGCAAATCTTTGAGGCTTATAAGGAAGTGGTAGGTTAATCTTCGCTTCCGACGGCATTCTTCATAATGCCAATCTTCGAACTTTCAATGAAATTCAGGATGAAATCACGATCCTCGGAAGCGGGAAGGTTTTCGCGGATGTACTGAACCGATTGGGTAACGTTCATACCCACGCTATAGATGACGCGGTACACATCCTGAATGGCGTTAATACGCTCGCGAGAGAAGCCACGACGCATCAGGCCGATGGAATTGACGCCAGCATAGCACACAGGATAGTTGGGCCCCGTCTTCACGAATGGCGGGATGTCCTTGTTGACCAGGGCGCCGCCGCTGATCATCACATGGGAACCGATACGGCAGAACTGGCTCACCGCAGCAAGGCCTCCGAAGATAGCCCAGTCGTCAACGGTGATATGTCCCGCTAATGTAGCAGCATTGGCCATAATGACATGGTCGCCAAGGTAGCAGTCGTGTGCCACATGGGTGAAAGCCATCAGCAGGCAGTCCTTACCCACCACAGTCTTACCCGAAGCAACCGTGCCTTTGTTAACTGTCGCAGACTCACGCACCGTGGTGCCGTCACCAATGTAGCAATAGGTGGTCTCGCCTTTGTATTTCAAGTCTTGAGGGATGGCCGAGATGACTGCGCCAGGGAAAATCTTGCAATTCTTTCCGATACGGGCACCGTCCATAATGGTGGCATTGGGGCCAATCCAAGTGCCAGAACCGATTTCAACATCCTCGCCAATCCACGCGAACGCCTCGATCTTCACGTCTTCCGCGATGCGGGCATTGGGGTGGATATAGGCTAAAGGCTGGTTCATTATTTTTTTGCTTTCAGCTTTCAGCTTTCAGTTTTCAGCAGGGTCGTTTGCCGACTGCTGATGGCTGATTGCTGACAGCTCAATTATTTAATATAATAAGGTGTGCTTAATCTTTCTTGCGAAAGCCGTGTTGGAGAAGTGTCCGGGCTTCACTGCCGTCACCTTGCCCTTGATGGGACGTCCGACCAGAGTGAGGTCGCCGATGACATCCAGCAGCTTGTGACGGGCGGGTTCGTTATCGAAATAGAGTTCCACGTTGTTCAAGATACCGCATTCCTTCACGGTTACTTTCGGCTTCTTGAAGAAAGCGGCGATATGGTCAAGTTCTTCGGAAGACACGTTACGGTTGACGAACACGATGGCGTTGGTCAAGTCACCACCTTTGATGAGGTTACGGCTGATGAGCGTTTCCAATTCATGCAGGAACACAAATGTACGGCAGGGAGCAATTTCGTTTTCAAAACCCTTGAGGTCTGTCAATGTAGCGTGTTGTTCGTCCAAAACTCTCGTGTTGTACTTCACCTTCACGTCGATCTCAAAATGGTCGCAAGGCTCCATCTTCAGTTCGATACCTAAAACTTCATTCTTATAGGAAATCGGTTCTTCGATGACGAGATAGTTGCGGGGGGCGTTCTGCTCAACGATACCCGCCTGGTGGATAGCCTCGACAAAATACTTGGCGCTACCGTCCATGATGGGCGTCTCTTCCACGTCGATGTCGATGAGCACATTGTCGATGCCCATGCCACGCAACGAAGCCAGAACATGTTCTACGGTGTAAATCTTCACACCGCCTTTGCCGAGCGTCGTACCACGAGCCGTGTCAATCACATTGTCGACATCAGCCTCAATGATGGGTTGGTTTTCAAGGTCAATTCTACGAAAGCGAATTCCAGAATTTACAGGAGCCGGGTTGAAGGTGAGGGTGCCGCACTGACGCGTGTGGAGACCTGCCCCTTTGACACTGACTCTATTTTTGAGCGTACATTGTTTATCTTGCATAGATGTGAGTTATGTGGAACTTGACCACAAAAAACGGGCAAAAATAGGAAAATATTCCACATAAGCCAAAAAAAACCGTACCTTTGAACACTTTTAAGAAATATTTCAAGCAGAAAACTCACAAAATGAAGCATTTAGCAAAAACCATAAAAGCACTATTTTTCACACTCGGTATACTCTCCCTTTTGATGATTGTGTTCGCATTCACCTCGGCACCGTTTTGGGCCCATTACCGTTTAGGCCAAAATCCCAACGAGGAAATCCAACTATCCAATCCCCAGTATGTCGTGATGTTCGGCGGTGCCGGAATGCCCTCCGAGGACAACCTGATGCGCCTTTACCACACGGCAGCTTTGGCGAGACATTTTGAGGTTCCTGTCTTGTTGGTACACCCCGAAGACTCCCTTTGCCAAGCCGAAATGACCCGCTTGTTGCGCCAAGGCGGCATTGACAGCATCCTCTATATGACCGAAGGCGCCAACACGCGCTCACAGGCGTTAGAGCTCATAGCCCAATATCCAGAACTAACTGAGGAACAACTGATTGTCGTCACCTCGCCCGAACATGTCAGGCGCACCATAAAATGTCTGAATAAGGTCGGATTCCAAAACGTCATCGGCAAAGCGGCCCACCCTGCCACTGTCGATTTCGATTTGTCGCTGAAAAAGCAGAAACTCGGTGGAAACGAAGCCATTCCTTCAGTGGAAAGCGTCAAAATGCGCTATACTTTTTTCAATTACTTGAAACTGGAAATCACCTGCTTAAGGGAATACTACGCTCTCGCCTACTACAAGGTCAAAGGTTGGATTTAGTTTTCAATTCGGCCAATTCCTTCTCAAGGGCATCCAATTTGCGGGCCATCTCATCGATATGGCGGAAACGGGCGTTGGAAACGAGATATTGACGCAAAGGCTGTATCGGCGTGCCCATAAACGCTTGGTTTTCCTCCTTGATGCTACCCATGATACCACTTTGTCCGCCGAACTGCGAGCCATCAGCGATGTTGATGTGCCCGACAAAGCCTGACTGTCCGCCGACCACACAATTCTTTCCGAGACGCGTCGAGCCACTGACGCCCACCTGAGCCGCCAAGGCGGAGTTTTCGCCAATCTCCACGTTGTGGGCCAGATGAATTAAGTTATCCAATTTCACGCCTTTATGGATGCGCGTCGAGCCCATGGTGGAGCGGTCGATGGTGGTGTTGGCCCCGATTTCCACATTATCCTCGATAACCACATTACCCACCTGCGGGATTTTCTCATAATGCCCATCAGCCTGCGGCGCAAAACCAAAACCATCAGCACCGATAACCACTCCTGCATGAAGGATGCAATTCTGACCCACCACTGTATTACGGTAGAGCTTCACACCAGGATACAGCACCGTGTTATCACCTACAACACAATTGTCGCCCACATAGACTTGTGGATAAACCTTCACATTGTTACCGATTTTGGCATTCTCGCCAACGAAGGCAAACTCGCCTAGATAGACATTCTCGCCACATTTTGCCGTCGACGAAACGAAAGCCATGGAAGAACTACCTTGCTTGTTTTGGCTCATCTGGTCGTAAAAGGCCAGCAGCTTGGCAAACGAGGCGTAGGCATCAGGCACACGAATCAAAGTGGCTTTGATAGGGGCCGTCGGCACAAAATCATCATTCACGATGACGACTGACGACTGCGTTTCATAAATATAATGGGTGTATTTCGGATTGGCCAAGAAACTGAGCATGCCTGGAGCGCCTTCCTCGATTTTGGCGACATTCCAGACCTCTGCGTTGGGGTTGCCTTCCACCTTACCGGAAAGCAGCTCGGCAATTTGAGTAGCGGTAAACTTCATTCGTTCGTGGTTTTTTGAAAAACGACAAAAACCTTGTTTTATTACAGCAGCCTCTCGAAATCACGTTTCAAGACAGCCACAGCCTGATCAACCATGGGATTGGGCAGAGCCACAAGGGTTTGCGCAATGATGGAGACATCCTGTTCGTCCTTCAGTTGTTCAAAAGTCTCATTGATTTGGTTGACCAGCTCTTCCTTGGCGTTCATCACAGCAGTCCAGGTCGTACCCGCGACATAGAGCTGTTGGGCAAGGTTGTGTTCAAACTCCTCGCGCACGTTCTGCAAAAGCTGGAGATGAAACGCACCTTTCTCCATGCCTGGCACATAGACACGCTTCACCAGCTGGGGCAGCTGCACCCTTTCAAGATAGAGCAGGAATCGCTCGTAGGCCTGCACCCTCAACGGCATGATGATTTTGAGGCTTTGCAGCTTCAGTTCCATTCTGCCACCATTGCGGAGCTCGTTGTCTTTCATCCTAATCAGTCGAAACAAAAGTATCATGGCGGCGACCATCAGCAGGAGGCCTGCGCCCATGAGGGAATAGATAATCCAGTTGTTCATAGTTCTAGAATTTTGCGGCAAAGGTAGGGAATTTTCGGAGAAGTGCAAAATGCATTGGATTGCGAGCTTTTAGTTTCCCGGTCTATTCCATCATCAAAGATTGTGCGAAATCACAATGCTAAAAATCTCCGATTTTATGCAATAAATACGCCTTACTGCATAAAAAAGTATATTTTTTGTGCAATAGGATGCATAAAATGAACAAAAGTGGTATTTTTGTCGGCAAAACAGGAGAGAAGAACATGAAGACCATCATCCTAAACCAAAGAAAGGAGCGTGACGAACTGGGCTTCTCTAGTGTCAACACGACCAAGAAGTTTATGGACTATCTTCATGAGCCTTACCTGTTCTATTATCTGCCGCGTTACAACAACAAACTGAAGTTGATGAAGAAAGCGCCACGGAAAGTCTATGTAGTTGACAACGGCTTCGTCGCCGCCAAGGCGTTCTCTCTGAGTGACAATCTCGGACGCTTACTTGAAAACCAAGTGTTCGTTGAACTGATACGCAGAGGATACGACACGGACAAGACCATGTTTTATTATCGCTCGCGCAACGACAAAGAGGTGGATTTCATTTTGCGCAAAGGCACCCATATAGACCGCTTGGTGCAAGTGTGCTATGATATGAGCAGCCCCAAGACGGAGAAGCGGGAAGTGGACAGCCTTACTGAATGTGCAGAAGAATTAAAGTGCAGCAACCTTGTCATCGTGACGAACGACGAGGAGCGCACTATAGAGAAAGACGGATTTAAGATAGATATTGTGCCTGTGGCGAAGTGGGGCGTTCCTTTGGCGCAGTAATGAAAAAAGTCTCCAACTAGTCATATAAACCATCGGTCGAATTCCGATTTTACAATGTTCCACAAAGTGATTGGCCTGATTGGCTTCTCATGTAAGGGAGTTGGAAAGC
>CALEMB010000186.1 GCA_937902805.1 uncultured Bacteroidales bacterium
ACCGTATTCATAAATTGGGTAAAGAGATGTTGGCTGCTTGATGGTAATGTCTTTTTCTGATTTTGGTTGACTTTGTGTCAACTTTTTTCCGCGTAAGACAGATTATCGAAAGGAGGTTGAACTATGACACAAGAAGAAGCTATTGCTCGTTTGAGCCGTTATCAGTCGGATGAACCATCAAAGTGGCGTGAGGAAGAGGAAAAACGCCGTCAAGCCAAAGCAAGTGGATGGCTCCAGTATTCCCGTAGGATAGCCATCAAGGTTGCCGTTGCCATGCAGCGTCAGAATCTCTCGCGACAAGACGTGGCTGAAAGGATGGGTTGCTCGCCGCAATATGTCTCACGTCTGCTGAAAGGCGAGGAAAATTTCTCGCTTGAAACCATTTGTAAGTTGGAGGATGCCCTCAATATCGCCATCTTGCAATATGAGTTTGCATAATTATGAGCCATAGAAGCCCCGTTCTTTGTCATCTTGAGCGTAAATCAGCAATAAAAACCTTATCTTTGCACCCTGAACTAACTGAACGATCATGCTTCAAAAAGGAACAACAGCCCCGTATTTCGAGGGCAAAGACGAAAACGGCAACACCGTGAAACTCACTGACTTCGCTGGAAAGAAGTTGGTGCTCTATTTCTATCCCAAAGACAGCACCCCAGGCTGCACCGCTGAGGCCTGCGACCTGCGCGACAACTACGAACGTTTCCTCTCATTGGGATATAACGTGTTGGGGGTCAGTCGCGATAGCGCCAAGTCGCACCAGAATTTCATCGCCAAATACCAACTACCTTTTCACCTCA
Source organism: uncultured Bacteroidales bacterium (assembly GCA_937902805.1). Classification (GTDB taxonomy): domain Bacteria; phylum Bacteroidota; class Bacteroidia; order Bacteroidales; family F082; genus Limimorpha. Next base: position 798 of record CALEMB010000186.1, read on the forward strand.
TCACCGACACAGACCTTACTATCTTGAAAGCATACGAGGCTTGGGGCGAAAAGAAAATGTACGGCAAAGTGACCGAAGGCACACTGCGTACCACCTATGTCATTGATGAAAACGGCATTATCATTGATGCCATTGGCAAAGTGGATACGAAAAACCACACGGCGCAACTGCTCACCGCTCAGTAAAAGTGACATGGACCATGTCGCCGAAGGTCTTCCCTATCTTCTTTCGGATGTCCTTCCTTATTCCGATGATATAACATGGTGTCCCCATCTTCACGATTTGGCCGTCATAAGGTTCTCCGTCGAAGGTGGCATGTACTAGCAATCTGCCTTTACCGAACATCGCCTTAATGTCGAAAGGTACCTCAACGTATGCAGCATCCATATCCTCATTTTGGAGGATGGTGGCATCAAATTCCAAACGGTCCATATCCAAGGGATTATGATTTTGGCGCAAAAGTAGGAAAACTATCCGAAATGCTACACTGCATGAGCATTATGTTGTGTTTTGCGCAGTTATGAAACTCAAATTTTGGCGATGAAGAAACAGCGATAAAGCGAGTTTGCTGATTTATCGTTTTCATTTGCCCATCTGTCGAAAAAACTCTACCTTTGCGGTCGGAAAATTCCCTATTATGAACCTACCTAAAATTCACTCCATCAGCAAGAAAATCCTCGTTGCGCTTTTGGGTGCATTTCTGAGCATCTTCCTGCTGTTCCATGCTGCCGCCAACCTGCTCATCCTCCGCAACGACGGTGGCGAATGGTACAACGCCTTCTGCGATTTCATGGGCACAAACTATGTCGTCAAAATGTTTGAAATCATTTTGTTAGGCACGTTTTTGCTCCACATCGTCCTATCGATTTGGTTGGCCATCACCAACAAAAAGGCACGACCTGTTGGCTACCACAAACCACAACGTAGCAAGACGCACACCGGCTCAAAACTGCAAGTCTGGACAGGCATCCTCATCATCGCTTGTCTCATCGCGCATTTCATGGACTTTTATTTTGTGAAAATCGGCCTCGTGGACGGCAACCTCAATTTCTATGAGCAGGCGCGTGAGAAGTTCCAAGTCCCGCACATTGCCATTTCATATTTGATATTCTTCGTTGTGGTTTGGTTCCACATGCGTCATGGTTTTGCGGCCATGTTCCAGACTTTAGGTCTATACAACTATAAATACGGCAAGGCCATCGAGATTATAGGCATCATATTCGCCACGGTCGTCTGCCTGATGTTTGCCACAGTAGTCATTGTCACCTTCCTTCAAGCCGCTTGATATGAAATTAGACTCCAAAATACCATCAGGTCCACTTGCTGAAAAATGGACCAACTACAAAGTCTCGCAGAAACTGGTCAACCCTGCCAACAAACGCAAACTGGACATCATCGTGGTCGGCACAGGGTTGGCGGGTGCCTCGGCAGCCGCTTCTTTAGGCGCTTTAGGCTTCAACGTCGACATCTTCTGTATCCAAGACTCGCCACGTCGCGCCCATAGCATTGCCGCCCAAGGCGGCATCAACGCAGCAAAGAACTACCAGAACGACGGCGACAGCGTGGAACGCCTCTTCCGCGACACCATCAAAGGCGGCGACTACCGCGCCCGTGAGGCCAATGTGTACCGCTTGGCAGAGGTCAGTGGTGCCATCATTGACCAATGCGTGGCCCAAGGCGTACCTTTCGCCCGCGACTACGGAGGATTGCTGGATAATCGTTCTTTCGGAGGCGCTCAAGTCAGCCGCACCTTCTATGCCAAAGGGCAAACGGGACAGCAACTGTTACTTGGCGCTTATGGTGCTTTAAGTCGTGAGATTGCCCGAGGCACAGTGAAACTCCATACACGCAGCGAAATGATGGACTTGGTTGTGGTCGACGGTCGTGCCCGAGGCATCATTGTCCGCAACCTCGTCACTGGCGACTTGGAACGCTATGCTGCCCATGCTGTGGTATTGGCCACCGGTGGCTACGGCAACCTCTATTACCTCTCCACCAACGCCATGAACAGCAACGGCAGTGCAGCATGGATTTGTCATCGTAAGGGAGCCGCCTTCGCCAACCCCTGCTATGTGCAGATTCACCCGACTTGCATTCCTGTCCACGGTGACTACCAGAGTAAACTGACATTGATGAGTGAGAGCCTCCGCAATGATGGCCGCATTTGGGTACCCAAGAAGAAAGAAGATGCCGAAGCCATCCGTGCAGGCAGACTGAAACCCACAGACATCTCCGACGCTGACCGCGATTACTATTTGGAGCGCCGTTATCCTGCATTCGGCAATCTCGTCCCCCGTGACGTGGCCAGCCGTGCCGCCAAGGAACGCTGCGATGCTGGTTATGGCGTGGGCACGGGCTATGCCGTCTACCTCGACTTTGCTGATGCCATCCAACGCTTGGGCAAGGATGTCGTCGAACAAAAATACGGCAATCTGTTCCAGATGTACCAAAAAATCACCGACGAGAATCCCTACGAGACACCGATGATGATCTATCCTGCTATCCATTACACCATGGGTGGTCTTTGGGTGGATTACGAGTTGCAGACCACCATCCCCGGACTTTTCGCCGCTGGCGAAGCCAACTTCAGCGACCACGGTGCCAACCGCCTAGGTGCCTCCGCCTTGATGCAGGGACTTGCTGACGGATATTTCGTGTTACCCTACACTTTACAAAATTATCTTGCCGACCAAATTAATGTGGGCAAGATTTCATCTACCACGCCTGAGTTTGATGAAGCGGAAAAGGCAGTTCGACAACGCATTAACCGACTTTTGCAAATCGGATCTCAATCCACTCTAAACTCTAAACCCTCCACTCTAAACTCCGTCGACCATTATCACAAAGCCTTAGGCAAGATTATGTGGGAGTATTGCGGCATGGCACGCAACACTGAAAGCCTCACAAAAGCCAAACATCTGGTTAGCGAATTGGAAGACGCGTTTTGGAAATCGGTTAACGTTCCCGGCACAGCCAACGAGATGAACCCTGAATTGGAGAAAGCATGCCGTTTAGAAGACTATTTCGAGTTGGCGCAGCTCGTCATTGCCGATGCCTTGCACCGCGAGGAATCCTGTGGCGGACATTTCCGCACCGAACATCAAACTACCGATGGTGAAACCCTCCGTGACGACGAGCATTTCATGTACGTTGCCGCATGGGCATACCAAGGTCATGGGCAGCCCGAGACCATGGAGAAGGAACCGCTCAACTACGAACACATTCAAATCGCCACCCGCAATTACAAGTAAGCCATGAAGTTCACATTACATATTTGGCGTCAGGAGAACGCCCGCGCCAAGGGCCATTTCGAGACCTATCCCATCGACAACATCTCAGCGGATTGTTCTTTCCTTGAGATGCTCGACATCTTGAACGAAAGGCTCATCAACGACCACATCGCTCATCCCGTCTGCTTTGACAATGACTGTCGAGAGGGTATTTGCGGCATGTGCGGACTCTATATAAATGGTCGGCCCCATGGCAACGACGACGGCATCACTACCTGCCAGCTTCATATGCGGAAGTTCAAGGACGGTGACGACATTTGGATTGAACCTTGGCGTGCCAAAGCCTTCCCTATTATTCAAGACCTTGTGGTGGACCGTTCCGCTTTAGACAAAATCATCCAAGCGGGAGGCTATATCAGCACTACCACGGGCGGTGTCCCCGATGCCAACACGATTCCGATTCCGAAACACAAGGCCGACATGGCCATGGATGCTGCTTCGTGCATCGGTTGCGGTGCCTGCGTGGCGGCATGCAAAAATGCCAGTGCTATGCTCTTTGTAGGTGCCAAGATCAGCCATCTGGCTCTGTTGCCACAAGGTCAAGTCGAGGCCGCCGACCGCGCAAAAAATATGATCGCCAAGATGGATGAACTAGGCTTCGGCAACTGCACCAACACATACGCTTGCGAAGCCGAGTGTCCGAAACTCATCAAGCGACAAAACATCTCACGGCTCAACAGGCAATGGATTGGGGCCTTGTTTGGGAGGGACAGGAAAGAGTGAATCAACTCCCCCAATTATCCCTATCCAGACTCCTATAATTAATAGCCTCCGCCAAATGCCCAGGCTGGATGTTCTCGCTGCCGTCAAGATCGGCGATGGTGCGGGAAACCTTGAGGATACGGTCGTATGCACGCGCAGAAAGCCCAAGCCTATTCATGGCGTTTTTGAGCATTTCGCGGCATGATTCATTCAAGTCGCAGTATTGCTGGATGAGTTGGGAGGTCATCTGCGCATTGGCGTGGATGGTGGGATATGCCGAATAACGTTCCTCTTGAATCTTTCTTGCCTTGATAACACGCTCACGTACCGCCGCACTTGACTCGCCACGATGCTTATCAGCCAAATCTCGGTAGGCGACAGGCACAACTTCCACATGCAGGTCAATTCTATCCATTAATGGACCACTGATGCGATTAAGGTACTGCTGCACCATACCAGGTTTACAGGTGCATTCCTTATCAGGATGGTTGTAGTAACCGCAGGGACAAGGATTCATCGCCGCCACCATCATGAAGTTGGCAGGGAAATCGACGGTCATCTTAGCTCTTGAAATCGTCACAATCCTGTCCTCCATAGGTTGTCTCATCACTTCCAAGACAGTACGCTTGAATTCCGGGAGTTCGTCAAGGAAGAGCACGCCGTTATGTGCAAGCGAGATTTCACCAGGCTGCGGATAGGTGCCACCGCCTACCAAGCCGGCATCGCTGATGGTATGGTGCGGACTGCGGAAGGGGCGTGTGCGCACCAACGAGGCATTACGCGCAATCAATCCTGCCACGGAATGAATTTTGGTCGTCTCCAAGGCCTCAGACATGGTTAACGGTGGCAAGATGGTGGGCATGCGCTTAGCTAGCATGGTCTTGCCACTTCCAGGAGGGCCGATGAGAATGACATTGTGTCCGCCGGCAGCCGCAATTTCCAAAGCACGCTTGATATTCTCCTGGCCTTTCACGTCGCTGAAATCGCATTCATAGAAAGCCTCCGCGCCTTGTTCGATGGTGTCAATGGCAACGGGTTTCAACGTGTTTCCTCCGTTAAGAATGGACACCACCTCGTGAATACTATCAACGCCATATACTTCCAATCCATCCACCACGGCGGCCTCACGCGCGTTCTCTTTTGGAATGATAAGCCCTCTGAAGCCATCTTGTCTAGCCTTGATGGCAATAGGCAAAGTACCTTTTATGGGTTTGAGCGTACCGTCAAGCGAAAGTTCGCCCATGATGACAAACTGCTCCAGCAAGTCCGAGCTGATCTGTTCCGATGCCGCCATGATGCCGATGGCAATGGGCAAGTCGTAGGCAGAGCCTTCCTTGCGGATGTCGGCAGGCGCCATATTAATGACAATTTTTTTGTGGGGATAGTAATAACCAAGGTTGACAATAGCCGCCTCAATGCGTTGTTGGCTCTCCTTGACCGCATTGTCGGGCAAGCCAACCAGATAGAAATTGATACCTCTGTCGATGTTCACCTCGATGGTGACCGTGATGGCTTCGATGCCGAAAAGGGCACAGCCGAATGTCTTTACTAGCATAACTCTTATTGTTTAAAGTTTGATGCTGCAAAGATGCAAACCTTGTCAAGAAAAAGCCGTTGAACAAACGTTTGTAGTCGACAGTAGTCGTTTGTTGTCGTTTGCTGTCGGATATATTTCTGATTATCAGAATACTTTATTTTTTCGGTTTATAACCTGAATCTTGAAAAATTTCCTGCATGTCGGTACGATTCATGAATTGCGGCAGGCTGAAATCATCATGTGTGGAGACATAAGAACGAACGATGTTCAAGCCGAAAAACTCGCCAAGACGGGAAGGCGCATCATTGCTATAGGCCTGCGTGAAAGGTCCGTCACCGAAAAACATCATGTAGGAGTCGAGACTGGAGTCATACAGCCGACGGCTGCCAACAATGTCGGCCCAAACCGCCCCTTCGTTATCAACGGCCCACTGCCATTGCCTTGTCGAGTAGCCGAGCAACACGCTGTCAGGCAAAGTGGGACACATGGCCTCAACGAAGAAGTCTACCTTCCCGCAATATACCATTTCATCAATTACCTGACCTTGCTTGCGCCACTCATCCAAATAACTCATATACAATTCCTTTGCCACGTCTTTCGCCAAAGTTGACAAGTTGCGGCGCAACGACATGTATCTCGGCATCCCGATTTGGTCGTAGACCTCTTCATCACCAAGGTACCAATCCAAGGAAATCACCATGTCGTCGCCAAAGATTTGAACGGCAGGCACATCGGCTGTCACACCTGTCACACAAGTAAAAGCCCTGGTGGGTAACTGAATGTCGGAATAATAATAGTGGAAATGTGCCAGCACATCCTCCACTAACAACTCTACCTGTATCAAGTCGGGGAAGGAGGTTTTCACCTTATTATATAAAGTGATGCTGAATGGGTCAACGGCAAAATCTTTGAGGTAACTCACGGCTTCCGGGTCATTAAGGTCGCCATCAAGGAAGACGCGATAGCGGTCCTGTATCTTCATCAGCTCCTGCTGGAAGTTGGCCGTGTCGAGGTTGAAAAGTGCCTCTTCATAGCGGTCGAATTCAAGGTCGTATGGCTCAGTCTTAATGTCAAGTTTGGCCTTGTAGGCTGGCGTTTTTTCTTGGCATGAGGCCATCATAAGGCAGATGGCGAGGAGGGTGAGTATTTTGTTCATGTTCTCTGTTGTTAAACGCAGGGACTAAAGTCACCTGATTAATGTCTTACGCCCCTACGGGGCTATCAATCCGTAATAAGTTGTTGTCTGAGCATTTCGTATGCCATAATCGTAGCGCGGTTAATGACGTTCTCGCGGTCTTTGCCGAAATTGAAGCGTTGCGACACAACGCCGTGAGCCGAAGCCACACCAATCCACACAGTGCCCACAGGGTTTTCTTCGGTTCCACCACTCGGGCCCGCCACTCCTGTGGTAGCCACACCAAAATCAGCTTCCATCAAGTCGTGGACACCTTTAGCCATGCCTTCAACAACCTGTTGGCTGACAACGCCATACCGTTCTATGGTTTCGGTAGGCACACCCAACACCTTGGTTTTCATCGGAGTAGCGTAAGTAACCGCTGTGCCTTTGAACACTTCGGAACTACCTGGAATCAAAGTGAAGACATGTGCAATGTTACCACCCGTGCAGCTTTCTGCCGAGGCAAAAGTTTTCCCCTTATTAATTAAAAGGTCAAAGACAGCACGCTCAATGGGTTGGTCCTGCGTTGCGAAAATGTACTCCGAAATCAACTGCTTCAACTTTCCCTCTTCCTCGTCCAACGTCGAGTGAAGCAATTCGGCGTCTTCGTGTCTACCACTCAAGCGCAGACGCACCATGCCATATTGAGGCAAGTAGGCCAACGATAGGAATTCAGGTAGATTGTCTTCCCAGTCCTTGATTTTGTCGGCCAAAAACGATTCGCCTATACCTGTCGTCATAATGACGCGCTTCTCGTAAGGCACCGATTGAAATCGTGCCTTGATGCGAGGCAGCAATTCATCATTGAAGATGCCTTTCATCTCGTATGGCACGCCAGGCATAAAGACGAAGACAACACCTTTTTTCTCCAGCCACATGCATGGTGCTGTACCGTATGTGTTGGGAATATATTGACACGCCTTCGGCAGATAAGCTTGTCCTCTGTTACGCTCGCTCATCTGGAAGCCTCTACGCTTGAAAAGGGAAACGACATTGTCGTAGGCCGCCTGGCAAAACTCCAGTTCGGTGCCAAAGAACTTGCAGACGGTCGGTTTGGTGATGTCGTCAGCCGTGGGACCGAGTCCGCCCGTAACCAGCACCAAGTCGGCATCCATACATGCGTTGAAGGCATCAAGGATGGCCTTCTCGGAATCTCCGATAGTCAATGTTGAATCCAATTGGAAGCCAGCATCCGACAAGTGTTCGCCCAACCATGCCGCATTGGTGTTAATCACCTGACCGATAAGCAACTCGTCACCAATGGAGATGATTTTGATAATGATTTTACCCATACCATACAAAGTTTGCGCAAAAATAGAAAATTTTACTGATTCAATATTTCTTATTATCTTTGCAGCCACTAAAATATATTCGATATGAACCAACCTATTCCCGCATCACAACTGATCCTCAACAGCGAGGGTGCAATATACCATTTGAATCTTCATCCCGACCAGCTGGCTGACGACATCATCCTTGTCGGCGACCCCGCTCGTGTCGGTGAGATTGCCACATTCTTTGACAAAATCGAGGTGAGACGCCAGAATCGCGAAATGGTCACTTGCACTGGTTACTTCAATGGAAAGCGTATTACGGCATTGTCGACCGGCATGGGTACCGACAACCTAGATATCGTGATGAACGAGCTCGACGCTTTGGCCAACATCGACTTGAAGACCCGTATGCCCAAGGAAGAGCACCACACATTGAACCTCATCCGCCTTGGCACTTGCGGTGCTTTGCAGCCTGACATCGAGGTGGAAGACAGCTATGTGGCCTCACGCTATGCCTTAGGATTGGATGGCCTGTTATACTTTTATGAGAAAAACAAAGAAGTGAATGAAATCGCCATGCGCGATGCCTTCATCGAACAGATGGATTATCCGAAAGACCTACCCCTTCCCTATGTCGTGGAAGGCTCGAAGTCGCTCTTTGACCGCTTAGCAAAAGGATATTATCAAGGTATTACCGCCACGGCACCAGGCTTCTACGGTCCTCAAGGCCGCACTTTGAGGATGCAACTCTCCTATCCCGAGAACAACCGCAAAATCGAATCCTTCGAATATCAAGGCTGGCGCGTGTGCAACTTTGAGATGGAATCGTCAGCACTCTATGGCCTCGGCAAAATAATGGGTCACAATTGCTTGACCATCTGCGTAGCAATCGCCAACCGCGTGACAGAGAAATTCGCCTCAGACTATCATCCCTATGTTAGGAAGCTCGTGTTGAACACTTTAGAAAGATTGTCTATCAAGGAATAGATAATGAAAATGAATTATGAGTTTTTTTTGATTTTTTATGTTATTGTATAAAAAAAATGTCTATTTTTGCAGCCTCATTATTAGGTATTTCCTACTTTATTGAAAATTAACATTAAATAGAACATAATTAAAACCATGAAGAAAGTATTTATTACGATGATTGCGTTCCTAGCCATGTCGAGCATGGCGTTAGCCAATGGTCATGTGGACTCGGTGCGCTATCTGACAACCAAGGCTTGGAAGAATTGGTATATTTCTGCCAGTGCAACCTGTAATTGGTGGCAGGGAAGTATGAGAACTCCCGATGGTTTCACCAAGAGCTATACAGCGGTGGAATGGGGAAAGCCCACTTTCGGCTTCAACGCCTTTGTTGGCAAATGGATTAACCACAAAATAGGTGTCAGACTGGGTTACAGCAACACCAAAATCAACAGTTACATCCACCTCAGCCCTGGTGGCGGACATACTCAGCACCTTCAATGGCTCTTTGGCAATGACCCTCAATGCGTTGAGACCGTGGACGGGATGGAAATCTATAAGACATCCATGCGCTATCACAGATTGCAGGCCGATTTCATGTTCAGCCCTATCGATTTCTTCCAAGGTTATTATAATCCGAAAAGAGTTTGGACCCCTGTCCTTTATGTAAGCATGGGTGGCGCCTATACCTCAAAAGACTTTTTTGCACTTAAGTCGCTTATTTACAATGCTAAAGCCAAGAAGTTGAATCCTGACAATCCAGAAATCATAGGTACCAATTTTGAATTGGCTCTCGGTGCTGGCTTGTCCAACAATTTCCGTTTGGGCACCCATTTCGATCTCAACCTTGATTTGAATTGGACTTTCCAAAGATGGACTATCGACTCTTGGACCTATGAATTCGAATGCCTATATAACGAAAAAGCTATCAGACCCAAGAGATTCGACAATATGTACACTGCCTCATTGGGCTTGATTTACTACTTCACTAGAGAATATGACCTGCCCATCAACTGCTGCGAAGAAATGGATTCTCTGAGAAAGAACCTTGAAATATTTGTCAACATGCCCAAGAATGAAACTCCTCAAGAGCCTTGCGACACCATTGTGAAGTTCGTCAATGTGCAGACCGAAGACATTATCAGTTATCCTTTCTCCATCTTCTTCAACCGCGACTCGTACCAACTCATGTCGAGAAGAGACATCGTCAACTTGAGAGAAATTGCCAACGTGGCTAAGGAGAATGGTTACAAACTTCGTTTGATGGGTTCTTGTGACAGTGCAACTGCTACTCCATCATACAACCAAACCTTGTCGGAGAACCGTTGCAACAAGATCAAGAGCGAACTTATCGAACTCGGTGTTCCGGAAAGCCAAATCGTCATTGAGCCTATCGGTGGTGTGAAGAAACTTGATCCGACGGAATACGACCGCCGCGTGTTGATCCAACTGGTGAAGGAAGCCGAATAATTCCTAAACCAATAAAAAACAAAAAAGCCTGACGGATTACCGCCAGGCTTTTTTGTTGCTTCTTAGGCAAAGGCTTAATGCATGATGCCCACTTCTATGCCAATGAAATTATTGTACAATCTACTGCCTGTCTTCACCGCCAACGCTCTAGTAAAAGCATTGGATAAAGTATGATGATAGCTCAATTGGACAAATGCGCTCAGTTTACGATTGATTTCGTATTCCCCTCCCAAACCGAAAATCACTGATGGCTGGAAGGGACGGTATTGGTTGGTGCGATCTTCATAAAACCCGCTATGATAATCGACCCAATATAACTTATATTCGTCCTTGACATAGTCCTTGAGGTTGAAGCCCAAGCCCAGACCCGCCTCAACAAAGGCGCCAAACGACTCGGCAACATTGAACTTGGCCTTTAACTTAATTGGGATTTCAAGGTTAGAAGTTTTCAGACGGCGCGACACCATTACTTCATCCTCAATTAAAAAATCCATGGGGCATCTATAATCTGCGAAGTCATACTTCATGCGGCAAAAATTGAATTCCACACCCGTAGAGACTGCAAAAATATTGGTCAGATAATAGTCGGCGACGACTCCAGCACCGAAGCCCAACTTAGCTCCATGATTTTCCGTCTTCTCTGGACAAGGACCGGCCCAGCTGAAGTTTGGGCCCAATTTCAATCCAATTCTGAAATTACCGTTTTGCGCAGTGCCACTTAACGTGAATAGCACCACAAGGCTGATAATCAATGATATTCTCTTCATAATAATAAAATTTAGACCTACAAAGGTAATTTATTTTGCCGACATTCCCCAAAATTCCGAAAATGATTCTTATTTTTGCAATAAATTTCAAACCATTAAAACACAGTTACAATGAAAAAAACCTTTTTGCTCCTTGTCACTTTGCTCATGATGGGCAGCGTGACATTTGCTGGCGGCGACTTCGACTTCGCCATCGGACCGAAAGTGGGTTACCAAACCACGAAACTCTCCTATTACAAGGCTGACATCAAGTCTAGCTTCTCCAACCATTTCACTGCTGGCATTTTCGCCCGCTTCACAATCGGGAAGTTTTATATCCAGCCTGAAGCACTGTACTTAAGCACTTCCAATATCTTTTCACTCACCGCTACGGGTACACCGAGCGACAACATCTTCAACCTCCCCACCGATGCGGAAATCAAACTGACGCTCAATACGATGGATCTACAAGTCCCTATTTTACTGGGCTTCAACATCCTCGACATCAAAATCCTCACCTTGCGTGCACAAGTGGGCCCCACTATGAACTTTACGCTGCACTCAAAGACCGTGTTCGACAATAAGTATTCTCTCAACGGCGTTGAACACGTCATTGACGATAACACCACCGATGAGCGTTTCAACCCCAAGAGTATCACATGGGGCCTTCAAGCTGGCCTCGGCATTGATTTGTTGAAGCGTATCACGCTTGACATTAACTATAACTTCGGCTTGAGTGGAATCCTCAACAAACTGGACGGCACCGTTATGGGCAACACCTTTGATCTCAGCAAGATCGACAAAAGCAAGGAAAACATCTTCATGGTCACCGTGGGTATCAAGTTCTTCTAATAATTACAGAGATTTACTATGTTCACAAAAGACGTCTACAGTGGCCGTCGCGCCACCTTGAAAAAAATGATCTCGAAGGGCATCGCTTTCTTCCCTGCCAACAACGAGGCACCCTTCAACTATCCCGATAACACCTATATCTACCGCCAGGACAGCAACTTCTCGTATTACTTCGGTCTCAACCATCCTGACTTGGTCGGTGTCATCGACTTTGAGACGGGCGAGGAAATCCTCTTCGGCGTGGAAGTCACCATCGACGATGTCATCTGGTGCGGTCCTCTGCCCTCGCTGAAAGAACAAGGCGACAGCATCGGCATCACTGACTGCCGCGATTTCAACCGTTTCGGTGAATACCTGCAACAAGCTATGGCGAAAGGTCGCCAAATCCATATCCTGCCGACCTACCGTGCCGACACGAAAATCCAATGCGCCAACTGGCTGAATTGCGATATTAATAAGGTGGCGGAATACGTCAGTGTAGAACTCATCAAGGCCGTCATCGCCATGCGCGAAATCAAGAGCGAGCTGGAGATTGCCGAAATGGAACGCGCCGCCAACACTGCCTATTACATGCATACCACCGCCATGAAGATGTGTAAGCCTGGCATGATCGAGCAAGAGATTGCAGGCGTGGTGGAAGGTCTGTCATTGTCAGGCGGTGGCCCCGTGTCGTTCCCCGTCATCCTCAGCGTCGATGGTCAGACCCTGCACAACCACGGTCACCACAATGTGCTGAAAGAAGGCCGCATGATGGTATGCGATGCCGGTGCAGAGACGGAGAACTACTACGCCTCCGACTTCACCCGTACCACACCCGTGGGCGGCAAGTTCAACCAGCGCCAACGCGAGATATACGAAATCGTGTTGAAAGCCAACCAAGTGGTTGCTGAACAGACGCGTCCCGGCATCCCTTATGTGGAGATGCACGCCCTCGCCTGCCGCACTTTGATTGAAGGCTTGCAAGGCGTCGGCCTGATGAAAGGCAACGCTGAAGAGGCCCTGAAGAATGGTGCCCACTGGCTGTTCATGCCTCACGGCCTTGGCCACATGCTGGGCATGGATGTGCACGATATGGAAGGCCTCGGTGAGTCCTTCGTTGGATACGACGGCAAGATACTGCGTTCCACCAATCTGGGCTTCAGCGGCCTGCGCTGCGGCAAGACCCTGAAACCAGGCTTTGTCGTCACCGATGAGCCGGGCATCTACTTCATCCCAACGTTAATTGACATGTGGAAAGCCGAAGGCAAGTTCAAAGAGTTCATCAACTACGACAAGTTGGAGAGTTACAAGGACTTCGGTGGCATCCGCATCGAGGATGACCTGCTCATCACCGAAGATGGCAACCGCGTTCTCGGACGCCCCATTCCCAAGACTGTCGCAGAGGTCGAGGACATGTGCGCCCAAGGACGAGAATGGATTAAGATGCCAGGGTTGTATTAATGAGAAAAGCGAGGCGTTGCCTCGCTTTTCTTATCTTAGAACTCCATTACCAATTTCACATTGATATAGCGTGGCGTCAGGTAATTGTTCACGCCATAATAGCGGTTATCAATGTATTTCACCCAAGTGTAAGAAATCGTATTGGGGATATTGAGCAGGTTGAACACATCGACGCTGATGAACATGTTTTTCACATAACGCAAAGGATTCCCTTTCCTGAAACTGCTGGCTTCGCTGATAAGTTGCTTGCTAAAGCCGATGTCGACACGGCGGTAGGCAGGATAACGACCCGATGGTTCATAGAAGTCGGAGTTGTCGCTGTTGTAAGGAAGGCCCACACCGAATGTCAAGGTCAAATTGACGCGCCATGTCGGTGCAAAAGGAATGTGATCCTGGAAAAACAACGAGAAGTTGACCAACTGGTTTGAAGGACGGGCATGCCAACCAAGCCAAATGGTGTCAGCCACTTGCGCATCAGAATGGTTATAGAAAGGCAAACGTATGCTGTCGGCATTGATAAGGTAATAATCCCCACGTATGTCTTCTCGTGCCCGCATGAAAGAGAGGCTCGCCCAACTGTCGACACCTTTCACAAACTCACCATTAATCTTCAAATCGAGGCCTGTGGCGTAAGCGCGTGCCGACTGGTCGGCATAATAACGGATGCGCACATTGTCAATGTCGTATGGAATCACATGGGTGAACCACTTGAAATAGGCCTCCGTCGTCAAGATGAAAGGCCTGTTCCATAGATGGAACTTGAAGTCGTTGCCCGCCACAATCTGATACGACTGCTGCGCCTTCGCATCCTTGAAGAGGCTGCCGTCACGGTTGCGGATCTCGCGATAGAAAGGCGTTTGGTTGTAGACACCACCCGACAGTCGGTAAACCATCTCATTCTTTTCGTTGTTAGATTTGTAGGCGATACCTGCCCTCGGGCTGACATACACCTTTTTATTATAGCCCCAATAATTGGCCCTGATGCCACCCGTGATGACCAACTCGCCTTTGTCCTTAATGGGCAAGTTCCATGTATTTTGCACAAAGCCATCAAGGTTGTTGAGGGAAAGCCTATTGTTCGCCTTGTGCACGAAATCCACGCCGATTTCAGGCAACACGACGGGATAACCGCCAATCACGTCGGGGACATGGGGCAGGCTGTAGCCTGCCGAGTCCATCATCTGCCATTCGTCCACCACATCATCGATTTCCTGATGCTGGAAGCGGAAACCCCATTTCAACAGGCATTTGTCCATGGAATAAAGACCCTTGTGGTCAAGGTTATAGACTTGGGCATAGAAACGGTTGCGGGCGTGTTTGGTTTGGGTGCCGACTTCATGGTTTTCGATCACTTCGCCAAAACTTTCCGTGCCGACAGAAGTGTTGCGGATACCAAAGAAATACTGCTCCTGCAGGTCGAAAGTTTCAGTTTCGTAGGTCGAATAGGCCGAGGCTATCCATCTCAAGTTCAAGTCTTTATTAGGCTTATACATCAAGGTCAAAGCGCCAAGTCCGGTGGTGTAGTCATCGATTTCCTGACCATCAAAGAACACGTTGATTTGCAAGGGGATATCTATGGTTCCCGTATTGATTTTGGCGTTTTGGGGAATGAACATGTAACGGTTCTTGGAGAAATAGCCCAAAAGCGACAGGCTCCATTTATCGTTGAACTTGTAATTGAGCAAGGCCTGGGCATCGGTGAAGTTGGGTCTGTAATCGCCCTTCGTGTTCATCATGCCGAGTGCTAACGCTGTGTTTTTATAACGCGCGCCCACCAAATAGCTGAACTTCTCGTTTTTCGTGGCACCTTCCACATGGGCTTCGGCACCCAAAAGGCTAAGGCTCAATGACGCTCCAAACTCACGTGGCGTTTTGTAAGTCACGTCAAGGACTGACGACATCTTGTCGCCATATTCCGCAGCGAAACCACCTGCCGAAAACTCGATGTTGTTGACCAACTGCGAATTAATAAAACTCAATCCTTCCTGTTGTCCCGAGCCGACGAGGAAAGGACGGTAAATCTCAATACCATTCACATAGATGAGGTTCTCGTCGAAGTTGCCGCCACGCACACGGTATTGCGAGCTGAGCTCGTTGTTCGACACCACGCCTGGCAAGGTCTTGATAAGGGTCTCCACACCGCCGCCCATCGTCGGCAGCAAGGTGGCTTGCTTGGGATTCAGGCGCGTCAGGCTGGAGGCTTCCACGGCGCGGTCGCTGATGACGGCATCGGGTAGTATCGTGGCGGTGGAATGTAGCACCATGTCAAGTTTCCGCTTCTCCCCTTTCTTCAGGCGCACCACTTCTTCTTTATGCTCGTATCCGATGAAAGAGAAATGGATGGTCCAAGTGGAATCCGACAGCAGCGACAGTTCATAATAGCCTCTTGAGTTGGTCGTATAGCCCACCAACAGGTCAGGCACGACCACATTGACCATCTCAATGGGATGGCCCTGTTCGTCGGTCACCTTGCCATACACCGTAGCCGTCGGCAGTTGTTGTGCCTTGGCTGCGAATGACAACAGCAACAATACGATGAGGATGAACTTGGCTCGCATGAAGGGATAACTGAAAAAGCCTTGAAATATTATCTATGAACGCCTATTATTCCAAACAAAAAAGCCGCTGCGCAAGGCACAGCAGCTCTGATATGGTTCACATCAGCAATGAATTACCAACGTTCGAGGTTGCCCTTTTGGGAAGCATCCATGATGGCTTGATAGACGCCCTTCTTATTGATGGTGCGCATGCCGGCAGCCGAAACCTTCAGCACGATCCATTCATCCCATTCCGGAACGTAGAACTTCTTGATTTTCAGATTCGGTTCAAAGGTTCTCTTCGTCTTCTTGTTGGAGTGAGAAACATTGTTACCGTGCATGACCTTCTTTCCTGTAATTTGACAAACTTTTGACATGACTCTTTATCCTTTATTATTAATATTGTCTATTTTGTAACGGGCTGCAAAAATACACTTTTTTTCGTTTCAAAACGCATTTCTTCAAAAAAAATGCTTCAAAAAATATAAACCACCAATTATTACGGTATACAGACGCATACGTTACACTCCTAAATTAATGCGAACGCAAAGGTTGCGTCCCTACAACCATCAATTCTTCATGTGGACATCCATTTGCGGGAACGGGATGCTCAATCCTTCCTCGGCGAAGGCCTTATACACCTTCTCGTTCATGCTGAAAAACACCGTCCAATAGTCGGCAGCATCCACCCAGACGCGCACCGTGAGGTCGACCGAACTGCTGTTGAGCTTGCCCAATTCGATGAAAGGCTCAGGGGTCTTCTGTATGCGCTCGTCCTCGTCGCAGAGGCGTCGCAGCAGGGCTTTTGCCTTGTCGTAGTCTTCGCCGTAGGCCATGGAGAAACTCCAGTCGACGCGGCGCGTGCCTTGTTTCGAGAAGTTGGTCAAGACACCCGTGGCGAGGGCGCCGTTGGGCAGGATGACTTCCTTGTTGTCGGGGGTCAACACGTGGGTGTTGAAAATCTGTATCTCGTTCACCTTGCCCTCAAAACCTTGCGAAGCAATGAAATCACCGACTTTGAAGGGCTTGAACAGCATAATCATCACGCCGCCCGCGAAGTTCTGCAAGGTGCCGCTCAAAGCCATGCCGATGGCCAGTCCCGCCGAGGCGAGCAAAGCCACCAACGAGCTGGTGTTGACACCCAAGATGCCCACGATGGCGATGATAAGGAGGAAGGTCAGCAGCACCGAGATGAGGCTCATCAAGAAAGAGCTGAGGCTGGGGTCGTCGTTACGCCTTTGCATCATCTTCGTCAAGCCTTTCTTGATCAACTTGATCACCCAACGACCCAACAGGAACACCACGATGGCAGCCACCAACTTGATCCCGAAGGGCACCACATATTCTTTCAAAAGATCGGGAAGCCACTCCGACACGGGAGTGGTGGCCAGCTCTTTGATATCTCTAACCATATTGTTGACCATGGTCGTGTCTTGTATGGTCTCGGTAACTTGTTCGATAACGGTGTCGTTTTCCATAATCCAAAAAAATGTGCTGCAAAGGTAATGATATTTCAAGAAATCCGTATCTTAGCACCCTAAAAACTTTACATGGACCTCAAAGATATCAAGGCATATTGCAAGGACCCGAAGAACCAAAGCACGGTCAATGTGGGTTTATTTATCCTGCTGATAATCAGCTTCCATTTCCTGTATCTAGGATGGCAAGCCTTGGGCTATTGGCCAGTCGGGAGGCTGGTTTACAGCCTGATGCTTTGTTCGGTCGACTTGGCCTACAGCCAATGCTGTTGGGTGCTCGACCACATTTTCCACATCGACATCACCACCGTCAGCCAGCAAAGGCTCATCGCCACGCCCAACAAGGACGGCGGATGGGCGCGTGTCGTCATCGCTACCGAATGCGCCAGCCTGAAACAATGGATGCATTGGATCTTTTTGATGGTACTCTTCCCTGGTCCGTGGAAACACAAGCTGTGGTACATCCCCGCCGGCTTGGTTATCATCGAGTGGACCAATGTGGTGCGCATCTGCGGCGTGCTGATGATGCAGATTCCGTGGCCTAACAGCTTCCATCTCGCCCACGATTACATCTTCAAGTTCTTCTTCTACTTCGTCATCTTCCTCATGTGGGTGCTGTGGGTGGAGAAATTCTACAATCCGACATTAATTATTAAGACAAAGCAAAATGAATAACGATCCTATTATCTTCATTCTTGACGCTGGCGGCACTGGCTTCAAGTTCTCGGCTGTGCAACACTGGCACGAAATCATCGAACCCTTCACCATCCCTTCGGCGGCACCCACCCTTGAAGAAGTACTGAAAAAAATCATCACGGGCTTCCATGAGTGCGAAACCCGCTGCGGTGCAAAAGCCTCAGCCATCAGTTTCTGCTTCCCCGGTCCCGCCGACTATCCCAACGGCATCATCGGTGACTTGGAGAACCTGCCCACCTTCCGTGGCGGTGTCCCGTTGAAGCTGATGCTTGAAAACGAGTTCCAAATCCCCGTCTACATCAACAACGACGGCGACTTGTTTGCCTACGGCGAGGCCTTGGGAGGACTGTTGCCCGAGGTGAACAACCTTATGGCACAGCAACGCAACCCCAAGCGCTACAAGAACCTGTTGGGCGTCACCATTGGCACGGGCTTTGGCGGCGGCATCGTCATCAACAAGATGCTGCTCAATGGCGACAATTCGGCTGGCGGCGAGATCAACCGTTTCCGCAACCCGCTCTACCCCACCACCAGCGCCGAGGACAGCATCAGCATCCGGGCCGTACGTCGCGAGTATGGCCGTCATGCAGGCATCCCGTTCGACCAGACGCCCCATCCTTACGACATTTACAAAATCGCCATGGGACATCATCCGGGCAACAAGGAGGCCGCCCTGGCTTCGTGGAACGAACTGGCAACGGCCTTGGCCGACGTGCTGGCCAACGCCATCTCGCTCATCGACGGCATTATCGTCATCGGTGGAGGACTGTCGGGCGCATGGCCCATCTTCATGCCCAAGCTTATCGAAAAGATGAACGAGCCTTTTGCCGGCCTCACTGACGGTCACGCTTTCAGCCGCATGGAGACCGAAGCCTTTAACCTGATGGATGCCCAAGACATGATACGTTTCACCGAGAAGACGGGCAACATGATCAAGGTGCCGTTCAGCAACCAAGAGGTGTGGTACAACCCCACCAAGCGCGTCGGTGTCGGTGTCACCAAGCTTGGCACGTCGTCGGCAGTGGCTAAAGGCGCTTACGCCTACGCCATGCAACAGTTGTCACAGCAAGAATAAGGATTTTGCGTTGGCCGTCGTTGCGGCAGCCAGTTCTTCAACGGGCATTTGAAGGATGTCCGCAATGCGTTGTACTGTGTGGACCAGAAAAGCCGGCTCATTGCGCTTGCCCCGACATGGGACTGGAGCCAGATAAGGCGCGTCGGTTTCTAGAACGATTCTATCCAAAGGCAGATGGGGCAGGAAGTCCTTCAAGCCACAATTTTTATAGGTCGTCACGCCACCCAAGCCGAGGTGGAAGCCTAGTTCAAGGTAGGCTTTGGCTTCTTCTTCAGTACCCGTGAAGCAGTGCATGATGCCGTGCAGGCCTCCGTCCTGCTTGTGTTCCAGGATTTTCACCATCTTATCGAAGGCATTGCGACAGTGGATGGAGAGGGGCAAACCGAGTTGTTTGGCCCAGTCCAGTTGAGTCTCGAAGGCATCGAGTTGCTGTTTCTCGAAGGTGGCATCCCAATAGAAATCGAGGCCGACCTCCCCCACGCCGACATATTGGACGCGGGACTGTGAGACGCGTGATGCGGGACTGGCTTTTCCCAACTCCTTCTCCATCATGGAAAGCACTTCCTTGTAGTCTTCCTTGACCTCTTCGGGTTGCAATCCCATCATCACGCGGGTGCATTCGGGATATTGCTCGTGCAATTCAAGCATCGGCACGATGGTGGAGGCATCCACATTGGGCAAGAGCATCATTCCGACGCCCGAATCGAGGGCGCGACGGACGGTTTCAGCGCGGTCGAGGCTGAATTGATGGTCATAAATATGCGTATGAGTGTCAATGAGATACATTCTATTGGTTTTACTCCCCTTTTACTCTCCTTTTGTTCACCTTTTGTGCAACACTGGCGTAACTATGATGTAACTAATACAAAAAGTTGTCGTAAGGATACCGAATCGCGTGCATATCGCGGATTTCCTTGTACAGCAAATCCCTAAACTCCTGATAATTAATGCGGTTTTGAGCGGAGATGAAGATGCAGTTGTCATTCATCTTGGCCATCCAAGTCTTTTTCAGCTCTTCTAAGGAGACATTGCGCTTAGTGGGCGGCGTCAGGTCGTCGGGAGCTTTCTCCTCCCAGGTGTAGGCATCGATTTTGTTGAAGACCACGATGGTCTTTTTGTCGGCGCAGCCCAAGTCGGCCAAGGTCTGGTTCACCACCTCCATCTGTGCCTCGAAGTCGGGATGCGAGATGTCGACCACGTGCAGCAGGATGTCCGACTCACGCACCTCGTCCAAGGTCGACTTGAACGACTCCACGAGATGATGCGGCAGTTTGCGGATGAAACCGACAGTGTCGGACAGCAGGAAGGGCAGGTTCTCCACCACCACCTTGCGCACGGTAGTGTCAAGCGTGGCGAAGAGTTTGTTTTCGGTGTAGACTTCTGACTTGCTCAACAGGTTCATGATAGTCGACTTGCCCACGTTGGTATAACCGACAAGGGCCACACGCACCAGCTTGCCACGATTCTTGCGCTGCACGGTCTTCTGCATGTCGATTTCCTTCAGTTTCTCCTTCAGGAGCGCGATACGGTCCAAAATCAAGCGGCGGTCGGTCTCGATTTGCGTCTCACCAGGGCCACGCATACCGATACCACCTCTTTGTCTCTCCAAGTGGGTCCACATGCGTGTCAGGCGGGGCAACAGGTATTGGTATTGGGCCAATTCCACCTGCGCCTTGGCGTGTGCCGTATGCGCATTGGAGGCGAAGATGTCGAGGATGAGGCTCGTGCGGTCAAGCACGCGGCATTCCAAGGCCTGCTCCATGTTGCGCGCCTGGGTGGCACTCAACTCGTCGTCGATGACGGCAATCTCAATGTTCTCCGCCTTGATATATTGGTGGATTTCCTCCAGTTTGCCCGAGCCGAGATAGGTGACGCTACTCGGATGGTCCATGGCCTGCACGAAACGCGCCACGGGAATGCCGCCAGCTGTCTCCAGCAGGAAAGCCAGCTCATCAAGATATTCTTCCGTGCGCTCGCGGCCTTGCTGTTTGGAGGCCACGGCGACGAGGACAGCCCTTTCGGGTATTTTTTCGTAGGTTATGAATTCGCCCATTTATGTCGAAAATAGTATACTATTTATTGAACTATCGAGTTCGAAGGAATAATCCTGTCAACCAAAACAGTATCTCCTTCGATATGAAACACATACGCC
This sequence comes from uncultured Bacteroidales bacterium, assembly GCA_937902805.1. Taxonomy (GTDB): domain Bacteria; phylum Bacteroidota; class Bacteroidia; order Bacteroidales; family F082; genus Limimorpha. The sequence continues at coordinate 22,190 of CALEMB010000186.1, forward strand.
CATTTATGGTTATGTGAAACCATCCTTCGGGCTTTGGGATGAATGGCACGAATCGTTTTGGAATGCGTTTCGGCAAAACAATTGGCATAAATGGACAAGGACAACACTTCTTGTTTCATGAATTCAAGATAACGGTAAGCCCCTTCCTTTGAAAGTTTTTCAAAAAGAAAATCGGCCAATGCATCGATATCAGCCTCAGCAGACCGAAGCACTCTGACCTTATAGATTTTCATATCGCTTATCCAACGCTTTTCTAACCTTGTCAAAATATGCTTCCACTGTCATACTATCTTTGAGACTAGTTTTCAATGGAGTAGACACGCTACTGACATAGGCAACACTTGGCTCACTTGCCATCGTTACCGGATTGTCGTTGCTATATTCCTTTTTCGCCATGTTGTTTATTTCTATTTCCCTGCAAAAATAATCATTTTTCCGAAGGTAAACCTTTTCCACTCCTATTTCGCATGGAGTATCAATAGGTTCTGAATCCAATTATCTTCCTAACCTCATTAAGGGTTCTGGATGCGCTTTCGCGGGCCTTCTCGGCACCCATACGGGCGATACGGTCGAGGCGGGCCTCGTCGGAGGAGAATTCCTTGATGCGCTCACGGATGGGGGCAACGGCCTTCTCCAAGTCCTCGGCCAACTGTTTCTTCATGTCGCCGTAACGGATAGAGCAGTCGTTCCATTTCTCGTCGAAGTATTTCACCGTCTCTGGCTCACTGACGATGTTCATCATTGTGAAGAGGTTTTGTATCACCTCGGGCTTGGGGCTGTTGGGCTCCGTCGGGCCGCTGTCGGTGACGGCGCGCATCACCTTCTTGCGCATCACCTTTTCGTCCTCGTAGAGGTAGATGCAGTTGCCGTCGCTCTTGCCCATCTTGCCGCTGCCGTCCAATCCCGGCACCTTGATGGCGTCACCGCCGAAGTAGTAGTTCTGAGGCTCGGGGAAGAACTCGACCTTGTAGATATTGTTGAAGCGGCGGGCACACTTGCGGGCCATCTCCATGTTCTGCTCCTGGTCTTTGCCCACAGGCACCCATTTGGCGCGGTGTTGTAGGATGTCGGCGGCCATGAGGGTCGGATAAGTGAACAAGCCGGCATTGACATTGTCGGGTTGTTGGCGCGCCTTTTCCTTGAAGGTGGTCACACGGCCCAGTTCTCCGATGTAGGCGTTCATGTTGAAATAGAGGTACAACTCGATGGTCTCCGGCACATCGCTCTGGATGTAGATGGTGGCCTTCTCGGGGTCGATGCCGCAGGCGAGGTATTCGGCCAAGATGGTACGGGCCGACTTCTGTATGTTTTCGGGCGTGGGGTGCGTGGTCAGCGAATGCCAGTCGGCGATGAAGAAGTAGCAATTGTAGTCTTCCTGCATCTTCACGAAGCTGCGCACGGCGCCATAATAATTGCCAAGGTGAAGGTTTCCGGTGGGGCGAATGCCGCTTAAAACGATGTCTTTATTCATAGGTGTTATGTTTGACACGGGACGCGGGACTACGGGACACGAGACTCAACCCTAACCGTCATTGCGGGCTTGACCCGCAATCTCCCAAGCGAAAGGATGTCGTCTTCGCGTGTAGGAGATGGCGGATGTTCCTCCGCCATGACGGTAATAGGGGAATAGTGTGTACCCCAGTAACGCGTCAGCGATTATTTGGGTGCAAAAATAAGAAAAATTTGGGGATATTTATCTCACCACAAATTTCCGCGTTGTATCGCCCACGGTAATAAAATACATGCCTTTGGGTAATGTCGTCACATCAATCCGCTGGGTTTCAGCCGTGATTTGGCCCTTCAATTTTGTATATCCCTATTAGTTTTTGTTGAGAATCAGCGAGGTAAGAAAACGCAACAAAAGAGATTGTCCCTACTTTTTTTGTGATTGAGGAGAGCAAACGGTGTGTAACAGCCTTGTTTTTTAGGGTTTTTAAATAATTCACAACATTGTGTTTCACAAACTTGTGAAACACAACTTTGTGAATTGAAAAATAATGTGTATCTTTGCTGCAAAATTAGAAGCTATGGATAAGCCTTTCATATTTGGAATACCCGTTGAGGACAGCTATTTCATCGGCAGAGAAGAAGAGATTAAGCGTCTGTCGACCAACTTCAAGTATGGAGTGAACACTATCCTTTTGTCGCCCCGCAGATGGGGCAAGACCTCGCTGGTGAACAAGGTGGCGGGACTGGTTGCGTCAAAAGACCTCATCGTCGTCAAAACCGATGTCTTTTCGTGTCGCAACGAATATGATTTCTACAACACTTTTTCAGCGGCCATCTTGAAGCAGACCGCCTCGCGCATCGAAGAATGGAAAGACCTGGCAAAAGGCTTCATAGAGAAATTGACTCCCAAGATTTCCCTGTCGCCCGACCCCAATTCGGAATACTCCGTCTCTTTGGGCATCACGCCAAACACGCATACTCCTGAGGAATTGCTTGAGTTCCCCGAAACCATCGCCAAACGTAAAGGCTGCCACATCGTGGTCTGTATCGATGAGTTTCAACAGGTGGGCGAATTTCCCGATTCGCTTAACGTACAGAAGCGGATGCGCAGCATCTGGCAACATCAGAAGAACGTCTCATATTGCCTATACGGCAGCAAGATGCACATGATGACCAAACTGTTTCAGAAAAAGAGTTATCCTTTCTATAAATTCGGAGAAATGCAATACCTCAAAGCTATTCCCTTGGATGAGTGGACTGCTTATATCTCCGACCGATTTGAAAGGGAACAGAAACACATTTCCAAGCCACTCATCAAGATATTGTGTGAAAGCGTCGAGTTCCAATCGTCATACGTGCAGCAGCTGGCTTACAACGTTTTCCTGCTGACGGAAACAGAAGTCACCGAAAGCATCATGACGCAGGGCATCGAAGATTTGATCGGCCAAAACTCGGGCATCTTCATCGAGCAAGTGCAATCGTTGACCACCTATCAACTCAATTTCCTGCGGGCAGTGTTGGCAGGAAACCACGACGGCTTCGGAGAAAAAGAAATACGAGAGAGCTTTAACTTGGGGGCACCGTCAAATATCGCCCGACTGAAACAATCCCTTATTGACAAGGAATTGATAGAAATCACAGAGAACGGAATCATCATTGGCGACCCCGTTCTCCGGCTTTGGCTGAAGAAGGTATTGTGATTCCCCTTTCTACTATAAATCGAAACATCAAAACATGAGATAA
>CALEMB010000187.1 GCA_937902805.1 uncultured Bacteroidales bacterium
ACTGCAAAGATAAACAAATTTTTTGGTTTTCGAAAGGTTTTTGCTCGAAAAAAGGTGGTGGCGAACGTTGAATTTGTCTTTGCAGTCATTTAAGTAACTTTTCAACATTAAGCTACATGATTTTTGACGCGGGACTTGGGGACACGATTTAGGATACAATATTTGGAATAATTTTTTACCCAAGTTTCGGTCAGAAACCAAAAACTTTATTATTTTTGCAGTCCGATGAGATACCAAAACAAGCCATCGGAAAAGATTATCTGCACGGAATCAACTGATTCCACTACCTTGGATTTCCTTATTCCCCATATTGGCGGCCCAATTGCAGGCCGTCTTTTTTTTGCCAAAACAACAAATTAAAACCATACGCCTATGTCAATTTCACTGAAAAACCGCAGCCTGATTTCCATCAGCGACTATACGCCGGATGAAATCTGCCACGTTCTCGACATCGCCGAGGACTTTGAGAAAAACCCGCACCAGAACCTGCTGAACGGCCGCATCATCGCCTCTCTGTTCTTCGAGCCTTCCACCCGCACGCGCCTGAGCTTCGAGACAGCCATCCAACTGCTGGGCGGCAACGTCATCGGCTTCAGCAGCACGGCTGGAACCAGCATCCAGAAGGGCGAATCGCTCGCCGACACCATCACCATGGTGGCCTCTTACGCCGACCTCATCGTGATGCGCAATCCCATCGAAGGCTCAGCACGCTTTGCCTCCGAAGTGTCGAAGGTGCCGGTCATCAACGCCGGCGACGGTGCCAACCAGCACCCCACCCAGTGTATGCTCGACCTCTACAGCATCCGCAAGACGCAGGGCACGCTCGAAAACCTTGAAATCACCCTCGTCGGCGACCTGAAATACGGCCGCACCGTCCACAGCCTCGTTGAGGCCATGTGCAACTTCAACGCGAAGTTCAACCTCGTCTCGCCCGTCGAGCTGAAGCTGCCGAGCGTCGTCAAACAACACATCAAGGACCGCAACCTTGAGTATCACCAATACACCGAGCTGGAGGACGCTATCCCCCACTCCGACATCATCTATATGACCCGCATCCAGCGCGAGCGCTTCCCCGACCCCGAAGAATACGAGAAGGTGAAGAACTCCTACGTGCTGCGCAACGCCATGTTGGAAAACTCGAAGCCCAACTGCCGTGTGCTGCACCCGCTGCCGCGCGTCAACGAAATCCACGTCGACGTCGACGCCAACCCGAAGGCCTACTACTTCCAGCAGGCACAAAACGGCGTCTATGCCCGCCAAGCACTTATCGCTTCTATCCTGGGATTGAAGTGATTCAAAATTTAAAATTTAAAATTCAAAATTATGGCAAGCTATAAAAAGTTTGAAGACTTACCCATTTGGCAAGAAGCTCGCGATTTCTCAAAAAAGGTATTTTGGGCTTCCAAAGAGGGTGAATTTTCAAAAGAGTTTCGTCTGTGTTCCCAAATCAGAGCTTCATCTGGTTCAATTATGGACAACATAGCCGAAGGTTTCGAGAGAAACGGCAATGGAGAGTTTAAGCAATTCCTATACGTTGCAAAAGGCTCGTGCGGTGAATCTCGAAGCCAACTCTACCGTGCTTTTGATTACGGATACTTGCCAGAAGATCAATTTGAAGCATTAAAGTCCCAATCAGAAGAAATATCTAAATCTATAAGCAGCTTTATCGAGTATTTGCAAAGTTCGGAAATCAAAGGAGCAAAGTACAAATCTCCCACCATCTCCGATCAATAAATTTTAAATCTTAAATCTTAAATCTTAAATCTTAAATCTTAAATCTTAAATCTTAAATACAAGAACATGGAAAAAAGAAAAGAGTTAGTCGTTTCCGCCATTGAGAACGGCACCGTCATCGACCATATCCCCGCCGACAAAGTGTTCCAAGTCGTCAAGATCCTGGGCTTGGAGAAAGTCAGCACCCCCGTATATTTCGGCACCAACGTGGAAAGCAAGAAATACGGCACCAAGGGCTTCATCAAGGCCTCCAACAAATTCTTTGAGCCTGAAGACGTCAACAAGATTGCCCTTGTCGCCCCCACGGCTTCCATCATCGAAATCAAGGACTTCGAAGTCATCAACAAGCAAACCGTGACCATCCCCGACCACATCGAGCACATCGTGAAGTGCTTCAACCCGAACTGCGTCACCAACAAGGAGCACGACGTGCCTACCAAGTTCACCGTCATCAAGGACGCAGAGGGCAACATCAAGCTGCACTGCCATTATTGCGAGAAGAACACCACGCAAGACAAGTTGGAATTCATCTGATTTGGACACGGGACTTTGGGACTGCGAGACGCGAGGCCGTCCGCCAGTCTAAAGTTCCGCATCAACAAACGATTATTATGAAGAAAACTTGGATTATCATCGGCGTCGTTGTGGCGGTCATCCTCATTTGGGGTATTGGCACCTACAATGGCTTCGTGCAAAAGCAGGAAAACATGGCTAAGGCTTGGGGGCAGGTGGAGAACGTCTACCAGCGCCGCGCCGACCTTGTGCCTAACCTCGTCGCCGTAGTGAAAAACTATGCCGAATACGAGCAAGGCACCATCCTCGCCGTCACAGAAGCCCGTGCCAAAGCAGCCAGAGTTACCGTCAACACGGAAAACTTCGACGAGACCGAATTCGCCAACTTTGTATCGGCGCAAGACGAATTGGGCAACGCCATGAACCGCCTCATCGTCACGATGGAGAACTACCCCGATCTGAAGGCCAGCGACAACTACCTCACCTTGCAGGCGCAGCTGACGGGTTGCGAGAACCGCATCCTTACCGAACGTCAGCGCTTCAACGAGGCGGCCCAGGTCTACAACCAAAGCGTCCGCAAGTTCCCGAGCAGCATCATCGCCAACATGTTCGGCTTCGAGAAGCGGCCTTATTTTGAGGCTGATGAAGGGGCTGACAAGGCGCCGGAGACGTTTTGAGCGAGTCTTACATTAAAATAGAATCGGGCGGAATCCTAATGGGTTTCGCCCGATTTTTTCCAAAATATTGCCAACTTTGGAAATGGAAAGGCTTTTCTATCGTTTTAGTTCATAATACGTACTACGGCCTGTACCTTCTCTGACAATCAAGTCTTTCTGCATAAGGTCTTCTATGTCGCGCAAAGCGGTATCAGAAGAGCATTTGACCAGTTTTGCCCATTTGGAACTAGTCAACTTACCTTCAAAGCCGTCTAACAGCCTGTTGATGACTTTACGTTGTCGTTCATTGATTGGTATCTCCCTATGGTTTTCCCAATACTCAGCTTTTGAAATGACCTTTTCAACGACTTGTTCCGTATGATGCAATGCTTCTTCCATACAGGACAAGAACCATACAATCCATGGTGTTATATTCATGCCGCCATGCTGGGTTCTCTCCAAGATGTCGTAATACTCTGAACGGCGGTTGCAGAATGTAGCCGACAAGCTATAGAAACGGTGTATCATGCCGTCGGAGCGAGTCAAGAACATATCAGTTAAGGTACGTGAAATTCTGCCGTTGCCATCGGTGAATGGATGGATAGTGACAAACCACAGCGGCACAATGGCAGCCTTGATAATGGGGTCTATGGATTCGGCATCGTTGGCCCATCGGATGAAATCTTCCATTAGTCTTGGTACTTCCGATGAGGGCGGAGCCTCAAAATGCACTTTCTCGCGCCCCAAAGCTCCCGACACCACCTGCATCGTCTCCTGACCTTCGCGCCACGCGCCAACCTTAAACCTTGCACCATGTGGGAACAAAGCAGCATGCCATCCGAACAAACGTTCCGAGCTTAATGGTTTGTTGCAGTTTTTCACTGCATCCACCATCACATTCACGACGCCTTCCACATAACGGTCGCCAGATGGCAGGCCTTCACGTTCCAGGCCCAATTGTCGCGCCACCGACGAACGCACCGATTTTCCATCGAGCAGGATGCCTTCAATTTTCGAAGACTTCATCAAATCATCGGTCATCACATCAAGGGCTGTATTCAACTCGGTTTCGAAACCCAAGGTGGTGATACGGCCAATCAATATCCCCTGTTTAATCCTAACCTCCGACAGAGGTTTTGCCAGTTGTTCGGCATCCCAGATGAAATGCGGCCATTCTGGATGTTGCCAAATGTAAGTTTCCATGTCCAAAAAGAATTTGCGGTGCAAAAATACAATTTTCACCGCAAATTTGCGGCGTAAATGGAAATTTTTCGCCGCATTAACTTATTTGTAATTATTTTCCTATCTTTGTCATCATACATACAAGTTCTGCCAAAGAACTTATTAACCCAAAATAAAACATAAAAACAAACGCAATAACAACGGGAAGTTGGATTTCATCATCAATTATGACATTAAGTATCGCATGGGGGATGAGTTGAACACAGATGAAGAATAAAAACAAACGCAATAACATGAACGGACAAATGGATATTAAGGTATGAAACACGAAATTCAAATTGGCGAACCACAAGCAGAGGAAACTCTGTATGGGGATGTGTGTCAAATTATTGATGGCGCAAGGAACAGGATTGCCACATATATGAATACCGAAGTTTGTATGACAAACTGGTATGTAGGCAAACGGATTAAGGAGGATGTGCTGTACAACCAACGCGCCCAATATGGAAAACAAATCCTCATGAATCTTTCCGTTCGACTAATCGAGAAATACGGCAGTGGTTGGAGTTTGTACAAGCTCCAACATTGTGTACGCGCTGCGTACACTTTTTCGGAGGAAGAAATCATGTACGCAACGCGTACACAATTGACATGGACACATCTGCGAACACTTATGAGCGTTAAAGACCCCTTGGAACGCCAGTTCTATGCCCAAATGTGTGGCATCGAGCATTGGGACACCCGAACATTGGACGAGAAGATAGACCAGCAACTTTACCAACGGACGGCCATTAGCCGTAAGCCCGAAAATGTTATTAGGCAGGAACTGGAAGAGGCAAGGGTTGGAAACCAATTACTGCCCGACATGGTGTTTCGAAGCAGTTATTTTCTTGACATGCTTGGTCTTCCCGATATTTTTACAGAAAGAGACCTTGAGGCTGCTATCATCACCCAAATTGAGGATTTCATAAGAGAACTTGGATCAGACTTTACCTTTGTGGCCAGACAGAAGCGTATTACCGTGGATGCAACAGATTATTATCTTGACTTGTTGTTTTTCCACAGGGAATTGAGACGTTTGGTAGCCATAGATTTGAAGCTCGGCAAGTTCAAACCCGAACATGAAGGGCAAATGCTTCTGTATCTTCGCTATTTGAATCAGAACGAAAGAAAAGAATGGGAAGAATCGCCCATTGGCCTCATTCTCTGTTCGGAAGGCAACACAGAACATATCGAGTATCTCATGCTGGATGACAACAGCCCGATCAAGGTCGCACAATATTACACACAACTACCTGACAAGAAAGTGCTGGCCCAGAAATTGAAGAAAGCCATCGCAGTGGCAAGCGAACATTATATTCGCAGCACCAATTTGTCAGATGTCTGACACTATAATGTTTGCGACAAATCGCAAACATTGACGGAAAGTTGGATTTCATCATCAATTATGACATTAAGTATCGCATGGGGGATGAGTTGAATGAGGAATAATGAAAGAAAATGACAATAAGATATGAAAACGAACAAGACATATAGAACTCTTTTAGACAAGTCGGTTTCAAGTATGCTTGCAGCTATTGAAATCTATAACAAACCGAATTTTTATTATCGAGAAGATTCGTTTGCGATATTATGCGTTAATGCATGGGAATTATTATTGAAAGCTGTTTTGCTTAAAAAGAACCATTATAAAATGACGTCTGTATATGTCATGGTACCAAAAAAGAAAAAAGATGGAAGCAAATCAAAGCATTTGGAGCCCGACCTTAATAGAACAGGAAATCCTAAAACAATAACAATTTACGAAGTTATCAGCATTCTTGCAAAAGATGGAATAATATCAAAATCATTGGAAGACAACATCATTTCTATTATTGAATTGAGAGATAACGCCATTCATTTTGCAAATTTAAAACCCATTAGTAGAACAATTCAAGAATTGGGTTTTGCAACTATAAAAAACTATATGACTTTTATCAAGTCAAACGAAATAGAAATTGACTTGTCTCAATACAATTTCTATTTGATGCCTTTGGCATATGTGGATGCTAAAATTGAGGCAGATGCTGTGCTTACCCAAGAAGAAAAGAATTATGTGTCATTGATTAAGAAAAAAATGAAAGATAAGGGTGAGGCCGATGATTATGACATTGCCATTTCAATTGATATAAACTTTAAAAAAAGTACATCTCTTGACGGAATAGGTGTTGTTTATAATGCAGAAGGAGTCCCTGTTGAAATAAAAGAAGAAGATTTCAGAAAGCGCTTCCCCCTGTCTTATACAGCATTATGCGAGAAGTGCTCAGGTCGATATTTGGATTTTAGGAGAAACCAACATTTTAATGATGTGATGAAATCCATAAAAGCTAATCCTAAACTTTGCCATACAAGAAAACTTGATGATGCCAACCCGAAATCCGTTGCACAAAAGTTCTATAGTTCCAACGTTTTTAAGGAACTTGATAAAGTTTACACAAAGAAGTAAAACTAATTGATATGAACACTATATTATTAACCTTATTAACGGCTTTAATAGGAGGCCTAATTGGAACCTACTTTGGTGCTCGTTTTGTTAGAATAGGAGAAGACAAAAAGAAAAAAGAGATTCGAAACATTGCGGTTAAGGCCTTGCGTGTAATTGAAAAATATTCTGGTCAATCTTATAAGGAGGCCGAAAATGAATTCAACAATTCATTATCAATTATAGAGAAGCGGACTATAATAGTTGCTTTACACAAACTAGGTGTACCAATAGGCATTCCGTACAATGAAATTTTCAACATTAAGAAAGTCCGTTTTGTTGACAAAACAATTGAAAAAGAAGAAATAAATGGAATTGTTCTTCAAATATCCAAAGGATATTGTGACAATTTGTTTTACTTAGACCCCGATACGTATTTTGCATCTAATTATACGCTATTTGCTATGAGAAATGCGGGTAAAAGGTATGTATCTGAAGTATTATCAAAAAGCAAAGTGGATGTTGAAAAAAATATTCTAATTGAACCAGTGGATTTGGGGCAGGTTTTTAGTTTGGGGGAATTCAAAGCAATTCAGGTGTTAAGAGACCAGGTCCGTGATCAAATGTACTTTGACAAAAACGGTCAACCAATAAAAGAAAAGATAGATTCTTTGATAAGGGATATTGAACTTGGATTGTGGGATTCATATTTGATGTGGAATTATGAAACATATCTGAACAATAAGGTTCAAATTCAAATGGGACAACTTATAAACAATGCGTCTTCTATGAGTAATAATACTTCAAATCAGACAATGAAGTAAGACGAAGAATAATAATTAGCCTATGACAGATAGTAATTTCTTTGAAAAGCAGACTCTATCATCAAGAGTGAAGGCAAGTATAGTATCGGAGTATTTTCCGAAATATTGCAAAATAATAGTTAGAAAGCACATACCAGAACGCATTGGGTATTTTGACTTGTTTGCAGGTCCAGGAATGTACGAAGACGGTAATTATTCGACACCCCTTTTGATTGCTAAAAACTGTTTTAATGATGACATGCTTAAACAAAAAGTATGGATGGTTTTTAATGATAAGGAGTATTCTGCACAATTGAAAGAAAATTTCTTGAAACTATACCCAGACGGCTCTTTTGCTTTTAAGCCTCATTTTGGACATAGCATTGTGGGAGAATGTGAAGAAATTGATAAGTTTATCACCAAAAATCGTTTAAAAGATGGGAAAAACGAGTGCCCTTCTGTGCTTTTTATTGACCCATTTGGTTATAAAGGCATAGATACCAGCATCCTTTCTGCATTCTTAAACTATTGGGGGAATGAATTGTTTATCTTCATAAACACAAAGAGGATAAATCCGGCACTTGAGAATGAAAAGTTTGAGCCACTGATGCGATGCTTGTTTCCTAAAAGTTTTGACTCTCTTAAAACCCTAGTTAGAGATAAAAGAAGGGTTCCTGAAAGACTTCAATTTATCATTGATAACTTGGGAAATGAATACAAAAAATTGCTTGGAGCAAATGTCTATTATACTGCATTCAAATTTCAGGAAGAAGATGTGGAAACCACAAGCCATTTTATCCTTCATCTTACAAAATCAAAGAGAGGATTTGACTTGATTAAGCAAATCTATAACGACTTTGCTAATGTGGGTACTATTTTTGATGGTGTGAACACCTATACTTTTGATGTTAAGAAAATTACAAATCCTGTAGAAGATTTATTCGATGTAGCATCGGAAAATATTGATGTTCTTAAAGACAAATTATATGCATCATATACAGGAAAGAAGATTTCCGCATTGGACCTCTTTGAGGAACATCAGCAGAAAGAGCTTTATTGTCGCAAACATTATACAGAAGCATTAAGAAGATTGGTTAGTGAAGATAGATTGTCTTCCGTGTTTATAGACAACAAGCAACATACAGTAAGTGTTTTACTAATTAAGGAATGTATATTAAGTTTTAAGTAATGGCTGAAACAAAAATTGAATGGACAGATAAAACCTGGAATCCCGTTACCGGTTGTACAAAGCAATCGGATGGTTGTGCTCATTGTTATGCAGAAGTAATGGCAAGACGTCTTAAGGCCATGGGACAAAAAAAATATTCTAATGGATTTCTGTTGACAATACATGAGGACGATTTGGATGAGCCATATAAATGGAAAGGAAGTCATAATGTTTTCGTGTGTTCAATGGCAGACCTTTTCCATAAAAATGTACCCTTTGAGTTTGTTGACAAAGTAATGAAAGTAATTAAAGATACGCCACAGCATCGTTACCAAATACTTACAAAAAGGGCAGAAAGAATGGAAGAGTACTTTAAATCAAGAGCAGTACCAAACAATGCATGGTTAGGTGTAACATTAGAGAATAAAAAAGTGAAATGGCGTATAAATCATCTTTCAAATATAGATGCTAGAATTCATTTTCTATCTTGTGAGCCTTTGTTGGAAGATCTTGGAGAATTAGAACTTAGTAATATTCAATGGATAATTGTCGGAGGAGAAAGTGGCTTTCAAGCAAGGCCAATGAAAGAAGAATGGGTGTTAAATATAAAAGAGCAGGCTCGTGCCAACGGCATCCCATTTTTCTTTAAACAATGGGGCACATGGGGTCAAGATGGAATCAAACGTAACAAAAAAGCGAACGGTAAATTACTTCAAGGTTCTATTATACAAGAGCTTCCAAATATTTCATCAAGAGAATAGATTAGCGTTTTTGGGAATATATGAAAAGAATATAATATGAGCGAACTGGAATATCTCGGAAATAAAAAACTGTTAAAGTTAGCAAAAACGGCATTCCTAGCCTCGAACACGATTTCATCGGAAACCGTGTTGCATTGTTATGACTGGGCGACGGAGATGTGCCGTCAAGGACAGTGCGTGGTCAGTGGTTTCAGTTCCAAATTGGAGAAAGATGTGCTGCATTTCCTTCTGAAAGGAAATCAACCCATCATCATGGTGCTAGCACGGCAGATGTATAAGGTTGTTCCTATGGATTTGAAAGAGGCTTTGGAGCAGAACCGTTTGCTCATCATTTCCACTTCTCATGCGGTCAGGCAGTCAAGAGCAACGGCATTGGCTCGAAACAGATATGTTTGCGAGATGGCAGATGAAATCATGTTAGTAGGAGCTGCCGAAGGAAATAGTCTTTTTGAGTTAATGGAACAGTATAAGGAAAAGATAGTGTCCTTTTGATTTTGCTCCGTTGTGCGATATTTTAGAAATCTTTCCTCTTCCCAAACATCCACCCAAACAACCCCGCCGTAGAAAACGCCTCATCCCAACACCCATGTGCCAATTCGGGATAAGTGACGAGAACAGCTTCTTTGTTGCCAACCTCTTGCAGAGCATCATACATCTGTATGCTCCGCGAAGGCATGACTATCCCGTCATGCAGGCCGTGAAAGATATAGATAGGAATGTCTTTCATCACCTCGGCGTAGGCAGGGTCTCCCCCACCGCAAATGGGAATGGCCGCCGCGAACTTCTCTGGCCAACGCTGCAAAGCGTCCCAAGTGCCAAAACCGCCCATCGAGATACCGCAGATGTAAACTCGTGTCGAATCCACGGCACCACAATCGATGAGGCTGTCAAGCACCGCCATTACACCACGCAACTCTGCCGTGGGCATACTGTCCATCGTGTGCTCGGACAGGCTCCAATCGGTGTTCACCCAACGCTTTTCGTTTGGACATTGCGGAGTCATCAATATGAAAGGATAACGGCTGGTCACCGTGTCGTCAAGGAAATACTTGATGCAATGCTTCAACTGCATACAATTGTCATTGCCGCGTTCTCCTGCGCCATGCAGGAAGATGACTAAGGGCAAGGCTTCCATCATTGTATCGACCTTTTGCGAGCGATAGAGCCGATAGGGAAGCGTGTCATTGCCTTCGATATGGCGATGTGCTTCAAAAAGGCATGTATCGGGCAATGAATTGTTGTTTTCTTGCACCACCAGAAAATGGCCCACCATCATTGCAAGCAGTAACAGGAATTGTTTCATTACATTACAGATGTTTTATTCAAAAATGGGCGGATTCGGAAATCCGCCCAAACTAAGATTTTGATTTCTCTCGTTTATTTATTTTCTTCGGCTACATCCGAAACCTCCTGATTTCGTTGGAGCCGTTGTTGTTTGCACCTTTTTGAAAATTCGGCCTCCATTATCACCTACTAGCAGTTTGCTTATCACCTTATCATTTTCTCCAACCATAAGATATGAATCGCAATCCAAAGAAGAGTCATGAAGGGTCAAAATATTTCCTTTTCTCTCCCAAGTACCTTTTGAAATTTGGCACTCTCTAAACTCATACACATACGTATGATTCTCATTTATTGCCAGATCGCAATCCCAATCAATCCCTTTGTACTTTCCATATGTCAATTCATGCAGTTCCTTGTTCTGCATATTGTATCGATTGCGTTCTTCTTGAATATTAGCCTTGTTTAAGTTTTCGTTAACTCCTCCTGGAATATCCGTTCCATATGATGTTCCTTGACGCACAAAGCACTTACCTTTCATAAACTCAAAGCCTTTTTGCATTAACAATGTATCTTCGGCCAAAGCCATTTCCATTTGATACTCATGCAATGCATCCATCAAAATAACAAGACCATCCTCAATCTTGTATTTACCATACGAGAGTATAACAACGTATATTATATCGTCCGTTTCTTGACTCGAAATTTCAATATAATAATCATCGCTATTATTAATAAACTCAATATAACAAGACAACTGTTCTTGTTCCATCCCCATTTCATAATACATACCAGCTACTTGCTGCTGAGCAAAACCATTCAAAGAAGCTATTACAACGATGCAAAACAATAATTTTTTCAGCATACCCTTATTCTATTTGTATGATTTTCAATAGTATGCCACAAAGATAATTAAAAATGCACCAAATTTGGTGCATTTTTAATAAGAAATTGCACTTTTTTTGGTGCATTTTCCGTTTTAACCAGATAATAATTTGAAAATCAAGCCTGTGCCGTAGGTGCTCCCATCGAGAAGGGGGCGATGCCGCCGCCGTCAGTGATGGTGCCGAACTGCTGCTCGTACTTGGCGATGTTGTCGGCCAAAGCCTTGTACAGACGCTTGGCATTCAAGGGGTTCATGATCACTCTCGAGCGCACCTTGGCCTTGGGTGTACCAGGCATCATCTGGGCGAAGTCGACGATGAACTCATTCGGCGAGTGGGTGATGATAGCCAAGTTGGAGTAGGTGCCTTCAGCCACCTCGTCGCTGATTTCGATATTCAATTGGTTCTTCTGATTGTTTTCCATAATTCCAATTTTATTAAGTGGATGTGTATATCTAGTATTTAATATTCTATTGAGACTTAGCTGTTTGGCTTTCAGCTTTCAGCAATCAGCATTCAGCCTTGGTGCTACCATGCTGATAGCTGACGGCTGATAGCTAATCGCTAAAGAAGTCCAGTGAAAGATATTACAATTTGATTTCGAACAGTTATTTAAAAAAGCGGGGACAACCCTAAGGCCATCCCCGCTCAGTTCAACACTTGTTAGAGCGCAGCCTTTTCTTGCAGCTCCTCGTACTCTTCACGAGAACCCACAATCAAGTCTTCGTACTCGCGCAGACCCGTGCCGGCAGGAATCTTGTGACCGACGATCACATTCTCCTTCATGCCGAGCAGGAAGTCGCTCTTGGCGGCGATGGCGGCGTTGGTCAGCACCTTGGTGGTCTCCTGGAAGGAGGCTGCCGAGATGAAGCTGTCGGTCGCCAAAGCAGCACGCGTGATACCTTGCAGCACCTGCGTGGCCGTTGCCGGACGTGCAGGACGCACGGTGGGCAGTGCCAAGTCTTTACGCTTCAAAGCGGATTCTTCCTCACGGAGCTTCATCGCCGAAACGATTTCGCCCGCTTGCAGTTTCTCGGAAGCGCCCTTGTCTTCGACGAAGAACTTGCCGTAGATGTCGTCGTTTTCCTCTTGGAAGGTCAGCTTGTTGACCAGCTCGCCTTGCAGGAAGCGGGTGTCGCCCGGGTCGAGGATTTCGACCTTACGCATCATCTGACGCACGATGACCTCAAAGTGCTTGTCGTTGATGACCACACCTTGCTGACGGTACACGCTCTGTGCCTCGTTGACGATGTATTCCTGCACCTTCATCGGGCCCATGATGGCCAAGATGCTGGCAGGCGTGATGACACCTTCCGACAGTGGCTGACCAGCCTTCACGAAGTCGTTCTCCTGAGCCAGGATTTGCTTCGAGGTCGGGATGAGGTAACGCTTCTCCTCGCCCGTCTTGGCGGTCACGACGACCTCACGGTTGCCACGCTTCAGTTTCTTCTCCAGATGGACGATACCGTCGATTTCGGAGACGATGGCCGGGTCGATGGAGTTACGGGCTTCGAACAGCTCTTGCACACGCGGCAGACCGCCGGTGATATCGCCGCCGCCAGAGACGTTACGCGGGATACGAACCAGCTGGTCGCCAGCCTTGATTTCGTCGCCTTCTTCGACAACGACGTGAGCGTCGACGGGCAAGTCGTAGGAAACGATGGTTTCGCCGTTCTCGTCAACGATGTCGATGAGCGGGTTCTTGGCGCCTCTCCTACCCTCGATGATAACGCGCTCGTTAAAGCCCGTCTCAGCGATGGTCTCGTTACGGTAGGTTACACCTTCGATGACATTCTGGAAGCGCACCTTACCGCTATGCTCTGAGATGATAGTGGCGTTGTAGGGGTCCCATTCGCAGATCTTGTCGCCCTTCTTCACCTGATCGCCCGACTTGAAGAACAACTTGGCACCATAAGGGATGTTTGTGGTCATCAAGACGACGTCGGTGTTGTTATCGTGGAGCTTCAATTCTGCGGAACGGCCAATGACAATCTGGTAGCTGTCCTCTTCCTTGTTGACATCGACGGAACGGAGTTCGTCGATTTCGAGGTAGCCGTCGTACTTGGCTTCGGTGCTGTTGGCCACCAAGCCCTTCGATGCCTTACCACCTTGGTGGAAGGTACGCAGGGTCAGCTGGGTACCAGGCTCACCGATGGACTGTGCAGCGATGACGCCCACAGCCTCGCCCTTCTGGACGAGCTTGGCCGACGACAGGTTGCGGCCGTAGCAGTTGGCGCACACGCCACGCTTCGATTCGCAGGTCAACACGGAACGGATTTCGACGCTCTCCAGAGGCGATTCGTCGATGGCCTCAGCAATGACCTCGTTGATTTCCTCACCGCTGGCGACGATGAGTTCACCCGTTTGCGGGTGGAACACGTCGTGCAAAGCCACACGGCCAAGGATGCGGTCGTACAACAGGGAGTGCTTGCCAGGCTCCTTGATTTCTTCACCACGTGAAATGGTCATACCGCGGAGCGTGCCGCAGTCCTTCTCGGTGATGATGACATCGTGGGCCACGTCGACCAGACGACGGGTCAGGTAACCAGCGTCAGCGGTCTTCAGAGCGGTATCGGCCAAACCCTTACGGGCACCGTGCGTGGAGATGAAGTACTCCAACACGGACAGACCTTCCTGGAAGTTCGACAGAATCGGGTTTTCGATGATTTCGGAGCCGCCCGAGCCAGCCTTCATAGGCTTGGCCATCAGGCCTCTCATGCCGCAGAGCTGCGACACCTGAGCTTCGGAACCACGAGCACCTGAGTGAAGCATCATATACACAGGGTTGAAACCTTGGTCGTCGCTCGACAACACCTTCATCACCTCTTGGGTGAGCTTAGCGTTGACGTCGGTCCACAGGTCAACGATCTGGTTGTAACGCTCATTCGGGCCCATGAAGCCCATCTTTTCGTATTCACGGATTTGGGCAGCTTGCGCGTTGGCATCGCCAATAAGGTCGCTCTTCATCTGGGGAACAAGGACGTTACCCAAGTTGAAGGACAAGCCACCTTTATAAGCTTGGTAGTAACCCATATTCTTTATGTCGTCCAAGAACTTCGTCGTGACGGCGGTGCCTTCCATACGCACCATATCACCGACGATGCTACGCAACGACTTCTTGGTCAACAGCTCGTTGATGAAGCCATAGTCATCAGGAACGACTTGGTTGAAGATAACACGACCCACGGTGGTCTCGACAAGCTTCGTGACGAGTTTGTCCTCTTCACGCACCTTGACGCGCACCTTAATGATGGCGTGCATATCGGCACGACCCTCGTTGTGGGCGATGATCACCTCTTCCGGCGAATAGAACGACATACCCTCGCCCTTGACGGGATGCTCGGGTGTGCTCTTACGAGGCTTAGTGATATAATACAGACCCAAAACCATGTCCTGTGAAGGCAGCGTGATAGGTGCACCATTCGAGGGGTTCAGGATGTTGTGCGATGCCAGCATCAGGATCTGTGCCTCAAGCACGGCAGCATTGCCCAGCGGTACGTGGACAGCCATCTGGTCACCGTCGAAGTCGGCGTTGAATGCCGTACATACCAAGGGGTGCAGACGGATTGCCTTACCTTCGATGAGCTTCGGCTGGAAGGCCTGGATACCCAGACGGTGCAGCGTAGGAGCACGGTTCAGCAGAATCGGGTGACCCTTCAGGATGTTTTCGAGGATATCCCAAACGACGGAATCCTTGCGGTCGACAATCTTCTTGGCCGACTTCACTGTCTTGACGATGCCGCGCTCGATGAGCTTGCGGATCACAAACGGCTTGAACAACTCGGCTGCCATATCCTTAGGCAGACCGCATTCGTTCATGTTCAGGTCGGGACCGACCACGATAACGGAACGACCGGAGTAGTCGACACGTTTACCGAGCAGGTTCTGACGGAAACGGCCTTGCTTACCTTTCAGGCTGTCGCTCAACGACTTCAGCGGGCGGTTCGAGTCGGTCTTCACCGCACTCGACTTGCGCGAGTTGTCGAACAACGAGTCGACGGCTTCCTGAAGCATACGCTTCTCGTTACGCATGATGACGTCAGGAGCGTTGATTTCAATCAAGCGTTTCAGACGGTTGTTACGGATAATGACACGACGATAGAGGTCGTTCAAGTCGGAGGTGGCGAAACGGCCGCCGTCCAACGGGACGAGAGGACGCAGCTCCGGAGGAATCACCGGCACCACCTTCACAATCATCCACTCGGGACGGTTCTCGATGTGCGTGTTGGCCTCACGGAAAGCCTCAAACACCTGCAGGCGCTTCAGAAGCTCCTGCTTCTTCTGCTGGGCCTTCACCTCGTTGGCTTCGGCACGCAGACGGTTGGCTTCCTCGTCAATATTCAAGCGCTTCAGCAAGTCATAAACAGCGTCGGCACCCATCTTGGCGATGAACTTGTTCGGGTCATCTTCGGGGAGATATTGGTTCTCAATCGGAACCATCTCCATCAGGTCGAGGTATTCCTCTTCCGTCAGGAATTCATTCTTCGTGACCTTACGGCCTTCGTTGTCGTTCGGAATGGCTTGGCCTTCCAGAATACCACCTTGGATGACGATGTAGCGCTCATAATAAATAATGGAGTCGAGTTTCTTGGTAGGAATACCAAGCATAGCTCCAATCTTATTGGGCAGCGAGCGGAAATACCAGATATGGGCGACGGGCACCACCAAGGAGATGTGGCCCATGCGCTCACGGCGGACCTTCTTCTCGGTCACCTCAACGCCGCAGTGGTCGCAGATGATGTTCTTGTAACGGATGCGCTTGTACTTACCGCAGTGGCACTCCCAGTCCTTCACGGGGCCGAAGATGCGCTCGCAGAACAAGCCATCACGTTCAGGTTTATAAGTACGGTAGTTGATGGTCTCGGGTTTCAACACCTCACCGTGTGAACGGGCAAGGATCGATTCCGGCGAAGCCAAACTCACCGTTATGCTAGCGAAGTTGCTATTGACTATATTGTTAGTTGCCATATTTCAGTATTTTTATCCTAGCATTAATAAACTCAATTCAAGACTTTACCATCTTTATCCTTAAAGGTCACCTCAAGACCCAATCCACGGAGTTCGTGGATCAACACGTTGAAGGACTCGGGGATGCCCGGGATAGGCATATTATCACCCTTGACGATGGACTCGTAGGCCTTAGCACGACCGTTCACGTCGTCGGACTTCACGGTCAGGATTTCCTGCAGCACGTTGCTGGCACCGAAGGCTTCGAGAGCCCAAACCTCCATTTCACCGAAACGCTGGCCACCGAACTGGGCTTTACCACCCAGAGGCTGCTGCGTAATCAGCGAGTAAGGACCAATCGAACGGGCGTGCATCTTGTCGTCAACCATGTGGTGCAGTTTCAGCATGTAGATGTAACCCACAGTGGCAGGCTGGTCGAAAGGTTCGCCAGTTTCACCATCGTATAGTTGCATACGGCCGTTGTCGGGCAGACCTGCCTTGCGCATATATTGGTTGATTTCTTCCAAGGTAGCACCATCGAAGATAGGTGTGGCGAACTTCAGTCCGAGTTCGTGTCCGGCCCAGCCGAGAACGGTCTCGTATATCTGACCGAGGTTCATACGTGAAGGCACGCCCAAGGGGTTCAGCACGATGTCGACCGGAGTACCATCGGCCAAGAACGGCATATCCTCGGCGCGGACGATCTTCGAGACGATACCCTTGTTACCGTGACGACCGGCCATCTTGTCACCAATCATCAGCTTGCGCTTCTTGGCCACATAGACCTTAGCCATCTGGACGATGCCATTCGGCAGCTCGTCACCGACGCTGGCCACGTACTTCTCACGGTTGAACTTACCTTCAATCTCCTTGAACTTCACAGTATAGTTGTCGATGATGGCACCGATCATCTTGTTGACCTTCTCGTCCGACGTCCACTTGTTGGGGTTGACGGAGAGGTAATCGATGTCATACAAGGCTTTGGCCGTGAACTTCACCTTCTTGGCAATGAGGGTCTCCTTGAAGTTGTTCTGCACGCCGGTGGACGTGTGACCGTTCAGCAGCGTCATCAACTTCTCAACAAGGACGTCCTTCAAAGCGGCGAGTTCTTTCTTGCAGGCGGCGTCGATCTTTGCGATGTCCTCCTTGTCTTTGGCGCGGGCCTTGCGGTCCTTTTGCAGACGCGAGAACAAACGCTTGCCGATGACCACACCCTTCATGGAAGGACCAGCCTTCAGTGAGGCGTTCTTCACGTCGCCGGCCTTGTCGCCGAAGATAGCGCGGAGCAGCTTCTCCTCAGGAGTCGGGTCAGACTCGCCCTTAGGCGTAATCTTACCGACGAGGATGTCGCCTTCCTTAACCTCGGCACCCACGCGGATGATACCGTGTTCGTCCAAATCCTTGGTGGCTTCAGTGCTCACATTCGGGATATCGTTAGTCAATTCTTCCAGACCACGTTTCGTGTCGCGCACCTCAAGGGTGAACTCCTCGATGTGGATGGAGGTGAACAGGTCTTCCTTCACGATGCGCTCTGAAATCACGATGGCGTCCTCATAGTTGTAACCCTTCCAAGGCATGAAGGCCACTTTCAGGTTACGACCGAGGGCCAGGTCGCCGTTTTGCGTGGCGTAGCCTTCCGTCATAATCTGACCAATGGTCACGCGGTCACCGCGACGCACGATAGGTTTGATGTTAATGCTGGTGTTCTGGTTGGTGCGGGCGTACTTCGTGAGATAATAGGTCTTCACGTCGTCGTCGAAGCTCACCAGACGCTGTTCGTCGGTACGGTCGTACCTGATGACGATCTTCTTCGAGTCAACGAAGATGACCTCACCCTCGCCCTCGGCAGTGATAAGAACGCGTGAATCCTTGGCAACAGAGCGTTCGATACCAGTGCCCACGATGGGACTCTCGGGATTCATCAAAGGTACAGCCTGACGCATCATGTTCGAACCCATCAAAGCACGGTTGGCGTCGTCGTGCTCCAAGAACGGAATCAATGAAGCGGCGATGGAGGCGATTTGGTTGGGGCCCACGTCCATCAAATTAATTTGATCGGGCGTGACGATAGGATAGTCGGCGATATAACGGGCCTTGATTTCCTTGTCGGTAAATTTGCCTTCGTCATCCACGGGCGTGGTGGCTTGGGCGATGATTTTGTCTTCCTCAAGCTCGGCGGTCAGGTAGACCGGCTCCTTCTCGAAGTCGACCACACCGTCCTTCACCTCGCGGTAAGGCGTTTCGATGAAACCAAGGTTGTTGATCTTTGCGAACACGCAGAGCGACGAAATCAGACCGATGTTAGGACCTTCAGGGGTCTCAATCGTACACAGACGGCCGTAGTGCGTGTAGTGAACGTCACGGACTTCGAAACCGGCACGGTCACGCGACAGACCGCCGGGACCCAGAGCGGAGATACGACGCTTATGCGTGATTTCCGACAGCGGGTTGGTTTGGTCCATGAACTGCGACAGCTGGTTGGTACCGAAGAACGAGTTGATGACCGACGACAGGGTCTTGGCGTTGATCAGGTCGATAGGCGTGAACACCTCGTTGTCGCGCACATTCATACGTTCGCGGATGGTGCGTGACATACGGGCTAAGCCGACACCGAACTGGGCTTGCAGCTGCTCGCCCACGGTGCGGATACGACGGTTGCTCAAGTGGTCGATATCGTCGATTTCGGCCTTGCTGCTCAGCAGCTCGACCAAATATTTGATGATGGCGATGATGTCTTCCTTGGTCAGGACTTTGACGTCATCGGGAATGTCGAGGTTAAGCTTGCGGTTGATGCGGTAACGACCGACCAAACCCAAATCATATCTCTTGTCGGAGAAGAACAGCTTCTCAATGATGCCACGGGCCGTTTCCTCATCGGGCGGCTCGGCATTACGCAACTGGCGGTAGATATATTCCACAGCCTCTTTTTCCGAGTTGCTGGGGTCTTTCTCCAAGGTCTTGAAGATGACAGAATAGTCGGAGATCCTATCGTTCTCGTCGCGTTCCATCTCACTGTGGAGCAGGATGGTCTTCACGCCGCTGTCAACAATCTTTTGGATGTGTTCATCCTCGAGGACCACGTCACGGTCGATGATGACCTCGTTACGCTCGATGGAGACGCACTCACCAGTGTCTTCGTTAACGAAATCTTCGTAGTAGGTGTGAAGCACACGGGCGGCCAGTTTGCGGCCAAGCACTCGCTTCAGACCTGCCTTCGACACCTTCACTTCTTCAGCGAGGTTGAAGACATCGAGGATGTCCTTATCGGTTTCGTAGCCGATGGCACGCAACAGGGTGGTGATAGGTAATTTCTTCTTACGGTCGATGTAGGCATACATGACGTTGTTGATGTCGGTCGAGAACTCCATCCAAGAACCCTTGAACGGGATGATACGGGCCGAATACAACATAGTGCCGTTGGCATGCTGGCTCTGACCGAAGAACACACCGGGTGAACGGTGCAATTGTGAGACCACAACGCGCTCGGCGCCGTTGATGACGAAAGTGCCGCGAGGCGTCATATACGGAATCATGCCGAGATACACGTCTTGGACGACGGTCTCAAAGTCTTCATGTTCCTCGTCGTTGCAAGAAAGTTTCAGTTTTGCCTTGAGAGGAACGCTATAGGTTAGTCCACGTTCGATGCACTCCTCAATGCTATAGCGAGGGGCGTCGATGTAGTAATCCAGAAATTCGAGAGTGAAATTGCCTCGTGCGTCAGTGATGGGGAAATTCTCGGCGAAGACTTTGTAGAGGCCTTCGTTTTTCCTGTTGTCAGGATTGGTCTCCAGTTGGAAGAAATCCTGGAAAGACTGAAGTTGAATATCCAGGAAATCAGGATATTCGAAAGACTTCTTGATGGACGCGAAGCTAATTCTTTCAGTTGATTTTGTTGCCAAGGTAATATTGTTTTTAGGTGATGTAATGGGAAAGACGAACTAACGAAAAGAGGAAATTTCGCATAAAGCGAAAAATCGGCACAAACCTCAGCCCCTTTCGGGACTGAGGTTGAATGCCGTATTTACGGGAATTGAATCCTTATTTCACTTCCACTTCTGCACCGGCCTCTTCGAGTTGAGCCTTCAGTGCATTAGCTTCGTCTTTGCTCACGCCTTCCTTCAGCGGTTTGGGAGCAGCGTCAACCAGTTCCTTAGCTTCCTTCAGGCCAAGGCTGGTGAGTTCCTTCACCAACTTCACGACGGCCAGCTTCTGAGCGCCAGCGCTCTTCAGGATGACGTCGAAAGAAGTCTTTTCTTCAGCGGCGGCGGCGCCACCAGCAGCAGGAGCAGCAGCAACAGCAACAGCGGCGGCTGCAGGTTCAATACCGTACTCTTCCTTCAGGATGTTAGCGAGTTCGTTCACTTCCTTCACGGTGAGGTTGACTAATTGTTCAGCAAAAGCTTTAAGATCTGCCATTTTACTTTTATTTTTTAATTGTTAATACTTGCTTTTTGTTTTGAATGATTCACATTCGATAATATTATTCTGGTCTTTCGGACAGGGTTTCGAGAATACCGCTCAACTTGTGTCCACCCGATTGCAGGCCGCTGATGATGTTCTTCATCGGCGATTGCAGCAGGGCGATGACGTCCGCGATGAGGTCGTTCTTCGACTTGACGTTGCACAGGGCGTCGATCATGTCGTCGCCGATGTAGCAGCATTCCTCGATGTAGGCGCCCTTCAGGATAGGACGATCGCTCGTCTTACGGAAATTCTTGATCAGCTTGGCGGGAGCGTTGCCGGTCTCGCACAGCATCAGAGCAGTAGATCCTTTCAGAACATCGTACAGGCCTTCATAGTCCTTCTCCATCTGCTGCATAGCCTTATGGAGCAACGCGTTCTTCACAACGATCATTTTCACACCACTATTGAAGCACTGTCTTCTCAGCTGGCTGGTCTTCTCGGCGTTGAGGTCGGAGACGTCGGTCAGATAGAAATTAGGGCAGGCCTTCAATTCATTCAGGATGGAGTCGATGAGGACTTGTTTATCTTCTTTTCTCATTTCAATAACTTCCTTTCATTTAGTTTGCTACTGATTTGACATCGATCTGCACACCCGGGCTCATCGTGCTAGAGATATAGATGCTCTTCACATACGTACCTTTAGCAGCGGCTGGTTTCAACTTGATAACGGTTTGGATCAGTTCCTTGGCGTTATCAAAAATCTGTTCCGGAGAGAAGCTAACTTTAGCGACTCCAGCAGCAATGATGCCGTACTTGTCGACCTTGAAGTCGATCTTACCGGCCTTCACTTCTTGAACAGCCTTTGCGACGTCCATCGTAACGGTTCCTGTCTTCGGGTTGGGCATCAAGCCGCGGGGACCGAGAATACGGCCCAGGGCACCCACCTTAGGCATGATGTTAGGCGTGGTAATCACAATGTCAATATCGGTCCAACCGTCCTTGATCTTTTGGATGTATTCATCCAGACCAACGAAATCAGCACCAGCGTCTAAAGCTTCTTGAGCCTTGTCGGGGTTGCAGAGAACCAGGACGCGAACGACTTTACCAGTGCCGTGGGGCAGCGTCACCGAACCGCGGACCATTTGATTGGCCTTACGGGGGTCGACACCCAGACGGATGTTCAAGTCAACCGAAGCATCAAACTTGCTGTAGGTGATTTGTTTTACGATATCAACTGCTTCATTCAAGGAGTAACTCTTGCTTTTGTCGAACTTAGCTAAAGCTTCTTTCCTCTGTTTGGATACTTTTGACATTTAACTAACTTTTTTGTTGTTCTACAAATGCACGAAAGATCTTAGTCTTTCTTTAAAGGTGATTCGCCGGTTATCTTGACGCCCATGCTGCGGGCCGTACCAGCCACCATTGACATGGCGGACTCGACGGTGAAGCAATTCATGTCCTTCATCTTGTTGGTGGCGATTTCTCTCACTTGGTCCCAAGTCAACGAACCGACTTTCGAACGGTTGGGTTCCTTGGAGCCGCCTTTGATCTTCGCAGCCTCGATGATGGAGACAGCCACGGGAGAAGCCTTAACGATGAAATCGAAAGACTTATCCTTATACACAGTGATGATGACGGGCAACACCTTGCCAGCCTGATCCTGCGTACGGGCGTTGAACTGCTTGCAGAATTCCATGATGTTCACACCCTTGGAACCCAAAGCGGGACCAACGGGCGGGGCGGGATTCGCAGCTCCTCCTTTGATTTGCAATTTAATTAATCCGCTTACTTCTTTTGCCATTTCTTTAATCCTTAATTAAGTGTAATTAGGCAACAATTTTAACTCACAATTACCGATTAGCTCTCCAGCTTCACCTGGAAGAAACTCAGTTCCAACGGGGTCTTGCGACCAAATATCTTCACAGCCACCTTCAGCTTCTTCTTCTCTTCGTTCACCTCTTCGATGATACCCTGGAAGGTGCTGAAAGGACCGTCGTTGACAATGACCGACTGCCCCACCATGAACATGACATCGCTGCCAGCGCCCATACCTTGGAGCTCGTCCATCTTGCCGAGGATACGCTTCACTTCGATGGGACGAAGCGGGTCGGGTTCACCATTCGTACCCAAGAAGCCAAGCACGTTAGGAACATTCTTGATGACATGAACGACCTCGCCCACCAAAACAGCTTCCACAAGCACATAGCCCGGCAGGTAGTTGCGCTCTTTGCACACCTTCTTGCCGTTCTTGACTTCGAAATACTTCTCTGTCGGGATCAAGACTGTAGGAATGAGGTCCTCAAGGTTCAGTCTCTTGATTTCGGATTCAAGGTATTCCTTAACCTTTTTTTCCTTACCAGAGATGGCCCTCACCACATACCATTTCTTTTCGTTCGTGTCGCTCATCTTCCTGACAAATTACAGAGTTAGCCAATAATTGCTCATCAAGATTCAACGTACAATCTATCAGAACAGTCCGTAAAACGCTTCTAACAGATTTTTGAAGGAAATGTCCATCAGAAAAACCACCAAGGCGATTAATAGGGAAGCAATGGACACAACAATCACGCTACTTCTCAATTCGGGCCAAGTAGGCCAAGTGACCTTTTCCTTGAGCTCCGCGTAGCACTCTTTAATGTAGTTTACAAATTTCATCTTCTATTGAACCTTAATAAAAAGCACGGGCGGAAAGGCTCGAACTCTCGACACTCGGTTTTGGAGACCGATGCTCTACCAACTGAGCTACGCCCGTAGGATAAGGGTGGGAGTGTGTTACGCCCACCCTTACGTTGTTTGTTTTGATCAATCGTCGATGATCTCGATCACCTGACCGGAACCAACGGTACGGCCACCTTCACGGATAGCGAAGCGGAGACCCTTGTCCATAGCGATGTCGGCAATCAACTTAACGTCGATGGTGACGTGGTCGCCAGGCATAACCATTTCCATACCTTCGGGCAGGGTGATTTCACCGGTAACGTCGGTGGTTCTGAAATAGAACTGAGGACGATACTTGTTACGGAACGGGGTGTGACGGCCACCTTCTTCCTTGCTCAGGACGTAAACCTGACCCTTGAAGTGGTGGTAGGGCTTCACCGAACCGGGCTTGGCAATAACCATACCACGGCGGATTTCGTCCTTGTCGATACCACGGAGCAACAGACCAGCGTTATCGCCAGCTTCGCCTTCGTCCAAAATCTTGCGGAACATTTCCACACCGGTAACGACTGACTTCAGTTTCTCAGCACCCATACCGAGGATATCGACGGGGTCACCAACGTGGATGACACCAGTCTCGATACGACCGGTAGCAACAGTACCACGGCCAGTGATGGAGAACACGTCCTCGATAGGCATCAGGAACGGCTTGTCGGTGGCACGCATGGGTTCAGGAATCCAAGTGTCGCAAGCGTCCATCAGCTCGTCGATGGCGGGGGTCCACTTCGGGTCGTCGTTCAAGGCGCCGAGGGCCGAGCCACGGATGATAGGCGTGTTGTCGGCATCGAATTCATACTTGCCAAGGAGGTCGCGGACTTCCATCTCAACCAACTCCAGCAACTCCTCATCGTCAACGAGGTCGCACTTGTTCAGGAACACCACGAGGCGCGGCACACCAACCTGACGGGCGAGCAGGATGTGCTCACGGGTTTGAGGCATGGGACCGTCGGTGGCGGCGACAACGATGATAGCACCGTCCATCTGGGCAGCACCAGTAACCATGTTCTTCACATAGTCAGCGTGGCCGGGGCAGTCGACGTGAGCGTAGTGACGCTTCTCAGTCTGATACTCGACGTGAGCGGTATTAATGGTAATACCTCTCTCCTTCTCTTCAGGAGCGGAGTCGATGGAGTCGAAGGATTTAACCTCCGAGAGACCCTTCTTGGCCAGGTGCAGGGTGATAGCAGCGGTCAAAGTGGTCTTGCCGTGGTCAACGTGGCCGATAGTACCAATGTTGACGTGCGGTTTAGTTCTTTCGAATTTTTCTTTTGCCATTTTGTTTCTATTTAAGGTTATGAACTCTTATCCACAAAAAATCGAGCCGATGGGGAGAATTGAACTCCCGACCCCTTCCTTACCAAGGAAGTGCTCTACCGCTGAGCTACATCGGCTTGTTTGTTCATCTGAGCGGAAGACGGGGCTCGAACCCGCCACCTAAAGCTTGGAAGGCTTTCGCTCTGCCAAATGAGCTACTTCCGCTTGACTTGTGGGGGAGGGTGGACTCGAACCACCGAACGGATACCCGGACAGATTTACAGTCTGTTGCAATTGCCACTATGCGACTCCCCCAGTGCTAACTGAGCCGATAGACGGACTCGAACCGCCGACAGGCTGATTACAAATCAGCTACTCTACCAACTGAGTTATACCGGCATGATGTAAAAGAACGATTTGCTTCATTTAGCCGTCCCTTTCTTTGCGAAAAGGTGTGCAAAAATAGACCTTTTTCCTGAATTGACAATGCGTTTTCTTCTTTTTTTTCGAAAAAATTCATGAAAAATTTCGTATTTTATTGTTAATCA
>CALEMB010000188.1 GCA_937902805.1 uncultured Bacteroidales bacterium
CGAGATCTACACTCTTTCCCTACACGACGCTCTTCCGATCTCGATCTATTTTGACGAGACGCTTTTCACTAATTACCAAAGGTTTATCATATCGAAAGGCTGGATTCCCTGCGAAAAAAGCATCGCCCAAGTGCCTGTCTTCACCCACCTCTCTTGGCTCGACCGCATGGCTGTGGAACGTTTGGAAAGCAAATCGGAGACCGTCACCAAAACCCTGAACGCCAACCAATTCGACTGGGAAGACGCACTATACAAACTGCTAATGCGCTATTTTGGCCTGAAAGTCAACAACGAAGCATTTGAATATTTGTCCAACATCCTGCCTTTCAAAACTTTGCTGAAGCATGCCGATAATCTTTTGCAATTAGAGGCCATGTTATTCGGCTGCGCTGGTTTTTTGGAAGACAACCTCACGGAAGAGTATCCCCTACTGCTCAAGCGTGAGTTTGCCGTGATGAAAGCCAAATTCAACCTCTTAACCATGCCCGCCGAGCGGTGGCGATTCATGCGCATGCGGCCTTCGAATTTTCCTACCATCCGTTTGGCACAAATGGCACAACTGATTCACAAAAACGGATGTTTATTCTCCAAAATCCGTGAGGCGAAAAACGGGAACGAGGTCAAGGCGTTGTTTGATGTAAAGGCATCGGAATATTGGGAGACGCATTGGCGGTTTGGCGTTCCAACTGAATCCACGCCAAAACATTTAGGCGATGCTACGGCCGACATATTGATGATCAACGCCGTGGCACCCCTGCTGTTTTGTTACGGCAAACTGCACAAGGATGAATCGGTATGTGAGACTGCTATACAATTCTTGGAAGAGACTGAAGCCGAAGACAATGCCATCATCCGACATTTTGCGCAATGCGGCATTAAAGCGGACAACGCCATGCAAACACAGGCTTTGCTACACCTTTATAATATGTATTGCAAACAGAAACGGTGTTTGGAATGCCGAATTGGGAATGTGTTGATGAAATAACTACCACGGATGAAGAACTTCTGGAGCATCGATATTGACCGCAAACGTATCTTCGGGCTGGACCTGCTGAGGGCTTTCGCCATTTTTTGCGTGGTGCAAGGCCACGCCGAGCAAATCCTGTTCGACACGCCTCTCGACCGCTTTACTGATATGCCCGTGCCTCATGGCGTTGACATCTTCTTTGTCATGACCGGCTTCCTCATTGCGAAGTCGTTCATCTCGCATCTCGAAAAGCACGACAACCATATCAGCCGTTCCAAAACCCTCTCCTTCTATGGACGGACAGCCTTGCGCATCCTGCCCAACTACCTTTTCATCCTGCTGATCAACTATGTTTTGGTGCAATGCCAAGTCATCGTAGGCGACACTAAGGCATTCCCGCTCTGGCGTTTTGCCACCTTCACGCAGAACCTGTTCACGCCGTTTTGGGGCTTCTATTGGGAGTCCTATTCCCTGCCCGTGCAATGGTGGTTTTATATCTCCTTCCCTCTCCTACTGATCCTCTTTTCCCTCTTTGCAAAGCCCAAGAATTACATTCCTTGGCTTTGCCTCCTTTTCATCGTGGCCTCCATTGCCTTCCGTCTCTCCGTTGCCGACCAAATTCACGATCGTTTCGGTTGGGACATCTGGATTCGCAAAACGGTGGCATCGCGCACCGACAATATATACATAGGTGTACTGGCGGCCTGGATGATGTATTATCATCCGAAGCAATGGGAACGCTACGCCGTCACTAGTTTCATCATTGGCGTGCTCATATTTATTGCCACACGCATCATCCCGCGCACACCTGGCACCTTTTATTACGACGCCTTGTATTTGACGATTTCGGCTTTTGCCATTGCCTTGTGGTTTCCTCTCCTGTCAAAATGGAAATCCTACAAAACCCGTTTGGGAGGCTTTGTCTCTCGCGTCAGCGTGCTTTCCTACGCCATGTTCCTCACCAACCTATTGCTGCTTCAAGTCCTTGAGCACAGCTTCCCTGTTCTCTGGAATCGTTACGCCGTCGCCTATCCTGTCTTTTGGGTGCTGGTTTTCGTGGCAGCGTACATCCTGTATATCTTTGTGGAGAAGCCTTTCGTAAATCTTAGGGATAAAATCACCTCCTAATTGCCGAAATTATTGTAATATTGCAATCAAAATTAAAGCATCATGTCAAACGAATCCATTATACAGATTTTTGAGGGAGTTAATGTCCGCATCGTTTGGAATGAAGAGGAGCAAGAATACTATTTTGCCGTTGCAGACATCGTGCAAGTGCTGACGGACACAGCCAATCCTCGTGATTATATTAAGAAAATGTTGAAACGCGACGAAGAGTTAAAATTCAAGTGGGGGACAATTTGTCCCCCTGTTCGAATGTTGGCTCCTGACGGCAAACAACGAATGACACAAGCTGCAACATTGAAAGGCATCTTCCGCATCATCCAATCCATCCCGTCAAAAAAGGCAGAGCCGCTCAAGCAATGGCTTGCCGAGGTGGGCAGCCAACGCGTTGACCAGATGATTGACCCCGAACTGACCTTCCAAATGGCCATTGCCGACTATCGCCGACAAGGTTACTCCGACCAATGGATCAACGAGCGCATGAAATCCATCATGACCCGCAAGGCCCTCACCGACGAATGGGAACGTGTCGGAATCAAAGAAAAACAGGAATTTGCCATTCTCACTAACATCCTCACCAAGGCATGGAGCGGCATGACAACTGGACAATACAAGGCCTTCAAAGGCTTGACCAAAGAAAACCTGCGCGACAACATGACCAGCGTTGAGGTGGCACTAAACACTTTGGCGGAAGCCTCTACTCGCGAGCTTTCGCAGCAGCGCAACCCAAAAGGCTTTGAGCAAAGCAAACAAACCGCAAAAGACGGCGGTGGAGTAGCCAAAGCTGCAAGAGACCAATTGGAAAAGCAATTAGGACGCAGCATCATTTCTCCTGCTAAAGCCAGCGATTATCTTCAACCTACCGAAGATGTTGAAGTTAAAGAATTGACGGAAAGTACAGAATAAATAATGCAAACTATATCAAGATCGAGATCGGAAGAGCGTCGTGTAGGGAAAGAGTGTAGATCTC
>CALEMB010000189.1 GCA_937902805.1 uncultured Bacteroidales bacterium
GTCCATTCCTACCAATGCCTCACGAGGTTCACCAGTTTGAGGACGACTAGGGCGATATTCCCGAGCGCCCCGATAACGACCCACTTGTTCATTTATTCTCCTTCGGGATTTCCGCACAATGTGCCCAAAAGTTCGAGCTACCGTCTGCATTCAAGCCACAAACCGGATACGGAATGTCCGGCGGGATCGGGTCGCACAATACGACAAACACCTTTCTTTCCATTACGTATTCAGGTTTTTCGATATCCCAGACCAGCATCATTTTGCCTTCCGGGTAAAAGGTCAATTTTGTAACTTCTTTCAATCGTTTATGGTTGTAAATCATCAGAAATATCTCCTCTCCAGTTCAACACCTCGTTCTTTCATTTTCAACCTGAATTCAGCCTTTTCCTTTTCGTGTCTTCTCTCCTTGATGATTTCGCGCAAGTCCTTCAGGCAATCGTCGCAGATAGGAAACCTAAACGCGCGAGACTCGCTCATAGCGTTGTCGCACGTCGCGCACATGAATTTCGGTGGTTCGTTTTCTTCAATTTTCAGTTTAATCGTGTTAGCCATCGTTACTTCTCCTTGTCCTTTGAATTCCTCTTATTATTCTGCGGAGCTGACGATCTTGCACTTCCAATAGCCAAGGCCATCCTTACAGCCATTGCTTGCTTCGTTCCAACCTTACCCATTTGATTCCATCTCCTTTTTGATCGTTTCCATTATCCGTAGGATGACCGCACCGCATTGCGCCAGCTCCTGCAAGGCGTTTTCCTTGTCGCCCTGCTGGTAGGCGTTCATGGCTTCGGCGAATTCTTCCAGAAGGATATTCTCCCCATAGTAGGGCGGTGCGGAGACATCGTTAGCGTGCTTCTGCGTGATTTCTAGCCAGCTCCAGTCGGTCTTCGGGTTGACAACGAAGTCGCAGAATTTCGGGTGCTTATCTTTAGCCGCCCAGTATTCGCGGGCTATCGATTCAATATGCCTTTTGTCAATTTCGATACACGTTCTTACGGTACCGTCACTAGCGGTTAATTTTGGCTCAATCATTTGCCCTCCTTCGGAGCCGACGGAAGCGGCATCCAAAACTTAATTTCGTTAAATTCGTAATCATTCTCGGAACCTTTTTCAACCCATCCCGAAAAGGTTTCGTAAGAATAGTCTGAACAACAGCCATCCCACGTAGTCCAACAACCTAGATAGATATAAATTCCATCCGAAAAAAGTACATCCTCATCTTCTTCTGGCATCTCATCGCTGCACTTTCTCCATCGGCGTTCTTGTTCCAGCTCTGCGATGCGTTCTTTCAGGCGCTCAACGCCATCGAGCACATCGCCAGCCTGTTCCATCATCCCGTGCGTGTTGAGGTGGTGCAATTCAATCGCCATTACTTTTTCTCCTTGGGTTCGTGCGCATCGCAGAAGCTCATGCCACTGCCGATTTGTCGGATATGGCTACCACCGTAGAGGAAACACGAGTACTCACAAGACCCGCTTCCTACAGGAGCCCAATTCGGGCTAGTAGAGAAATACTTGCACGTCCAGCAATTCTTCTTGCCATCATATTTTAATTCGTTTGCCATCACTTCGCCTCCTTGAAAGCTGTTTGACCCTTGTCCATTGCCTCACGCAACTTGTTCTTTTCCGTGCGGGTGTATTTCTTTGCCATCGGGTTTACCTTGTGGCAATACTCAGTTCCATTTATGGGGCAGTCTGTGCAAGGCATCACTTCGTCTCCTTTAACTGATCGGCAATCTTGAGCCAACGCTTGTGCCACTTACGATAAAGTTCCGCTTTATCATCATAATATCTAGCGATTTTCCATCCTCTATGAGTGCTTGCAATCAATGCGTATACGTTGCTCAACTTTCGGCACCACCAAGCATTATCCATGCACCGCTTGTAGTTGTGGCGTCGGGCTTCCTTTTCTGCCCTTGCTTGAATCACGTACAAACCTTGTGCGTAATCGTGGACTTGCTTTTGCAATTCCGCAATCACCGATTCTTGCTCTTCAAGTTTGGCGAGCACGTCCTTGCACATCTGCCGAACATTGCACTGGAACGTGAAATACTGCTCGTTTTCCCTTTTCTTGATTTCGGCACGAAGACCACGCTTGATTTCATCCAATTCCATTGTTATATTCCTTTACGATTTCAGTTGCTACTTTCTTTGGAGGGCAATCCTTGATAAGGTCACCCATTACGAGGTACTTCAAGCAAGACAGCAATTTGTCTGCCTTCGCTTTCTGCTCGTCCTTGATGATGTTTGCAGTATGCAAGCGGTCGCAGGCTTCCTTGTAGTCTGCTTTTAGTTCCGCAATCACCTTGTCGGCTTCGGACTTGCTGTAAAATTCGGTGTATTCGTTGTGCAATAAATGGCAATAATATGCTTTCAGTTCGCTCATTTGTATTCCTCCGCTTTCTTGCGGAACAGCTCAAACTGTCTCCACTTGCGCCTGAACAGTTCGCCTTCCGTTGACATGAATTCGAGCCTGTAGTATAGCGCCATGTATTTCGCCTGCATTGACATTGCAAGGAGCAGTTGCCGCCTGTGCAATCTTGAATCATTCTTGATGCGTTCTTCTAGGGACCAAATCTTTTTGGTAAAAGCCAGGCTTTCTTCGTTCCGCTTATCGAGAAGTTCGTCGTTCACGAGTACGGCTTGCTTGCCAAACTCCTTCAGTTCCTCGATAGCCTCGTCCGCCTCCTTTTGCGGATAGCAGGCTCTAGGCTCTCCCGCGTAGTCAAGCCATTGTTCCGGCTTCAGGTTCTGCCACTTCATTCCTTGTCCTTCTCCGTAATTACCTTGTCTGCTTCGGTCTTGAGGTAGTATTCTGTGAACCAATGGCCCCACATAACGTCACTCTGCGTTACACTTTTCAGTTCGCTCATTCGTTCTCCCAACTAATAATCAGGTATAAACATCCTATAGACGTCCTATCCGTGGGCTCATAATCCCATCCGAGTTCTTTTACAGCGCCTTTGATATGCTCCAAGGCTTCTTCATAGTCAAATTCGCTTGGCTTGCGGAACTCTACACAGACCTTGTAACGAGCTTCTTTTACAGCCTTACCTACAT
Organism: uncultured Bacteroidales bacterium; assembly: GCA_937902805.1. GTDB lineage: Bacteria > Bacteroidota > Bacteroidia > Bacteroidales > F082 > Limimorpha. Next base: position 3,060 of record CALEMB010000189.1, read on the forward strand.
ATTTGTCAATCGGGCCCTGTACGTACTCTCTCCAGTTAAAAGCCTTCTTCGTCTCTTCCCTAGCTAATTCTGGCGTATAATGCTTAATGCTATTAGATAAGTCTTTCATACGTTATATTCCTCCTATGAGCGATTTCCAATTCATTTACCCTCCGGGTGTTCTTTCTCGTAGTTCTCGCGGATCAACTTCTCAAGCTGCCACTTGTCGCAACCCTGCCCGTATAGCGGGAAGGTCGGCCCCGGATTCCCGCGTAAGCGGCACCAGCATTCGTGTCTAGGTCCGTCGCCAGTCAAGTCGCACTTGGTAGCACCTCGGTGTTCGCAATTCTCGCAACGCTTGACGAGTTTCCATGATGCAAGTATCTGTTCGTCTGTCGCCATATTATCCCTCGGTTAAACTTTCCACTCCAATTATGGCTTGAAGTGGTGGCGCTGGCAAATGTCGACGGCGGTGAAATCGCAAATGTCCTGCGTGCGGCCGGCGATAAACTGCCGGAGCGTTCCGCCTTCCTCGGCGCATACCAGGCAGCGCCTTACATACAATTCCTTAGCCATTGAGCTTCCCCGTGATAAAAAGTCCGATTCCAAGGACCCAGGCGGCCACCGTGAACAACGCCGCGACCGCGAAAGCGCCGCCTGCGATCCAGATAAAGATGTTTGCAATCCTGTTCATCATATTTCCTTTAGAACAATTTCCATGTTACTCCTGCCCGAAATTGACCCAAGCAAGGAACGGAGATCGAGATCGGAAGAGCGGTTCAGCAGGAATGCC
>CALEMB010000190.1 GCA_937902805.1 uncultured Bacteroidales bacterium
GAGATCTACACTCTTTCCCTACACGACGCTCTTCCGATCTCGATCTCCTGAGTTGTGAGGCAAACCTGATGGCGCGCATCATGCGGAGCGGGTCGTCGGAATAGGTGATGTCAGGGTCAAGAGGCGTGCGGAGCAACAGCTCTTCCATGTCGCCCATGCCATTGTAACGATCGATGAGGGTGCCAAAGTCCTCGGGGTTGAGGCTGATGGCCATGGCGTTGATGGTGAAGTCGCGACGGCTGATGTCGTCCTCAAGGGTGCCGTTTTCCACCACAGGTTTGCGGCTGTTGCGGTCGTAAGATTCTTTCCTTGCACCCACAAACTCGACTTCCATACCATCGAAATGGATCATGGCCGTGCCGAAGGCACCGTAGTATTTGGCTTCCTTGTGGCCGGGTAGGAGGGAAGCCACCTTTTTAGCAAGGGTGATGCCACTGCCTACCGTCACTACATCGATGTCGTTGGAGGGACGGCGCAAAAGAATGTCGCGCACATAGCCGCCAATGACATAGGTCTTGTAGCCCAACTCATTCGAGGCGTAAGCGATTACCCTGAATATCTTACTGTCAATATGTTTCTTGAAGTCGTAGTTCATGCGACAGGAGCTTCTTCAAGGACTTTCTTTTCGTTTGGGATGATGTTCACCATGGTTTCTTCGCCGTTTTCTGCCAAGTCGATGCTGATGGTGTCGCCGATGTGCATTTCGGCAGAGATAATGGCCTCGGCCAAAACGTCTTCCACATACTTTTGGACGGCACGCTTCAGCGGACGGGCGCCATACTGTTCGTCCCAACCTTTCTCGGCGATGAAATCCATGGCTTTCTCGGTGAGTTCGATCTTGTAGCCCATCTCTTCAACGCGCTTCACCACCTGACGGATTTCGATTTCGATGATCTTGTGGATGTCTTTCTTTTCCAAGGCGTTGAACATCACCACATCGTCGACGCGGTTAAGGAACTCGGGGGCGAAGGTGCGTTTCAAGGCGTTGTCAATAACGCTTTGCGAATATTCGTTCTTTGCATTGAGTTTGGCCTGTGTGCCGAAGCCCACGCCTTGACCGAAGTCCTTCAGCTGGCGCGAGCCAATGTTGGAGGTCATGATGATGATGGTGTTCTTGAAATCGACTTTGCGACCGAGACTGTCGGTAAGCTGTCCATCGTCCAAGACTTGCAGGAGCAGGTTGAACACATCGGGATGTGCCTTTTCGATTTCGTCAAGTAGGATAATGGAATAGGGCTTGCGGCGCACCTTCTCGGTGAGTTGACCGCCTTCTTCATAACCCACGTATCCAGGAGGCGCTCCCACGAGACGTGACACGGCAAATTTCTCCATGTATTCGCTCATGTCGATGCGGATGAGGGCATCTTCGCTGTCGAAGAGGAACTTGGCCAGCACCTTGGCGAGATAAGTCTTACCGACACCAGTAGGACCGAGGAAGATGAACGAGCCGATGGGCTTGTTCGGGTCTTTCAGTCCGGCACGGTTGCGGCGAATGGCACGAGTCACCTTCTTGATGGCCTCGTCCTGACCGATGACGGTACCTGCCAACTCGGTCTCCATGTGCATTAGACGGTCGCCTTCGTTCTTGGCGATGCGTTGCACGGGCACGCCAGTCATCATGGCGACGACCTCGGCGACGTTGTGCTCGGTCACGGGCTGGCGATGCGCCACGGCGTTTTCTTCCCAAGTCGATAGCCATTATTCT
>CALEMB010000191.1 GCA_937902805.1 uncultured Bacteroidales bacterium
ATTAGGTTGATTGCCTCAATACTCGTTCTTCCGAATTTGCAAATATAAAAGGTCTGAATACCAGCATTTACAACGCGCGATTGAATCATGCGGCTGCCGTGGTACGACAGCCCTACAGCCTGGGCGTGATGGTGTAGGGCTGTCACAAGGTTGCCGAGCCTGTCGAAGCACCGTGGCAGCCGCTTTGTTTATGGTTGTTATGTCCCTTTGTTCCGACAATAACACTCAAAAGTGTCCCACCTGTCCCACTGTTCCTTTAGGGACAGTGGGACAACGGGACAGTGGAATGCTTCATTTCCTTAGCCATTTACAGTTGACGACCTTGTCCTTCTTCAAATATGGAATCGATACTTTGTCTTCGGCATTACTAAACACTGATAGACAACCAATTAAGTAACTGTTCAAAATTAAGCTACATGATTTTTGAAGCGGGACTTGGGGACACGGGACAACCCTTCGACAAGCTCAGGGACCTGTCTCGCGTCTCGTGTCTCGTAGTCCCGAGTCCAATATGCAAACTAAATTTGCTCATCTACTTATCTCAAGAACAAAAAAGCATAGAATTACTTTTTTTTCTATTTTTGCCGCAAAATTTAACTACATTGAATCTAACGATTTCAAAGCAATGAAAAAAGCATTTTCAATCTTCACTTTATTACTCTTGATGGCTGCCACAATGAAGGCCCAAGAAACTACGCCTAATAACCAACAACCCGACTGGCAGAGATGGCACTATCTCTCCGAAGCGGAAATGTACGACACTTCGCGTGGCATGAACTTCGTCGAAACCGACCCGCCAGCGGGCGAGCCACGCTTCGTGGCAGAGTTTGAACCTATGCAGGGTGTGATGATCCGCTATCCATTGGGCATCCCGACGAGTCTCGTGGCCCAGCTGTCGAACAACTGCATGGTGTATTGCATCGTCAGTAACAGTCAGCAAAGCCAAGCCCAAAGCAGCTTCCAAAGCGCAGGTGTCAACATGAACAATGTGACTTTCGTGAATGCCCAAACCGACTCCTACTGGGTGCGCGACTACGGCCCGTGGTACATCTTCGAAGACCGCCACCCCGCCATTGTCGACAACGTGTATAACCGTCCTCGTCCCTATGATGACGAGATTTCAGGCGTGTTCGCTACCTTCTGGAACATCCCGATGTACGGCATGAACCTTGAACACACCGGCGGCAACATGATGGAAGACGGCCGCGGCCACGGCGTCAGTGACGATCTCGTGCTGCAAGAAAACAACAACAACGAGACAAACGTCCGCAACAAAATGCGTGACTATCTCGGCATCGACCCGTATCATATCACCATCGACCCGCAAGGCGACTACATCGCCCATGTGGACTGCTGGGGCAAGTACCTCGCTCCCGACAAGATCTTGATTGCCCAGTTGCCGCAAAGCAACCCACGTTATCAGTATTACGAGCAGGTTGCTGAATATTTTGAAACCACTAATTGTTGCTGGGGCTATCCTTATCACGTGTATCGCGTGCAGGAACCCGGTGGCAACACCTTGGCACCCTACACCAACAGCCTCATCCTCAACAAAACCGTGTATGTACCGATGGGTAGCAACAACACCTATAACAACAACGCTTTGGCTGTCTACCAAGAAGCCATGCCAGGATACAACATTGTTGGCGTAGACTATAACCCTTACTCGGGAGGATGGCAAAACACCGATGCCTTGCACTGCCGCACCCGTGGGGTGATGGATTTCGATATGCTTTTCGTTGACCACCGCAACGTGCTCTTTGGTGAGCAGGAATGGCAAGATTCCATCCCCGTTGTGAGCAAGTTCATTGCCTACAGTGGTGCCAATTTGAAGCAGGATTCGCTCCTTGTGTATTATAGCATCGATGGTGGCACCTACCAAACGGCCCACATGACCGCCACGGGCAACCCTGACGAGTATGTCGGCTACATCAAGGGATATCAAGGAGAATCAGAAATTGAGTATTATGTGTTTGGTGCCGACGAATCGGGACACCGCTACACGCAGCCCGTCTTTGCCGACCTCGACCCGCACCATTTCACGATGGAAGCCCATGAACCTCCTACACCGCAAGGTGAGTTGATTATTACTCCTGATACGTTGTGGTTCACCCAGATGGGACAGGACAGACAGTTTAATATCATCAACGAAACAAACGAAGCTGTCACCATCATTGACGTGGTGCCTGAAGCACCGAGTTTCAATCTTTGGGACAACACTTTCCCGTACACCTTGCAACCTGGGGAAACGCTTACGGTTACCATTAATTTCCAAACTGCCCCTGGTAAAGACACCTACATCCCTTACGAGATTCTGGTTCAGACCACATTGGGCGACAGAATTGTGATGGGCATGGTGGTGAACACTTCTCTTGACAGTGGTTTTGTGATTGTGGGGGCGCCCGTCGTGGAATTCAACGACCCAGACAGCAGCCCTCAACAAGTTTATATGCAAAATCGTTTCTTTGGTAGCCAAATTCCCGTCAAAGTATTGTCAGTCACTGAAAACGAAACGAACTACTTACACTTTGAAACTCAGAATATCTTGCCAATTATTGTAGAACCTGCAGACTATTTCTATCTTGATGTGTATGTTAACGCCTTATCAAAAGGCTACGCTCTCACTACATTTACGGTCCATACCGATCAAAACGATTGCACTTATAGCGTCGCTATCAACGAAGACCTCTTGAGTGTCACCGAGCTTTCCTCCGAAACCAAGCTCTATCCCAACCCCACCACAGGCCAATTCATCGTGGAAGGCGCGAATGTGGCCAAGGTGGAGGTCTTTAACCTCGTGGGGCAGAAGGTCTACGAACAGCAAGGCAGCAAGGTCGTCAACATCGACGCCACCCAATGGAATAAGGGAATCTATCTAGTCAATATCATTGAGAAGAATGGTGCTGCTGTGACTAAGAAATTGGTGGTGAAATAAAACCAACATTGTAGAGACGTGGCGCGCCGCGTCTCTACTGACAACAAAAAACACCCTAAAGACAGCAAAAAAACAAGGAATCCCTGGACTATGTTTCGGGGATTCTTGCTATTTTTGCAAATGCGATGGCTCTACCCCATTGTCCTCATTGCGGGCTTGACCCGCAATCCCTCGTGCATAAGCGATCCTTTCAGCACGAGAGATGGCGGATGTTCCTCCGCCATGAGGACAAGAAGCGTGAGACCGTATCAAACGGATAAAAAAGTCATAATAAACACTTTTACACATAATGAAAAAAACCATCTTATTCATCGCCTTTTGCGGCCTCTTCTTCTTCACAGGGTGTCAAAAAAGCGGCACACACCTGTTTCGCGGCGACTACAGCTTCAAGACCTCGGGCAGCGTCACCTTGGATGAAATCTTACCGGAAGGCGTCACCGAGGAGCCTGCTTCTTACACCGTTGGCTTGCCCAACGAAATTGGTCAGCTGGAAATCAGTGCCTTGGGCAACGACAAAGACAGCCTGCTCGTCGTGATGAACACCATGGGCGGTGAAGTCGTTGTCACCCATGCCCGCTGCGAAGGCAACGAGATTTTCTTGAAAGACTTCACCAAGAACACCCTGCTTTTCACCGGCGACTCGCTCACCTTGAAAAATGAGGTGCGCGTCCATGCCTCTGGGCAAATGTATGAGGACAACACTATCATCCTCAACATGATCTATGACGGTGAAGCCGAGACCAACGAGCGTAGCTTCACCATCCACGGGGATAACATTCGTATGGCAGCGATAAGGAATTAATTAAAAGACTCGGGACACGAAACTTCGGGACAAAGACTCGCGTCCCGCAGTCCCGCGTCAAAAAACTACTACAATGAAGATCAAACATATCCTATGGCTATTGCCGCTGCTGCTAACCGCCTGCCACGATGACCCGCAGCAATTGAAGGAGAAACTCTTGGGCGGTTCCGCTGAAGAGCGCGTCATCGCTGTTGGAGTACTGCACATTGACAGCGTCAGCGGCTTGGTGCGCAACACCTACCCAGGTTATTTGGAGGAAGGACAGTCTGTGGAGATGGCTTTCAAATATGGCGGCACTTTGGAACAGCTTAGCGTCAAAGAAGGCAGCACGGTCAGAAAAGGACAAACGCTGGCGCGCGTGTCGTCACCTCAGATGGAAAGCACCCAACGCTCGGCACAGGCCACCCTTGAACAGGCCCAAGACGCTTACGACCGCCTAAAGAAAGTACACGACAACGGCAGCTTGCCCGAAATCAAATGGCGTGAGATGGTCGCCAACCTGGAGAAAGCCCAATCGGCCCTCGACCTTGCCAACGCCATGTTGGCCGACAACACCATCAAGGCACCTTTTGACGGCACTGTGGCTTCGGTTAATGGTGAAATTGGAGAGAACATCGCTCCATTGAGACCTGTCATAAGGCTCATCAACACTAAAGGCATGGCAGTAAAAATATCTGTGCCAGAGAATGAAATCGCCAAGGTGCAAGTGGGCGACATTGCCGATGTCATCATCCCCGCCTTGGGCGACAAACGCCTCAGCGGCAAAGTCATCGAGAAAAGCATGACCGCCTCTCTGCTTACACACAGCTATCCCGTCAAGGTACTTATTGAGCAACCCGACGAAGAGCTTTCTCCTGGAATGATTGGCAAGGTGGTGCTGAAAGCCGATGTGAGCAAAGGCATCATCGTACCCGCCAATGCCATTTTGATCAATCAAGAAGGCAAGTTCGTTTGGGTAGCTGAAGAGGGTCGTGCCACAAGGCGACAAATCACGATTGCGGGTTATTCCGGCTCGGGTGTCGTGGTGGGCGAAGGCCTGAAGATGGGTGACATCGTCATCGTGGAAGGGTATCAGAAAGTGAGTGAAGGAATGAAAGTAAACTATTGACACGAGACGGCGGGACTACGAGACGGCGAGACGGCCCTTCGACAAGCTCAGGGACCTTGCCCCGAAGTCACGTAGTCTCGAAGTCCCGAAGTCAAAACAGAAAGAAATGAGCAAACTAAAAGTCAATAAGGGAATCATCAGCGGAAGCATCCAGCATCAAAAGATTGTCTGGGCGGTTGTCGCGATCATCGTGGGCTTTGGCATCTATGCCCTTGTGGACATGAAGAAGGACGAGTTTCCCGCTTTCACCATCCGTCAGGGCATTGTGGCGGGCATCTATCCTGGGGCCAACTCCGAAGAGGTGGAAAGCCAACTCACCGAACCTTTGGAAGAGCTACTTTTTGTCATGCCTGAAGTGGACCGCAAAAACACCTATTCCGTTACCAAGGAAGGCATGTGTTATGTTTATGTCGCCCTTGACGAGTCGGTGAAAGACAAGGATGTGGCTTGGTCGAGGATTAGGCATAAGATCAACGAAGCCAAAGCTTTGAATTTTCCTGTGGGCGTGTTGGCCATTGCCGTGATTGACGACTTTGGCAACACTTCTTCCCTGCTCATCGCCATGGAATCGGCTGACAAGACCTACCGCGAGATGCACGAATATACTGACGACCTTTCTCATCGTCTGCGCGACATTCCAGAAATGGGCAATGTCCGTGTGATGGGCGAGCAAAACGAAGAAATCGCCGTCACCATCGACAAGGAAAAGCTGTCGTTTTATGGCATCAGCCCCAACACCTTGATGCTGCATTATGCCTCGCAAGGTCTGCTGACCACCACGGGCACCATGGAAACCGAGACCTTCGACCTGCCGTTGCACATCGAGAATCCCGTTGTTTCGGAGCAAGAACTTGAAGAACAAATCATCTATTCCGACGCAGCAGGCAACACCGTCCGCTTGCGCGACGTGGCCACCGTCGAACGCCGCATGGCGGAACCCTCAAAGGTGGTGAACTTCAACGGCCACAATGCCATCATTATTTCCGTCGAGATGCGCAAAGGCTACAACATCGTGGCTTTTGGCAGGTCGGTGGAAAAGGTGCTTTCCGAATTCAGGGAGACCCTGCCCGACAGCGTGCAGATGTACCGCATCACTGACCAACCCAAGGTGGTGCAAAAGTCGGTCAATAGTTTCCTCCGCGACCTGCTCATCTCCATGATCGTCGTCATCGTGGTGATGCTACTGCTCTTCCCCTTCCGCACGGCACTTATCGCCAGTTCGGGCTTGCCCATCTGCACTGCTTTCAGCATTGGGATGATGTATCTCTTTGGCATTGAGTTGAACACAGTTACCTTGGCGGCACTCATCGTCGTACTCGGCATGATTGTGGACGACTCCATCATCAACATCGACGGCTATATAGACAAGCTGAGCCAAGGCTACAAACCCTTTGATGCTGCTGTGAACAGTGCCAAAGAGCTGTTTATGCCCATGTTCATCGCCACGGCTGCCATTGCCTGCATGTTCTTCCCAATGACGCGTATCATCACGGGGCCTTTGGGCGAGTTCGTGCAACTCTTCCCTTGGACCGTGGCCTTTTCACTGATGGCATCTTTGGCCTACGCTATGCTCGTCATCCCTTCTTTGGAAATCCTGTTTATCAAACCAGGTGACAAGCCTAAGCATAACGGATTCCTAAAGGCACAGATGAAGTTTTTCGCCTTGCTGCAAAACCTTTATGACAAGCTGCAAAGTCACTGCTTCAAACACCCGCATTTCACCATCTGGATGGGCATCGGATCCATTGCATTGGGTATCTTCATGTTCCTCGCCTTGAACGTGCAAATGATGCCCATGGCCGAACGAGACTGTTTCGCGGTAGAAATCCGTCTGCCCGAAGGCAGCAGCCTCGAAGCCACCACACGTATCAGCGACTCGTTGCAGAAAATGATGCTTGACGACAAGCGCGTTACTTCCGTCACGGCCTTCATCGGCGAAACGGCACCGCGTTTCCATGTTACCTACTCCCCCAGCATCCCCGCCTCCAACCTGTCGCAACTCATCGTCAACACCACCTCGAAACAAACCACCGAAGACCTTCTGAAAGAGTGGGACGAGAAGTATTCCTATTACTTCCCCGAGGCTTACGTGCGCTTCCGACAATTGGATTATCAAGCGGTTTCGACACCTGTGGAAGTCTATGTCTATGGAGACGACTACACCAAAACCGCTCCCGTGGCGCAGCAAATCAAGGACTACATGCTCACCTTGGACAAGGAGCTTCGTTGGGTGCATTCCGACTATGACGAGTTCCTGCCTTCGGTGAAAGTGACGATGAAACCTGAAGAATGCGCCCGTCTCGGCATCACCAAGGGTATTCTCTCGCTCGACCTCGCCGGTAGCCTCAACGGACAGCCGCTGACCACCGTCTGGGAAGGCAACCGCAGCCTGCCCGTCAGGTTGTATGCGGAAAAGAACTACAACCCCAACGACTACGAGACCATTGAGAACCAACTGATTCCCACGATGGTACCTGGTACCAACGTGCCACTCCGACAAGTTGCCGACATCAGTCCCGACTGGCATCCAGCTTGCTTGATACATCGCAATGGCAAGAATGCCATCACCGTGGCCGCCGACATGAAATTCTGGAAGCCGCAGACGGTGAGCATGAAAAAGATACAAACCTATATCGACACGGAAGTGCTGCCCAACCTGCCTGAAGGGGTGAGCATCGAATACGGCGGCCTGTCGTCGCTCAACACCAAAGTCATCCCGCAACTCCTGAAGAGTTTGATTGCTGCCATTTTGGTGCTGTTGGTTTTTCTGGTCGCCTATTTCAAGAAGTTGAACTTGGCTATACTCACCTTGGGTTCCAGCACCTTGTGCATGTTTGGTGCTTTCTTCGGCGAGTGGCTCTTCGGCCTCGATTTCGGAATGACCTCCCTGTTGGGCGTAGTGAGTCTTATCGGCATCATCATGCGAAATGGCATTGTGATGTACGAATACGCCGAGACGCTTCGTACCGACGAAGGCTTACCCACCAAGGAAGCCGCCATGAAAGCCGGTAGCCGCCGTATGAGGCCCATTTTCCTCACTTCGGCCACCACTGCCTTGGGTGTGCTGCCGATGATCATCTCGCGTAACCCGCTTTGGATGCCCATGGGCGTGGTCATCTGCTTTGGTGTGGTGCTTTCTATGGTGATTATTCTGGCCGTAATGCCGGTGATGTATTGGCTAATATTTAGAACTAGCAAGTCATGAAAAAGCAAATCATTATATTGTACCTGTTGTTATCAGCGGTTGCCTTGTTCGGTCAGGAAATGCGACTCTCCGTGCAGGATTGTATTGATATGGCCTTGGAGAACAATATTGAACTGAAAAACAGCCAATTGGAGATAGACAAAGCCCGAGCCACGAAGAAAGAAGCCCAAGCGGCGTATTATCCCACCGTTAAGGCGCAGGCCATTGGTTTTAATGCTTTGCATCCAATGCTCACTTTCGGTATTGACGACATCGACAACGCCCAACTGCGGCAAATCCTTTATACGCTGTATGCCGAATATGGCGTCAACATGGGTTTGGACAAAGAATATTCCTTCATACAAAACGGCATCATCCTCAATGCCACAGCCATGGAACCGATTTATGCCGGAGGACGCATCCGCAACGGTAACAAGCTCGCCAAATTGGGTATCGAGGCAGCCGAATATCAATCAAAAGTGAAGGAAGACGAGGTGCGCCTGCAAACGGAATGCCTTTATTGGCAAATCATCGCCTTGGAGGAGAAAAACACCACCTTGGACCACCTCGACCGCCTTTTGGACACCTTGGACAAAGACTTGGCGGGGGCCATCGAAGCGGGATTAGCCATGCCCACCGACCAGTATAAGCTCCGTGTGAAGCAAAACGAGAGCCAGCTCAACCGCAAGAAACTGAACGACGGCATCACCTTGTTGAAGATGGCCTTGGCACAATACATTGGCGCAGACTGGCAGACTATAACCCTCATCGACACTCTTGGCCTTGAAACAGAGCCTTCGGCCTATTATCAAGTCGCCGAACAAGCCGTGGCACAACGCAACGAAAGCCACCTGCTCGATCTTTCGTTGAAAGCCGAAGACCTGAAAAAGAAGATAACCCTCGGTGAAGCCTTGCCTTCGTTGATGGTGGGCGGCAGCGCCAACTACCACACGGTGTTGGAAAACTCGAAGCCCAACGCCATAGTCTTCGCCATGTTGCAAATACCTATCACCGATTGGCACAAGACTTCGTTCAAACTGAAGAAACACGACCTCGATGCCGAGACAGCCGCCAACACCCGCCGCGACCTTACCGAAAAAATGCAGCTGCAAACCAACCAAGCTTGGTTCAACCTCGAACAGAGTTGGCTGCGCATCAGCATGGCGCAAACCGCCTTACAGGACGCCGAAGCCAACCTGAAAATCACGGAGGACTATTACGAGGCTGGCTTGGTCGCTTTATCAGATGTGCTCGAAGCCCAAACCCTCCTCAAACAAAGCCGTGATGAACTTACCGACAGCCGCGTGGAGTATCGCGTCAATCTGGTAACTTATAAGCAGCTGACCAGAGATTGAATTTGCGTAATCCAACAATTTTGCATGATTTTTGTATTTTTGCCGCACAAAATACAACTCATCATGACAAAAAAACTCCTTTTCCTACTCTTTTTTGTGGCCACCGCCTCTTTCAGTCAAGCCCAAGTGAGCAAAATGCTCGGCCAATGGAACACCTTCGACGACAAGACGGGCGAGATGCGCTCGTGTGTCAACATCACAGAAAAAGACGGCACATATTACTGTGAAATCATAAAGCTTTACGAGAAAGACACCAACGGACAATACAAAGTGATGCAACCCCCTTACCCCAAAGATTGTGAAGGCGTGGTGGGCACACAACTCTTTAAAGAGATGAAAGTCAACGGTGACCATCTCAAAGGCAAGGTCTACGACCCCGAGAGCCTAAAGACCTACTTCGGCAAGATAACCTACAAAGACAAGACCGACGAACTTGTCTTACGTGGATCGCTAGACAAGGCGGGACTGTTGGGTCGTTCGCAGACTTGGAAACGGAATAAATAAACAATTGTAGAGACGCGCCACGGCACGTCTCTACATGTTTTAAACATCAAATTTGAATTCGGCATCAAACCAGCCGGTGTCTTCCTTCAAGAGGTCATATTCTTCGCCTGTGAGGTGGTCTACCACATGCACAGTGCCTTTGATGTCGTCGTAGGTGAAGGTAAACTGTGAGTTTACGTCGTCGTCTTTAGGTACGTCCATTTCAGATGTTACTATTGATTTTGAGGGTGCAAAACTAATGCTTTTTTTCTTAATGGAAACAAATTTGCCACAAATCTAATACAAATTGTATTGTCCGTTCTGCCGCTTCGCGTCATTGCGAACGGAGTGAAGCAATCCAGAGAAAGAGCTTGTTGTCTAGACTGCTTCGTGCCTCGCAGTGACGCAAAGCATTGCAAAACGATTTACGATAAGATTGATGTAAGATTTGTTTCTATTATCACAAACCTAATCTTTCATTCAGTTTCTTCGTTTGCTCTTCAAAGCCTTTCTTACCCAATAGCGCGAACATGTTCTTCTTGTATGCCTCAACGCCAGGTTGGTCGAAAGGATTCACATCCAGCATGTAGCCACTGACGGCGCAGGCCATTTCGAAGAAATAAATCAGCTCGCCAAGTACCTTCTCCGAGACCTCAGGGATGACAATGCGGATGTTCGGCACGCCACCGTCCTCATGAGCCAACACGGTACCGAGTTCCGCCTTATGGTTCACCTCAGAGATGCGTTTTCCAGCGATGTAGTTCAGCTGGTCGAGGTCTTCTTTTTCCATCGGGATGCGAAGCTCGTGGTTGGAGTTTTCGACTGAAATCACCGTCTCAAAGAGGTTACGCAGACCGTCTTGGATGTATTGACCCATGGAGTGCAAGTCGGTGCTGAAGGTGACTGAGGCGGGGAACACGCCTTTGTGCTGCTTGCCATGACTCTCGCCATAAAGCTGCTTCCACCATTCGCTGAAATACACCAGACGCGGCTCGTAATTGACCATGATTTCGTTCGTTAAGCCTTGGGCATACAGGGCTTGGCGCACCACAGCATATTGCGAGACGGGATTGTCGACAGTCGGGTTGGCCTTGCAATGCTTTTCCATCTCAACAGCACCCTTCACCAAGGCACGGATGTCGATGCCCGCCATGGCGATAGGCAGCAGACCCACGGGGGTGAGCACCGAGAAACGGCCACCCACATCGTCGGGGACGATGTATGTCTTGTAGCCCTTCACGTTGGCCAGTTGTTTCAAGGCACCTTTGGCCTTGTCGGTGATAGCGACGATGCGCGAGGCGGCTTCCTGTTCACCATACTTATTAATAAGGTGTTGCTTCAGGATGCGGAAGGCGATGGCGGGTTCGGTCGTCGTGCCTGACTTGGAAATCACAGCCATCGAATAGTCCTTCTTGTCCAACACAGTCATCAGGTCATGGAGATAGTCCTCGCTCATATTGTGACCGGCATAGACGACAAGGGGCTTGTCGCCCGTCAGCGGGGCAAAGTGGTTTTGCAAGGCTTCGATGACAGCACGGGCGCCCAAATAAGAGCCTCCAATGCCGATGACGACGAAGATTTCGGACTTTTCGCGCAACACAGCGGCGGTCTTTTCGATGTCGGCCAACAAGCTCTCATCGATTTCGGAAGGCAGGTTCACCCAGCCGAGAAAATCGTTTCCTGCACCAGTCTTTTCGTAAACTGTATTGTAAACCTTTGATATTCTTGATTCTAACTTTTCTTTGATGTCGTTGTTCAGATATGGCTGAACGTGAGTAAGGTCTATTTTCATAATGTTAGGATTAATAATGCTGCGAAGATAAAACAAAAAGAGGGAACTTGCATAAAATTTTTAATTCTTTTATCATTAGTGTCCACTAAAAAATTGGACGGTTTAAATTTGAATGTATAACTTAAA
>CALEMB010000192.1 GCA_937902805.1 uncultured Bacteroidales bacterium
AGATCTACACTCTTTCCCTACACGACGCTCTTCCGATCTCGATCTGAAGAAGTTTGAATTCTTCGGCTTCAATGGCTATGAAGCCGGTCCCTACGACCCTGTCGATGAAATGATTGAGCAGATGCAGCTGTTAGATCCGGAATTAGACTCAACAAGCGGCTACCATTTTATCAAACGTAACACCCTCCGCTTTGTGGGCTCTATGCAACGCAAGTTTTTCAACGTGCCTAACCTGAACTGGGTGGCTGGCTTGGCCTATTACAACGTGAAGACCGACAGCATCGGTCTTGAGAAATATGTAGGTCAGCCGACCTTGTACACCAATTATGTGAATGCCGGTGTCATCAAAGAAAACGAGAAAAACGGCGGCAACATCGCTCAATTGCGTCTCGGCCTCAACTACGACAGCCGCGACCACAACAGCGACCCGTCAAAAGGCATCTATGCGGAATACACCCTCACCGGCTCCTCCGATTTCTTCGATGGCAACGGCTACAACTCCTTGATTCAGACTTTCATTTGGAGACATTATGTTCCGATTTACAAAGACAAATTGACCTTCGCCTACCGTCTAGGGGTGCAGCACACGATTGTGGGCAGCACCCCTTGGTATATGATCAACAATATCAACACGCCCTTCTTCCAGAAGATGTATACGGAAGGCTTGGGCGGCGTGGTGACCATGCGTGGCGTGAACCGTAACGGCGTGCTCGGCAACGGCTTCGTGTTGGGTAATGCCGAACTGCGCTGGCATTTCCTCAACTTCAAGTTCATCAACCAGAACTGGCAGTTGGCCTTTTCACCTTTCTTCGATGCAGGTATGATTATCCAACCCTTCAGGGAAGAGGAATTGATTCAGGCTCAGTCGGATTACGAAGCCAGTCTTCCCGAAGGCCAAGTGGCGGAGAAGATTTATTATAGCGGCAAAAAGGAAGGCGTCCACATGAGTGCAGGCGCTGGTTTGAAAATCATCATGAACCGCAACATGATTCTCGGCGTTGATGTGGGCCGCGCTCTTGATGCACGCGACCGTGACAAAAAAGCGGTGAAAGTCTTTGTCGGATTCAATTACATCTTCTAAATGGTTAGGAGTGAGTAGTTTGGAGTTAGCAGTTATTGCCCTCCTCCAACTATTCACTCCTAACTAATAACTGCAAACTCCTAATTTATTTCGCTTTGCCTTGATTGGCGACGGCAGCCATTAGTGCAGCCACCTTCTCGGGGTCACCGAGGAAGAAGTCCTTCTGTAGCTTCATGTTATCGTCAAACTCAAAAACATACGGGATGCCCGTCGGAATATTGAAGGCGATAATTTCGTCGTTGCTCATGCCTTTCAGCACCTTGACGACACCACGCAGGCTATTACCATGGGCCACCACCAATACTTGGTCGTGGGTCTCGAAGGCCTTCATGATGTTGTTCTCATAATAGGGCATCACACGCTCGATTGTGTCGCAAAGGGCTTCGGTGAGCGGAATTTGCTCGTCGGTAAGCTCGGCATAACGCGGGTCCATGCGGGGGCTCTTGGGATCATTCATGTCCAACGCGGGCGGACGCACGTCGAAAGCGCGACGCCACAGGCGCACTTGCTCGTCACCGTATTTCTCGGCAGTCATCTTCTTGTCGAGACCTTGCAGCTGGCCATACGACTTCTCGTTAAGTCTCCATGACTTGTAGACCGGCAACCAGTCCATGTCCATGGCCTCAAGGGCGAGGTTCAAGGTCTTGATGGCACGCTTCAGATAAGAGGTGAAGCAGATTTCGGGCTTGTAGCCGTTTTCTTTCAGCACCTTACCAGCTTCAATAGCTTCTTGGACACCTTTTTCCGAAAGGTCCACGTTGGTCCACCCCGTAAAGAGGTTCAATTTGTTCCATTCACTTTCACCGTGACGGATAAGAATCAGTTTTTTCATATTGCTTAAGTATTAATTGTTGTTGATTTCTTTTCTAGGTCTGTGCTTTTTCGGCTGCACCTTCTCTTCGACAGCAGGTTGTTCGGTTTGCACCTCTGTTTGTTGAGAAGGCTCTTCTACCGCGACAGCTGGAGGCATTTCGGCCTCGACACGGCGGAAGATGTCATCCTTGTCGGTAGGCCGGGCCTCGTCGTGCCACTTGAAGCCCGACAGGTAACGACTGCTTTCATTCAAGTCCTCCTCGGGATACATCGTTTCATGGATATCTTTGAACGACTTAATGACAGAAACGTTTTGGTTATCCATTTCGATGGTCATGGTCTCCGAATCCGACACGTCGATACCGATAAGCGAGCCGTCGTTGTCACGGATCCAATATATCGTCTCGGCCTTGGTGCCGTCTATGTCGACATGATGGATGTCGCCATTTTGGAACCATGACATGATGTCGGTGCCTTTAATTTGGTTGAAACCCTCTATCGTGTCCTGCGAGATGATGAAAGCGTTGCCTTTTTGCAGCACCCACTCCACCTTCTGATCCTTGAGCTTGATATCGATGTCTATGCCTGTCATCTGGCTGTCCTCGGCCCACAGGATTGGAGCCACACGCATCCTAATCGTGGAGTCGGCCATAATATAGGTCAAAGTGTCACACTTGCCTTGCATGTCGCTCTTAAAAAAACGCACATTGCGTCGAGCGATAAGTTTCTCGATCTCTTCCTTTTCCTTGTCGATGTGTACGAACAACGTGTCGCCGTGGATATAAAGCGAGTCTCCGCCTTCGTAGCTGATGGCGTATGCGCTATCGGTGGCAAAGCTAAAGCCGCTATCTTCCCACATCTCAACGTAATTACCCCGCATGACAACCTTATATGAGGTATCAATCATGTCCACATGGTCGAAGGCTTTCGCTAAACCGACATTGCGGTTGTAATATATCGAATCCGACCTCATCCGCTGTGTTTCGTTGTGCATCAAGGGCCTTTTATCCAAAAACGCAATATCCTCATCCACAAGATAATAGCCGTGCTCTCCTTCAAGAATGTTTTCTTTGTTGATGATGGTCGTAGGGCCCTCAAACCACATCTTTTCTATAGCCGTATTATAAAACAAGGTATCGGTATACATCTGATATTTCGGGCTGAGGACTTCCACATTCTCAAAGAAAGAGAACTCTTTGATGTCGTCACGGTAATAACCAATGCAGCTGATAAGGGTCTTATCACCACGGTAAGTCGTCGCGCTGTCAGGATAACAGGCCAAGTGCATGTTGCGGTCGTAAGTCATATATTCCGTGAGCAGCGTTGTGGAATCGTCCATGAGCTTCACGTTGTCAAAAAACTCGGCGAAACGGGTGTTGCCGTCATAATCCAGCAAGTCGCTGAAAACCTCCACACTGTCGTTGACGATGATGTGGACATTCTGAAAAGCCTTGAAGCTATTGGTTTTCTGGAAGAAATGGGCCGAGTCGCAGAAGAAATAAGCCGAGTCGTGTCGCATCTTCACGTTGCCAATCAGCCGCTGCATGTCACCCATGCTTTTGGAGAAGGTGGCCACGTCATAATGCTCAATAATGATGCGCGTCTTTTTGCGCTTTACAGTGTCCTGCTCCTGTGCCACAAGCATTTGCGACAACAGCAAAAACAACGATACTATGAGCAACAGTTTGGCTTTCATCGTGATGAAATAACGTGCAAATGTACGATTATTGTCCGAATTGGACAAAAAAGATGTGGAGGCGGTGTGCACACCGCCTCCACAAAACAATGAATTCAAGATGATTACAAATTACATTGTCTTTGCCCAAGTGTCTTTCAACGCCACAGTGCGGTTGAAGACCAGATGATCCTTCGAGCTGTCCTTGTCGACAGTGAAATAGCCGATGCGCTGGAACTGGAAGTGGTCGAGCGGCTTGACATCGACCAGGTATTCTTCCACGTAGCACACAGGACGCACTTCCAACGAGTCAGGATTCATCATCTGCTTCATGGCCTCTAAAGAGCTGAGGCCTTCGTTTTGCAGGCGAGCCAGTTCGTCGCGTGGGTTTTCCACCTTCCAAAGGCGGTCGTACATACGCACTTCAGCTTGCAGGCAACGTTCGCAACTCACCCAGTGGATGGTGCCTTTCACCTTGCGGTTGGCGCCAGGCATGCCGCTCTTGGTGTCGGGGTCGTATTCGGCATAGACCTCCACGACCTCGCCGTTTTCGTCCTTCTTGCAGCCCGTGCATTTCACGATGTAGGCGTTCTTTAAACGCACCTCGTTGCCAGGGGTCATGCGGAAATATTTCTTCGGAGCCTCTTCCATGAAGTCCTCCTTCTCAATCCACAACTCACGGCTGAAAGCGATCTTGTGGCTGCCCGCAGTCTCGTCTTCGGGGTTGTTGATGGCTTCCATCTCCTCAATCTGTCCTTCAGGATAATTGGTGATGACAAGCTTCACCGGGTTGACCACGGCGGCCACACGGGTGGCGGTGGCGTTGAGGTCCTCACGGATGGCGCTCTCCATCAGGGCGAAGTCGTTCAAGGCGTCGTAGGTGGTATAGCCAATCTTGTCGATGAACTTGTGGATACCGCTGGGAGTATAACCACGACGACGGAAACCGCATATCGTGGGCATACGGGGGTCGTCCCAACCGCTCACCAGGCCCTCGTTGACGAGAACGAGCAGGTTGCGCTTACTCAAAAGGATATAATTGAGGTTCAGTTTGTTGAACTCGGTCTGACGCGGACGGTTGTCGTCCATGTTGTCACCTTCGCCACGTATTTCCTTGAGCCAGTCAACAAACAAATCATACAAAGGACGATGCACCACAAACTCCAAGGTGCAGAGCGAATGGGTGACACCCTCGAAGTAGTCGCTTTGTCCGTGGGCAAAGTCATACATCGGGTAAGCGTGCCACTTAGTACCCGTGCGGTGGTGCGGGGTATCAACGACACGATAGATAATCGGGTCGCGGAAGTGCATGTTCGGGTTGGCCATATCAATCTTGGCGCGCAACACCATCTTGCCCTCACCAATTTCGCCGTTGTTCATTTTGTTGAACAAATCAAGCGACTCCTCAACAGGACGGTTGCGGTAGGGGCTTTCGATACCGGGTTGCGTGGGCGTGCCCTTCTGAGCGGCAATCTCTTCGGAGCTTTGCTCATCGATGTAAGCCTTACCTCTTTTAATTAATTCTATGGCAAAATCCCAGAGTTGCTGGAAGTAATCGGAGGCATAGTATTCGTTACCCCACTGGTAACCAAGCCATTGGATATCCTCTTTGATGGCGTCGACATACTCCATATTCTCCTTGGTGGGGTTGGTGTCGTCGAAGCGCAGATTGCACACGCCGCCATGTTGCGCGGCGATGCCGAAGTCGAGGCAGATGGCCTTGGCGTGACCGATGTGGAGGTAACCGTTCGGCTCTGGGGGAAAACGTGTCTGTACACGTCCGCCGTTCTTGCCGTTCGCGAGGTCTTCTTCCACTTTCGCTTCAATGAAATTGAGCGACTTCTTTTCTTCTTTTACTTCTTCCGGGTTTGTCATAATTTCAAAATTGAATTAAACTGCAAAAATAGGAAAAAAGAAGAATAGAAAAGAAAGACAGCAAAAATTACTACCTTTGCCCCGTGATTCGGAAACTGAAATATCTGATTTTTGGCTTCGCGCTGCTGCTGATGGCATTCCTAGGTCAGCGTTGTGCTAATGCCGTGGCTCCCACAGGCGGCCCCAAGGACACCACGCCACCGGTGGTCGTTGGCACCATGCCCGAAAACCATAGCACCAATTTCGTCAGCAAGAAAATTGAAATCACCTTCGACGAATACATCACCCTTGATAACGCCAAACAAAACGTGATGATTTCGCCGCCGATGAAGGAAAAACCCGACATCAAACTGAAAAACAGAACTGTCGTCGTGAAGTTCAAGGAGCCGCTGGCGGAAAACACCACTTACACCATCAACTTTGGCGAATCCATCAAGGACCTGCACGAAGGCAATCTCTTCAAGGATTATGTCTATAGTTTTTCCACCGGAGACCACATCGACACCTTATACATTGCAGGTAAGGTATTGTATGCCAGCAACAAGAAACCCGTCGAAGATGCCTACGTCTCGCTCTATTCCGCTGACCGAGACAATCTTGACTCGCTGCCAATGAGCACCCTCCCTAACTACATCACCAAAACCGATAAGGAGGGTCACTTCCATCTTGACGGACTGGCGGACAAACAATATCTCATCTTCGCCTTGAAAGACGCCAATGCTAACCTTTATTTCGACCTGCCCAACGAGGAAGTGGCGTTTTTGGATAAACTGATTTCGCCGACAGACTCCACCCTGAAAGACCTTACCTTGTTCATGTTCTCTGAGGTGGATTCCACTCAGGTGCTGTTGGAAAAGAAACTTGTCGAAGAAGGGCTGCTGCGCTTCGTGTTCCGCCATCCCGCAAAGGATGCCGTAATCATGACTCCCGAGATTCTGCCCGACACCTTCAACCTCGTCACGATGCATTCGCAAGAATACGACACCGTATGGTGGTATTTCACGCCCAATGTCAAGGACAGCCTTTGGGTACAGGTGAAATACGACACAGTCATCAATGACTCGTCACGTTATAACCTGAAATTCAAGGACAAAAACGCACGCACCAAAAAGAAGGAGAAGCTGAAAGTCACGAACAACACCATCATCCAAGGCGGTTTGAAGCCCGGTGAAAATTTCATTTTGAGTTTCTCGGAACCTGTTGTCCGTTATCAGCCTAACGACTCCACCCTCTTCAAGCGCGACACCTTGGTCACCTACGGCGGCCTCACCTTCGAGCCTGCCGACGAACACGGCATGAAATACCGCCTCCTCTATCCCGTCAAGGCCGACACCAACTACCACATCGAAATCCCCGATTCGGTTTTCTTCGGCATCCGTGGACGTACCCACGACGCCATCAAAGCCGACTTCCATGTATTGTCTGACGACGAATACGGCAATATCTACATCACCGTGGCACCGCCCGAAGGCATAAAGCAGGTTGTCATGCAACTCACCGACGACAATGGCAAGGTGCTGAAAAAGGAAATCATCAAACGGGAACAAGAGGTGATGTTCGAATACCTCGCCCCCGCCAAATACAAGCTCAGCGCCATCCTCGATGCCGATGGCAATGGCAAGTGGAGCACAGGTAAATACCACCGCCGCACCCTTTCAGAAACCATCGTCGAATACAAAGACGCACTCGACCTGAAGGCCGGCTGGGACATCGACTTGGATGAAATCTGGGAACTAAAATAAACGAACTGTTTTGAAGAATCACATCCATTTATATCGTCAAGTTGCCAACTATGTAATCGCATTCGTCTTGACCTCTTTAGGTGTCAAGGCCGAGGCATCAGCACAGCAGGATTCCATCAGTTCACCACCCATCATTAACATTTCCACGCCCAATGGCATTTCTTGGTCCGATTCGCTTTGTTTGGCCTATTTCAACATCACCTACCCTAACGGTGAATCGTTTTCCTCACCCATAGGCATCAAATTTCACGGCGGTTCATCGCTGAGTTTTCCAAAACGTTCCTTTCGAATTGAGTTTTGGGCTGACGAGTCAGGAAATATGACTGAGGACCATGCATTACTCGGCATGCGCTCGGATGACGACTGGTTCTTATTAGCCGCCTACAATGAGCCCCTTCGAGTACGCTCTTTGACATGCTACGATTTGTGGCGTGAAATTCACAAGCCCTATTATCACACTATGGAACCCAACGCCCAAAGTTGTGTACACATGGACTATGCAGAGCTATACTTGAACGATTCATATTACGGGATTTACTTGGTCGCGGAAAAAGTTGACAGGAAACTACTCAAGCT
The DNA here is from genome assembly GCA_937902805.1 of uncultured Bacteroidales bacterium. GTDB lineage: Bacteria > Bacteroidota > Bacteroidia > Bacteroidales > F082 > Limimorpha. The sequence continues at coordinate 7,763 of CALEMB010000192.1, forward strand.
TAAACCTTTCGACGGCAACATCCATGGCGAACTATACAAAGGTAAGGATCTTGGCGCTACCACATTCGAATCGGTGCCTGAAAATTACGACAACAGCCAAACCATAATGGATGGCTTCGAGTACCAATACCCTAACGAAATCATCGACTGGTCCCATCTTTACGAATTCCTTGATTTCGTTGTCAACAGCAACGACGACGACTTCCATGCCGAAATTGCCCATCGTGTTCAAATCGACAACATGATCGATTATTTCATCTTTTTCAACACCATAAACGCAATCGACAACACTGGCAAAAACATCTATTTGGCCCGTTACAAGGACAACGAGCCCTACTTTTTTGTTCCGTGGGACTTGGATGCCTCCCTCGGCAACTATTTCGATGGCACGCCTTGGCCTGAGTTTACCGGGATTCTTTCCAATGGTTTGTTTGACCGACTGATTCGAGACAAAGAACCTGACGGATTCTGCACAAAGGTCATGCAAAGATGGAATGAACTTCGAGGCACCACCCTTTCGCATCAACATATCATGGAGCTATACCAAAGTCATGTCAATTTCATGAAAGACAACGGATTATATGAAAAAGAGCATTTGGCTTGGCCCGAATTTTCCTATGACTCAATTCAAATCGACTATGTGTCGGAATGGCTTGAGAAACGTCTATCATGGCTCGGAAACTGCATCGACACCTTAGGCATCGAGGAACAAGGTGCAAACGAACAGCTGTTTGGACTCTATCCCAATCCAGCCACCAGCCAAATTAGCATTTTCAGCGCTAGTCCCATCGAGAGGATAAGCATTGCAAAAGTCGACGGACGCATCGTCCGACAGATCGAGAGCATGGCTGGCCAAACTACCGCCACGCTTCAGCTTAATGGAATACAGCCTGGGATGTACATTGTCACCGTAAGGAGCAATGCCTCACAAGCCTCGTTGAAGCTTATCGTACAATGAGTTAAGTCTGTCTCTTACTCATCGGCAATAATCACCACACGCATCCCAACAAAGGCATATTTGGCTTTAAGGTCGTCAAGGTCGTTATCACGCAGACGGATGCAACCTTCACTGCCACGCCCTGGCACCGAGCTTTCATTGTTGGTGCTGCCATGGATGCCGATGCCCGAATGACCTGGCGTCTTGAGACGCATGAACCAATTGCCGTACGACAAGATGCTGCCACGACCATCGCCAAAGTCATGATGCCAGTTGGAGGCATCCACAATCTCCGTGATGGTAAAAGGATTTTCAGCCGTGCATTCCGGCGTTTTCATGTCGCCCTTCTTCTGCTTCTGGCCTTTGGCCTTACCCACGCAGACAGGATAATGCACCCGTTTCACCGTGTCACCGTCCACCACCTCGCAAACATAGAGGCGATATTCAGGTTTCGAGATAAGAATGAAGCAATTTTTGGGGTTCACCACATCGGAATAGAATGTGGCGGTATCGGTCCGAACGACCGCCGCCGCCGTATCTTGTTGCATCACTATCGTGTCATTGGTTTGTTCTTTCGTTTCGGTCGGATTGCCCGAACCGCATGAGGACATGGCGAAGCTCATCGCCAAAATACTGAGTAAGCTCATTTTAACCTTCATTTGGGCCATTATTTCTTGCAAAAGTAGACATTTTCCCCATTATTTGACGGCTTTTGCCCTTTTCAACATCAAAAAAACGTATTTTTGCGCTCAAATTCAAAATAAACGCTATGAACCAAGAAGATTTCTTTAAGAAAATAACCGCTCATGCAAAGGAATACGGTTTCATTTTCCCTTCGAGCGAAATTTATGACGGACTGTCAGCCGTTTACGACTACGGCCAAAACGGCGTGGAGCTGAAGAAGAACATCCGCGAATACTGGTGGAAGGCTATGGTGCAGATGCACGAGAACATCGTGGGCATCGACGCCGCCATCTTCATGCACCCCACCACCTGGAAGGCCTCGGGCCACGTCGACGCCTTCAACGACCCGCTCATCGACAACCGCGACTCGAAGAAACGCTACCGCGCCGATGTGCTCGTCGAGGACTATATGGCCAAGATCGAGGAAAAGATTAATAAAGAGGTGGAGAAAGCCCGCAAGCGCTTCGGCGACGCCTTCAACGAGGAACAGTTTGTGACCACTAACCCGCGTGTTTTGGAACACAAGGCCAAGATTGAGGAAATCAGCCACCGCCTGTATGGTGCCATGGAGCGTAACGACCTCGATGCCATCAAGCAGCTCATCCTTGACCTCGAAATCGTCTGCCCCATCAGCGGCACCCGCAACTGGACCGACGTGCGTCAGTTCAACCTGATGTTCGCCACCAAAATGGGAAGCGTGGCCGACGGCTCCGACACGATTTACCTGCGTCCCGAGACGGCACAGGGCATCTTCGTCAACTACCTCAATGTGCAGAAGACCGGCCGTATGAAGATCCCGTTTGGCATCGCACAGACCGGTAAGGCCTTCCGTAATGAGATTGTGGCCCGTCAGTTCATCTTCCGTATGCGCGAGTTCGAGCAGATGGAGATGCAGTTCTTCGTACGTCCTGGCACGGAGCTCGAATGGTTCCAACACTGGAAGCAGGAACGCCTCGCTTGGCACCTCTCCTTGGGTCTGCCCGCCGAGAAATACCGTTTCCACGACCACGAGAAGCTGGCCCACTACGCCAACGCCGCCACCGACATCGAGTTCGACTTCCCCTTCGGCTTCAAGGAACTCGAAGGCATCCACAGCCGCACCGACTTCGACCTCTCGGCCCACGCTAAATACTCGGGCAAGAAGCTCCAGTACTTCGACCCCGACACCAACGAAAGCTACACGCCTTACGTCATCGAGACCTCCATCGGCCTCGACCGCATGTTCCTCGCCATGTTCAGCAACGCCTTCACCGAGGAGAAGCTGGAAGACGGATCGGAGCGCGTGGTGCTGAAGCTGCCGGCCATCCTGGCACCTTATAAGGTGGCTGTGTTGCCATTGGTCAAGAAAGACGGCCTACCGGAGAAGGCCCGCGAGATCATCGACTCGCTGAAGGCCGACTTTATGTGCCAGTACGAGGAGAAGGACTCCATCGGCAAACGTTATCGTCGTCAGGATGCCATCGGCACGCCGATGTGCGTCACCGTCGACAACGACACCTTGGTCGACAACTGCGTCACCGTGCGTGACCGCGACACGATGCAGCAGGTGCGCGTCCCGATCGACAATCTCCGCAACATGATTTTCGACGAGTTGAAGCCTAAGAAATAATGGGATGCCCTTCGGGCAGAAATACGTAGTATTCGGCGTAGCCAAATCATACAAAAATCTATTTTCAAAATCTCTCAAATGATTTTTGGGAGATTTTTTCTGCCTCTTAATGTCATCATTTTATTTTTATGATGAAAATTTTATCATTTTTTTAGCATGATAAAGATATACAGTCTGCCATTCGTCAGCTGATGGACAGGGACTTGATCACAGTGGAGAAAAACACCTATCGAGTTGATGACCGATTTTTTGGATTGGCTCAAGTTTACTATAGGACTGATTTTTCAATAGCCTCGGAGAGGCTGAATCTCAATAACCCTACACAAGGAACGCAGTGTTGGGACAAGTGTGGGGACAACAAAAACCAGCCGAAGAAAAAGCGGCTGACAACTTATAACAGTCTAAATCTATTAACCCGTCAACTTGGATCAGTCGTAAGACGCTGAAGTGACAACCAAAATCAGCGAACTACAGGGCTTCCTCTGTTGTTGTATTATAGTAACCTTAGACTTACCTCGGAGTTGGTTAAAAGATGATCAAAAGGGGAGTAAAAGGGGAGTAAAACCTATAGAATGTAATATGCTATGGGTCAGGTATGTATGGAACAGGGGAAAAACTGTTGAAAAAGGGATGAAATATCGCTCTGAGCGATACGACGTTTTGCTTCAAGAGAAACGACGTTTCTCTTTGAGCGATAAGGCATGTTGCTTTGAGAGAAAAGGCATATCTCTACGAGTGAGAAGG